>JBGPJH010000123.1:0-9211 GCA_041485305.1 Vicinamibacteria bacterium | reverse complement strand
TCCATCACCGCAACAACCGAATTGGTCGTGCCAAGATCGATTCCGATAATCTTGCTCATTGAGTACCTCGTCAGTTTGCATGTAGAAGGTGATAACGTCTTAAGTATAAAAGTTGAGTTACATATAATCAACCCCCTGTAGGCTGCACCCGTTCGGTCGCCTCACGAGCCGAGGGCGATCCCGCGCGGGACTCGGCCGGCAGAAGCATCGCCCGGCGAGGCTCGAGGCAACCTGCCTCCCCGCGACCAGCACCCCGCGCCGCCCTCGGGCCGGCAGCACGACGGGGTGTCGCGGCGGGCTCCCGGCGATGGTCCTTGCTACACTGGGAGGCCCACGCTCGCCGGCGCCCGAGACGCTCCGACCACGGGCGGGCGGGAACTACGAACGGAGAATCAGAGAGCATCGTGGCTCGGTACGTCATCATTCGCTTCGCACAAAGCGCTGTCATCGTCGCGCTGTTCGTCGTGGTGGCGATGGCCGGCATTCTGAGCGGCGTGCTGTTCGCCTACGCGGGCGATCTTCCCCAAGTGTCGGCGCTCGACAACTACTCGCCCAGCACGATCACCCGTGTCTACGCGGGAAACGGCCAGTCGATCGGTGAGTTCGCCACCCAACGGCGGGTCATTGTCGGATACGAGGACATCGGCCCGATGCTCCGGCAAGCGATCATCGCGACCGAAGACGCGGACTTCGACCGCCATTTCGGGATCAACATCTGGCGCATCGCGGCCGCCGCCTTCACCGACATCGTGGAACGGCGCCGTGCGCAGGGCGCGAGCACGCTGACGCAGCAGCTCGCGCGCAATTTGAAGGACCAGTTCGGGCTCACCAACGAGAAATCATTCGAGCGGAAGCTCCGGGAAGCCATCCTCGCAATTCAGATCGAACGGCGGTACACGAAAAAGGAGATCTTCACGATCTACTGCAACCAGATGTACCTGGGCCACGGCGCGTACGGCGTCGAGGCTGCTTCCCGCCTGTATTTCAACAAGTCGAACAAGGACCTGGCCCTCGAGGAGGCCGCCCTCATCGCCGGGCTGTTCCAGCGGCCCGAACGCCAGAGCCCGTTCGTGGATCTCAAGCGCGCGACACAACGCCGCAACGTGGTGCTGCAGCGGATGGCCGACGAAAGCTACATCAAGCGGGCGGAGGCGGACACGGCCAAACAGAAGCCCATTGTCACGCGCGGTCAGCCCACACAACCGCCCGGTATTGCTCCGTTTTTCGTCGAAGAGGTGCGAAAGCATCTCGAGCGCCAGTACGGGGCGAAGGCGTTGTACGAAAACGGCCTGTCCGTCACGACGACGCTTGATCCGAAGATGCAAGAGACTGCTAATCGTGCGATCGCGAAGGGCCTCCGTCGGCTCGATAAACGCCGGGGATTCCGGCGACCGAACAGAAACATCATCACGGAGGGGCTCACGATCGACCAATTCAAAGACGACCGATGGTCGCGGGCGATGGTGGCCGGCGACGTCGTGCCTGCGGTGGTCGCGGCGGTCGGCAAGCCGGCGCCGGCCGGGGGTGCGCGACTCAACATCGGGCGGTATCGTGCGGACCTGACCCGAGACGGCTTCGCGTGGACGCGGCGGACGTCAGCAGCCGACCTGTTCAAGGCGGGGGATCTGATCGAAGTCGAGATCCGGACGCTCGACGACGCCGCGGGCACGGCGTCGGTCGCGCTCGAACAGACACCGATCGTCGAAGGCGCGCTCGTCGCCATCGACAATCGGACGGGCCAGATCCGCGCAATGGTCGGCGGCTGGGATTTTGGACGAAGCAAGTTCAATCGCGCGGTCCAGGCGTACCGCCAGCTCGGTTCGACGTTCAAGCCGATTCTCTACACGACGGCCATCGATCGGGGTTTCACCGCTGCGTCGATCATCGTCGACGAACCGGTCAGTTACCCGTCGGGAAACGGTCAAATCTACGCGCCTCAGAACTACGACCACAAGTACGAAGGCGCCGTTACGCTTCGGCACGCGCTGGAACACTCCCGGAACGTCCCTGCGATCAAGATGATGGACACGCTCGGGCCGAAAAACGTGGTGGCCTACGCGAAACGGTTCGGGTTCGACGAAGAGTTTCCGCCCTACCTCCCGATCGCCCTCGGCGCCGGCGATGGCACGCTGCTCGAGGTGACGAGCGCCTACACGGTGTTCCCCAATCAGGGCGTGCGCATGAAGCCGTTCGGCGTCCTCAAGGTGCAGGACCGGGAAGGCAACCTGCTCGAAGAGAACCGGGCAGACCCAGTGGGCGTGATTCGCACCGACACGGCGTTCGTCATGACCAACCTGTTGCGCGGCGTCATCCTGCGCGGCACGGCCGCTTCGGCGGCGGGCATCAATTGGCCGCTCGCGGGGAAGACCGGGACGGTCGACGACAACACAGACGCTTGGTTCGTGGGATTCGACCCGGATCTCACCGTTGGCGTATGGATCGGCCTGGACGAGAAGAAGCCGCTTGGGGCGAACGAGACGGGCGCGGTCGCGGCGCTGCCAATCTGGATGGAATTCATGAAGGCCTACATCGACGGCCGGCCCGATAAAGACAGCCCCCCGGAGTTCCAGGCTCCCGGCAACATCGTGTTCCTCACCATCGACAGAGCAACGGGGAATCTCGCTCTGCCTGGCATGCCCGGCGCCATCACCGAGACCTTCATCTCCGGCACACAACCGGGCGAACTGGCCCGCCTGCCCTAGTGTCGCGCCGTCGCGCTATGAGCCGGCCGAGGATCAGGTCTTGCTGATCCACTTGGCGATGGACAGGGCGCGCCGCGCCGCCTGCGCTTCGGGGAGGCGCAGGGCGAACGTTGCACCGAGAAACACCGCGCCGTAGGGCCCGAGCACGGCGATGGCCACGAGCACAGGATGAGTCGCCGGGAGCCCGAGCTTGACGCCCCAGGCGGCTATTGCGGCGACGGCCGCGGCGGCCCAGAGCTTCGCCACATAACCGGTTGCGAGCCCGGTCCCCCCGATGCGACGGCTGAGGGAACCCCGTAGCATGAGCATCTCCACCCAGCCCGCAAAGCCGGCTGACGCCGTGAGGCCGGCCGCACCCCAGAGCAGCGGAATGCCCAGCCACCGCGGTAGCGGGATGGCGCACAAGTAGCCAAACACCGTCGTCAGGGCCACGCGGGCGAGCGCACATCGAAGCGGGGTGCGCGTGTCGCCCAGGGCGTACAAGGTCGACGAGTACAGACGACCCAGCGTGGACGCAAGCAGTCCCACGGCCGATCCCGCGAGAATGCCCCACACGTAGAGCGCGTCCTCATGGCGAAAGCGGCCGGTCTGCAGCAGTGCCGCGGCAATGACGTCGCCCAGCGCAAGAAACGCCATCGAAGAGGGGACGACGAAGAAGGCGATGCGTCGGAGGCCGTCATCGAGCCGGCGGCGAACGGCGTCCCCTGCTGCCCCATCGACGGCGGCGGTGCGGGCCATGGCGGGCAGTTCCGCGGCGGCGACGGACAGGCCGAACAGACTGACCGGCAACGTGTAGAGCAACTGCGCGTTCGACAGACCCGTGACCGCCCCGGTCGGTAGCAGGCTGGCCAGGAGCGCATCGACGTACGCGCTGACCTGGACGACGCCCCGGCTGACACATACGGGGACGAAGTTCCGCACGACCGTCCGTACGTGACCCGAAGCTGTATCGACCACGAGGCGCACACCGGGGGCCACTCGGAACACTACCGGAAGCTGCACCGCAAACTGGAGGATGCTGCCGGCGACCGAGCCCCACGCGAGCATCACGGCTAGCCGCGACAGATCCTCACGCGCACCAAACATCACAAGCGTCGCGATCATCGCGACGTTCCACATCACGGGAGCCGCGTACGACAGCAGAAATCGGTGATGACTGTTCAAGACACCGAGACACCAGGCGGATAAGACGAGGAGACCGGCGCCGGGAAAGAGGATCCGCACGATCGTGATCGTCAGCAGCCGCTTGTCGCCCGTGAATCCCGGCGCGATGACGGAAATCAGGAGCGGCGTCGCCGCGACGCCCGCGAGGACCAGAGCGGACACGACCAGTGCCAGGAGCGCCCCGACGGCGCCGGCCACGCGATCGGCCAGGCGGGTTTCGCCACGTGCGACCAGCGAGGCGTATACCGGTATGAACGACGCCGAGAGCGCGCCCTCGCCGAACAGGTTTTGGAGAATATTGGGGATGCGGAACGCGGCGTTGAAGGCGTCAGCCGCGTCCGACTGGAGGCCGAAGTAGTAGGCGAAGACGCGCAGCCGCACCAGACCGGCAAGCCGGCTGAGCAGAATGCCAGCCGCGACGAGCAACGCTCCGGACTTGGAGGGCTGGCGCTCAGTCCTCATCATCGTCGGCGGTCGGCTCACCGAGTGCGCCGCTCGACTTTTTCATGAGGTAGCTCTTGATGAACGCGTCGATGTCGCCGTCGAGCACGCGGTTGATGTCGCCGACCTGCTCCTTGGTCCTATGATCCTTCACGAGCTGATAGGGGTGCAGGACGTAGCTGCGAATCTGGCTGCCGAAGGCGATCTCCTTCTTGACACCGCTGATCTGAGCGAGCCTGGCTTGCTGCTCCTTCATCTTCAGGTCGTAAAGGCGCGCCCTGAGCACTTTCATCGCGGAGTCGCGGTTCCGGTGCTGCGATCGCTCGTTCTGACAGGACACGACGATCCCGGTGGGCAGATGGGTGATCCGCACAGCGGAATCCGTCACGTTCACGTGCTGGCCGCCGGCGCCGCTCGACCGGTAGGTATCGATGCGCAGGTCCTTCTCGTCGATGTCGACGTCGACGTCCTCGGGTAGCTCGGGCCAGACGTAGACGGAGGCGAACGAGGTGTGCCGCCGGGCGGCCTGGTCGAACGGAGAAATCCGCACGAGGCGATGGACGCCGGCCTCGGCCGACAGCAGCCCGTACGCGTACTCGCCGGTCACCATCGCGGTTGCGCTTTTGAGACCGGCCTCTTCGCCCGGTTGGTAGTCCATCAGTTCCCGCTTGAAGCCACGGCGCTCCGCCCACCGCAAGTACATGCGCAGCAGCATCTCGGCCCAGTCCTGCGACTCGGTTCCGCCGGCCCCCGGATGAATCGTCAGAATGGCATTCTTGCGGTCGTGCTGTCCGCCGAGCATTTTCTTGACCTCGCCGGCCTGCACTTCCAGTTCGAGCGCGTCGAGCGCCTGCGCGAACTCGGCATCGACCGACTCGCCGGCGTCCGCCCACTCGAGGAGCACCGCGAGGTCGTCGCTCTTCTTCTTGAGCGACAGCATGAGGTCGCGGTCCTGTTCGAGCCGGCGGCGGCGTTGCAGGGTCTGTTGCGCTTCGGCCTGGTCTTTCCAGAAGTCGGGGGCGGCGGCACGCGCCTCGAGGCGGGTCAGTTCTTCGTCGGGCTTGGCCGCTTCAAAGATAGCTCCGCAGATCGCCCGCGCGCTTGCTCAGATCTTCGTAGCGTCGTTTCAGGTCGTCGACTGTCAGCATCCCGCTATTGTACACGGCCGCGCGTCAGTACCAGCAGGCCGAGAGTCGCGAGGGCCGAGATGTACGCGAAGACATCGCCGGTGCGCGTGTACACGGTCGGCTCGCGAAGGAGTCTCGCCTCGCTGACGAGGATGGCCGGTTCGAACAATCGGCTCTCGGACAGCACCCGCCCGTACGGATCGACGACGCCGCTGATCCCGGTGTTGGCGGAACGCACGAGATACCGGCCGTTCTCGATCGCGCGCATCGACGCCTGGGCGAAATGCTGATATGGCGCCGCCGTGCGCCCGAACCACGCGTCGTTGGTGATGGTCGTCAGCAGCTCGCTGCCGGCCCCCACAAATCGTCGGACCAGGTCGGGATACACGATCTCGTAACAGATGGCGGTGCTGATCAGATGCCCGTTCAGCGGGAGCAGTACAGCCGCATCACCGGCCGAAAAATCCGACACCGCCTCGACGAGCGGCGCGGCAAAGAACAGAAGTTTCTTGAGCGGGACGTACTCGCCGAAAGGGACCAGGTGCATCTTTCGGTACACCCCATCCGTGCTGCCGTTGGGCTGGACCAGGAACGCCGAGTTGTAGTACTTCGTCTCGGCGCCGTGCTCGATCTGATCGCTGCCCAGGAGGATCGCGATGTTCGCCTGGTGCGCAAGCGCGCGTACTTCCTGGGCCCCGGCGCGATCTTCCTCGAAGTAGAAAGGGGTCGAGGATTCGGGCCACAGCACCATGTCGACGCCTTGACCGATCGCCTGGCTCGTCATTCGCAGGTAACTTCGAAAAATGTCCGCTGCACGTCGGTTGTCCCACTTCTCGGCCTGATCGACGTTGCCCTGAACGAGCCCGACGCGAATCGGCCTGCCGGCGCGGGTCAGCTCCCCACGGGACAGCCGAAAGTTTCCCCAGGCCGCCACGCCAAAGACCATCGCCACGGTGACCACCAGCGGCAGAGCGCGATCGATCCTGCTTCGCGCATGGCCCAACGCGAAGACGGCCAGGGCGGCGCTCACGCTCGCCACGAGCGCCGACAAGCCGTACACGCCAACAACGCTCGCCAGCTGGGCAACGGGCAAAACCCGCACCTGGCTGTAGCCGAGCAGAACCCACGGGAAGCCTGTCAGCAGGTGCGTGCGCCCCAGCTCGGTCGCCACCCACACGAACGGCGCGACCATCAGCGTGCGCGGATCTCCCGCCCACCGCAGACGAGACGTCACCACCGCGAAGGCCGCGGGAAATAGCGCCAGATAAGCGATGAGGGCCGCGTTGATCAGGATGGCAGACACAATGTTGAGGCCGCCGTACACCGCCATCACGCCCGTAATCCAGTACAACGTGCCGGCGAAGAACACGACGCCCGACGTCAGACCAAGGCCAAACGCCCGTCCGAGCGGCTGGCGATCGAGCGCCACGAGGAGCGGGGCCAGCGCGACCCAGGCGAGCGCTGGATGGCCAAACTTCGGAAAGCTGAGCGCCAGCAAGATGCCTGAAACGACGGCAAGCGAGTACCCCCACGAGCGCGTGACCATTGGCTGCAAGTGTACTAGACTGATATGCCATGCACCGTCCCCTCTGGCTTTGCCTCTGTGCGTGCCTCGCTGCCTCGTGTAGCAGTCCCGCCGACAAGTCGTCGGGCGCAATCAAGACCGGCCCTCGACTCTACGTCACCAACGAGCGCTCCGGGACACTCACCATCATCGACGCTACGACCCGAACGGCGATTGCGACGATTTCCCTCGGCAAGCGTCCACGCGGCCTGAGGCCAAGCCCTGACGGTCGGCTGCTCTACATCGCCCTCAGCGGATCGCCAATCGCCGGCCCCGGCGTCGACGAGAGCAAGTTGCCTCCGCCCGACAAGCAGGCCGATGGGATCGGTGTGGTCGATTTGCGCGCGGGTAAGCTCGCAATGGTACTTCCAGGCGGATCCGACCCGGAACAGGTGGCGGTGAGCGCTGACGGCGCCAGACTCTTCGTCGCCAACGAGGACGCGGCGCAGATGAGCGTCATCGACGTCGCGACCCGTCAGGTCGTCCAGACCTACAAGGTCGGCAGTTAGCCCGAAGGTGTGGCGGCCAGCCCCGACGGCAAACTCGTGTACGTCACTTCTGAAGGCGAAGGCGCGGTGTTCGTGATCGATCTCGAGAAAAAGGCGACGGTGGCGTCGTTCGCCGTGCCGCCCCGGCCCAGGTCGATTGCCTTTCTCCCGGATGGGTCACGCGCGTATATCACGTCTGAAAATGGTGCGGCGCTCGCGCTCGTCGATGTGAGTCGGCACGCCGTGATACAGACGATTCCGCTCGGCGAGGGCGTTCGTCCGATGGGTGTGATCAGCACCAGGGACGGCAAGCGGGTGTACGTGTCGACTGGTCGCAGTCGGTCGGTTCTGGCGCTCGACACCGCCACCAACCAGATCCTCTGGTCCGTGGAGGCCGGCCCGCGACCTTGGGGCATCGCGATCTCGTCTGACGGCACCACCCTGTACACGGCGAATGGGCCCTCGAATGACGTGTCGGTGATCGACGTGGCCAGCCAGCAGGTGGTGACAAAGATCCCGGTCGGCGAGGGTCCGTGGGGTTTGAGTCTCGTCGAATAGAACCGGGCGGGTGCCTGGGTGCTGAGGTGCTTGGGCCCTGCGGAGCTGAAAGCTGACGGCCGAACGCTGATTAGCGGGTGACCCAGGGCTTGAACTGCTCTTCCCTCTGAAGCTTGGCGGCCATCGTATCCGCCTCCAGACGCGTAGTGAAGGGGCCGACGCGAACGCGGAACACGGCCGGGGTCCCACCGGTGGGCGCCTGGACAAATGCCGTGTAGCCTTTCGACACAAGCCGCTTCGCGATAGCGTCGGCCTCGCTGCGCACGTTGAGAGCGGCAACCTGCACCATGTAGCCCTGACCTGGCGACGCAGCTTGCGTGGCGGGGGGCGACGCCGCTTCGGCCGCGGGTGGGGACTTGGCCGCCGGAGCAGGAGGCGGAGCGTTCGGCTTGCTCTCCGTCGAGGGCGGCAAAGCCGTCGCTTTCCGCTCCGTCAAGGGCGGCGGCCCGGAAGACGCCTTCGTTTCAGCTGGAGGCCCGCTCGGCGGTTTCGGCGGCGAGGGAGGCGCGGGCTTGAGATCCTCCGCCGGCGGATTGCGCTTCTCGAGGCGGGCAACGTAGCTCAAATCGTCAACGGTCGGAGGGGACGCGGCAGCCGTGGGGTCGGCGCCCTTGGGCACCGGCGCGCCGCCGGCAGGGCTCCTGGGCGGCGCCACGTCGGCTGCAGGTGCCTCGGTCATCACCGCAGCTTCCTCCGTGCCGCCGCGTTCGGCTCGAACGCCTCGCCCGACGAACACACCGCACAAGAAGATCACCACCGAGGCGACTGTGGCGACCATGAACACGAACACCAACTGCTTGCTGTTCAGTTGGATCTCGTGAAACGCATCGTCTTGCGCGTGCACTGCCAAGTAGAAGCAATTTTAGCACGCTCGGGCGCCGGCTCTCACTTTGGCGGAAGCGTCTCGAGGACCCGCCTGGCGTCGGTGGACGCCGGATCCAGGATGAGAGCGCGTTCGATCTCGCCTCGCGCCATCGCGGCGTCTTTCGCCCCCAGGTAGGCATCGGCGAGCGCGACGTGTGCGGGAACGCTTTCCTGGCTCCACAGCGAGATCTTGAGCGCATCAATCGCTTCGCGGATCCGGCCGCCGCGCAAGTGAATGCGACCGACGAGCAGATGGGCTTCCGCCTCATAGGGGGCCAGAAACAGCGTGCGGTTCAGCTCGGC
>JBGPJH010000122.1:0-9291 GCA_041485305.1 Vicinamibacteria bacterium | reverse complement strand
CGAAGCCGTCGGCGCCTGGGCCGACCACGCAACAGGGCGAGCCGCTCACGCAACGCGACGACGATGGCCGTGGTCAACGTCTCCCCCGTGCGGGCGGCGACTTCCCGGGCCAGGCGGTCGGCCTCGGGATCCTTCACGCTCAGCGCCATGGGCTTCTCCTGTCTAGAAATATACCACGTGTCTAGAACGAGAGCAGCGGCGCCGCTGGGTCGGACCCCACACAACTAGCCTCTAATGCGACGAGAGCATCTTGATCAGGCGGTACTGGAACTCCAGCCCTTCGAAGTACTGTTTCACCCCGACGCGCTCATCCCGTCCGTGGGCTCGCACGTCGTCGATATCCGCAAAGGTGGCGTCGACGCCGAAGGTTGGGATTCCCGCGTTCCGCAGGTACAGTCCGTCGGTCGCGCCGGTGCTCATGACCGGGACTACCACAACGCCGGGAAACATCGATCGTGTCAGGGTCTCCACCGACTCGATGAGCTCCGGAAGGAGCGCTGCCGGGTTACTGGGCGTGGCGCTTCCCACAAACGTCACGGCAACCTGTGGGTCGGCGACGATTTCCAGAAGCCTACGCCGCACCTCTTCGGCCCCCTCGCCCGGGAGAAGGCGACAGTTGACGATCGCCGATGCCAGCTGCGGCAGAGCGTTGTTGGCATGGCCCGCTTCGAGCCGCGTCGGGACGCACGTGGTCCGCATCATCGCATTGAAGTACGGAGACGCCGCGGCCAGCCGGGCTGCGGCGCGCATGTCGGTGGTTTTGGCGACGGCCCGCATGTCCTTGGCCGTCTGGGCGTCGGCTTGAACCGTCGCAGAGCGCTCGAAGTAGGCGCGTGTGATATCGGTCAGCCGAACCGGGAACTCGAAGGCTGCGAGGCGCGTCAGGCCAGCGGCCAGACGTGCGATGGCGTTGTTCCTGACCGGTAGCGAGCTGTGGCCGCCGCCGTTGTGGATCTCGAGCCGGAAGTCCTGGTAGACCTTTTCGGCCGCCTGTACTTCGACGACAAGGTTCCTGCCGCTTCGGGCCACCCCTCCGCCGCCCTCGTTGATTGCGAACTCTGCGTCGACGAGCGCGCGGTGGCTGTCCAGCAGCCAGGTGACGCCGTTGAAGTCGCCGCCTTCTTCGTCGGCGGTCAAGGCGAGGATCAGATCTCGATCCGGAGTGAAGTGCTCCTGCTTGAGCCGAACCAGGTTCGCGACAAATTGCGACGCCATCCCCTTGTCGTCGGACGTCCCGCGACCGTAGAAGTATCCGTCCTTTTCCAAGAGCGTGAACGGATCGAAGGACCAGTCCTCGCGCTTCGCCTCGACGACGTCGAGATGGGCGAGCAGGAGCATCGGCCGACGCGCTCCGCTGCCGCGGTAGCGCGCGACGAGATTGCCTTTCCTGGCGTTCGGCCCGACGACCTGCACGTCCTCGGAAGCGAACCCGGCGGCCTTCAGGCGGGCGGCCATCGCCTCGGCGGCGTTCGTGGTGTTGCCCGCCGACTCGGTGGTGTTGATCTCGACGAGCTCCTTGAGGACGGCGCGGGCGCGGGCGTCGAACGGGTCTGACTGGGCGATCGCCGTTCCCGTCGCAACCGCGAGTGTGGCCACGAGGCAGGCCGTTGTGCGCATGATGTTGCGATTATAGGACGGGATATACTCCGGCCGAGCCATGCCGTTCGCTCCCGAATACATCACCTATGTCCTCAACGAGAATTTCGAGGACGCCAAGGCGCTTTTCTTGTCACCCTTGATGGCGATTCACTACTCGCATCTGGTCATGCTGGACGCGAAGGGCATCGTGCCTCACGACCACGCGCATGCGATCCGCGAAGCGCTCGATGCGGTGTGCGAAGCCGACGTGCGGCGGGTGACCTACGACGGCACCTACGAAGATCTCTTCTTCTACGTCGAGCACCTGATCGTTCAGTCCTGTGGCGAGGATGTCGCCGGTCGACTGCACACCGCGCGCAGCCGGAATGACATCGACATGACCATGTACCGGATGCGGCAGCGGGAGTTCGTCCTTGGTCTGGTCGGGGCGACGCTCGACCTCCGGCGGTCGCTCCTCGACCTCGCGGACCGCCACCGGGAGACCGTCTTTGCCGTACACACGCACACGCAACGCGCGCAGCCCACCACCGTCGCGCATTACCTGCTGGCGGTCGTCGAGCAGCTCGAGCGAGACGCGGTGCGACTCCAAGGCGCGTACGAGCGGACCAACCGGAGCCCGCTCGGCGCCTGCGCCATCACCGGAACCGGATTCGACATCGACCGGCAGCTCACGGCGGACTTGCTTGGCTTCCCGGGTCCGACGGGAAATACGTACGGCAGCATTGCGACGGTCGACTACCTGCTCGAAAGCACGGCGTCGACCGGCGTGCTGCTCGCCGGGCTCGGACGCTTCGTGCAGGATTTGCTCCTCTGGTCCACGTCGGAATTCGACTACGTTCGCCTGGGCGACGGGTTCGTCCAGTGCAGCAGCATCATGCCGCAGAAGCGCAATCCCGTGGCGCTCGAACACGCCCGTGCCATCGGCAGCAAGGCGCTCGGCCAGACGCAGGCCATTCTGACGAGCGTCCACAACACGCCATTCGGCGACATTGTCGACACCGAGGACGATCTGCAGCCGCTCGTGTTCTCGATGTTCCGCGACGCCACGCGCACGGTAAAGCTGGTGGCGGCGGCGATGCGGACCGCACAGTTCGACGCCAAGCGCCTCGAAGCGCGGGCGGCCGAGGGATGGACCACGCTCACCGAGCTGGCGGATACGCTGGTGCGCGATCGTGGCATCCCGTTCAAGTCGGCGCATGCGATTGCCGGACACCTCATCGCCGAGCGTCAACGTCACCCCGGGCGCCCTCTGTCCGAGCTTCTTGCCGAGGTGTCCACCGCGCTGCTGGGTGCGCCGCTCGTCTACTCGGACGGCGAGCTGGCCAACATCCTCAGTCCGCGACACTTCATCGATGTGCGGCGCACGCATGGCGGTCCGGCGCCTGTGGAGACCTCCCGCGCCTCCATTGCCGCTCGGGCCGGGCTCGACGCGGACCAGGCGTGGTGGACCAGCGCCAAGAACGCGCTCGGCGATGCCGAGCGGCGCCTGGCCCAACGCGCGTCAGCGCTGTGATGACCACGCCGCCTGCCGATCCCGACCGGACGCAATCGTTGAAGAACACCTATATCGGTGTCGTGATCGTCGAAGTGATCGTCATGGCGCTGCTCTGGTGGCTTGGGAGGAGCTTTTCGTGACGGCGATTGACTGGGCGATTGTGCTCGCGTACATCCTCTGGGTGGTCGTCGACGGCCTGCGCCGTTCGAAGGGCACGGACAAGGTCGAGGGCTACTTCCTCGCCAATCGCTCGCTGCCGTGGTGGGTCGTCGGTCTCTCGGTCATGGCGACGCAGATGAGCGCGGTGACGCTCGTGGGCACGACAGGCCAGGCGTATTCGACGGGCCTGCGGTTCGTGCAGTTCTACTTCGGGCTGCCGCTCGCGATGATCATCTTGTCGCTCACGGTCGTCCCGTTCTTCCATCGGGCGAAGGTCTACACGGCGTACGAGTACCTGGAGCAGCGCTTCGACGCCCGCACCCGCTCGCTGGCCAGCTTCCTGTTCCTCGTGGGACGCGCGTTCTCGCTGGGCGTCACGCTGGCGGCGCCGGCCGTGGTGATCTCCGCGATTCTGGGCTGGCGGCTGCCCGCGACGGTGTTCGTCATCTCGATCCCGATGATTTTCTACACCAGCTTCGGGGGCGTGCAGGCGGTCGCCTGGACCGACGTGAAGCAGATGTTCATCATCGTGGGCGGCATGAGCGCTGCCGTGGCGGTCCTGGTGATGGGGATAACCAACGACGTGAGCTTCCCCCAGGCGTTGCAGCTGGCCGGTGCGACCGGACGGCTGCGAGCGATCGACTTCCGCTTCGACTTCCGCGAAACCTACACGTTCTGGTCGGGCCTGGTCGGCGGCCTGTTTCTGATGTTGGCGTATTTCGGCTGCGATCAGAGCCAGGTTCAGCGGTACCTGACCGCGAAATCGGTGGACGAGGGGCGGCACTCGCTGCTCATGAGCGCGTACGTGAAGATCCCGCTGCAGCTGCTGGTTCTCGGGACCGGCGTGCTGGTGTTCGTCTTCTATCTGTTTCGGCCCCCACCGATGCTGTTCAACCGGGCGTACGACGCGCGCGTGGCCGCGGGCCCCTACGCGGCAGACTACGCCTCGCTCGAGCGGCAGTTCGAGGAGGGGATTGCGGCACGCCGCGTGGCCGCTGTACGAAACGATCGGGCGGAGTTTCTGGCCAGCGACGCCCGCGTTCGCGACATTCGGGCGCGGGCGACGGGCATCGTGAAGGAGACGACGGGCGACCTCCGGTATACGGATGTCAACTATGTGTTTCCGACCTTCATCACGACCCATATGCCGGTTGGCTTGGTCGGGCTCATGATTGCGGCCATTTTCGCGGCGGCCATGTCGGCAAGCGCAGGCGAGCTGAACGCGCTGGCGACAGCGACGGTCATCGACTTCTACAGGCGGCATTTCGTCCGGGAGGCGACCGACCGCCACTACCTCGCCGTGTCGAAAGTCGCGACCGTCGCATGGGGTCTGTTCTCGTGCGTGGTTGCGATGTACGCCGCGAATCAGGGGTCGCTCATCGAGGTCGTCAACCGGTATGGGTCGTTCTTCTACGGGTCGCTTCTCGGCGTATTCATTCTCGCGATGCTGACCAGGCGCGCCACCGCTGCTGGAGCCTTCTGGGGGCTCATTGCGGGCATGATCGTCGTGCTGATCGTCGCCTTCACCACCCCAATCGCCTTCCTCTGGCACAACCTGATTGGTGCGGTCGTGGTCGTCGTTGTCGGCATGACGATCAGTAGTTTTTCCAGGTGAACGCGCTCATCATGTAGTTTCCCGCCGTGACCGCGGAGGTCAGCAGGTGGCGATCGTAGTGGATCACCGCACCGCCGGTGGCCGTGACTTGTCTGACGATCGCCGCGCCGTAAAGATCAGCGCCGCCCGAGAAGGTTGCCGTTGCATTGGGCGCATACACGAGCGCCGACGTCGTATCGCCGCCGCTCAGCTTCACTTGACCCGGACCCCCGTAGATGAACTCCAGGTTGTTCGGACTGTAAGTGGGGTTGCTAATGCCGTTGCCGGTGATCGTAATCGGCGTCGCCATGTTGCCCCCCGTGCCGTCCTTCCCCGCGACCTGGAAGATCACCGGTCCCGAGTCCACGACGATCTTCGAGTTGCCCGCCTGCGTCAGGCTGTTGATCACGTAGGTGCCGGCCCTCAGATGGAGCACAGCGTTGCCGTTCAACGTGATGTTCCCGAGCGTCTCGACTGACGTGGGAGACGGGGGCGTGATGGTCGCGCCGCTCGCGCTCGCGCTGCAGTCGGCGACCCCGGCCGGGCATCCACCGTTCTGAGTAAACGACTGACTTGTAGTCGGCGGTAACGGACTGGGCGGAGCCGGCGTTGGATAGGAGACAGCCTGCGAGAGTTGATTGAGCCCGCCGCTGACCGTCGCGCCCCCGGTGAGAGTTTCAGCCGTCACGTTGTTGGCTGAGCACGCCCCGACGCCCGTCCTCGGCGTGGACAGCGTGCCGTTGATGACGGTGGTGTTACCGACATCCGTAAGGTTGCCATTGGTGCCCACGTTGCCCGACGTGCTCGATACCGCAGGCACCCCTCCAACGAGGGCACCGGTCGAATCGTAGCTGTTGGTCGTGGCGCCGCCGGCGAACGACAACGAGGCGCAGCCGTTGTCGGTGGCGAACGCGGCGTAGGAGTAGACGGGTGTCGTCTGGCGCTCGATCGTGGCAAGTACTTCGACCTGCGCGGGTCGCGCTCCGGCGATGTTGCCGTCACCGGTGATCTCCCACGTTTGCAGGGTCACCGGCGACCCGCTGTACACGTCGGTGATCTGCCTCATCGATGTCAACGTGGCATACGCGGTATAGGTCACCGAGCCGTCGTTCACGTTGAGTGTGCCCTGGGCCGCCGCGCCAAAGGCGGTCCGAACGGCTGCGACCGGATAGTTGGAGGAGACCGCCGGGTCGCTCGACAGCACAACCGGGTTGCCGTTGTAGGTGACGGGTGAGACGGTCGTGTTGTAGTTGGCGAGCGGATCGCCCACCGTGCCGGGCGCCGCGTAGGTGTTCAGCAAGTAGTTCGCGGCTTTGTGGACGCCCGACTCGGCGCCGTACCGGGCCTGCGACATCAGCCGGTAGTTCATGCTCGACAGGGTTTCTGTTTGCGAGACGAACATCAGCGAGGCCCCGATGACGGAAGCCGCCAGCACCATGAACAACGCCAGGATCATCGCGATGCCTTGTTCGTTCGAGCGATTCATGGACTGTTGTTCCCCGGCTAGGGCAAGAGCGCCTGCACGCTCGCCGGCATCGGCTGCACCCGATTGTTGACGCCGAGTCCAGCGAGCTGCCACACGTTGAACACGTTTCGAGGCGACACGTTCAGCAGCGCCTTCGTTTCCGTCTGAAAGAGCCCCGTGATCGGATCCGCCTGGGCGGTCCGCACCGTGAGCGTGATCGCCACGTCAACGACGAACGCCGTGCCGTTGACGGCTTTCTGCTGGTACGTGAAGCACGGCGTGCCGTCAGGGTTGACCGCGATGTTGTTCAGCAGAGCGTCCGCGGCGGTCAGCGCCGGCTTCGCCGCGGCGCCCCATGCGACCGATTGACGGTACAAGTTTCCGGCCACGGTGTCGCATCGGTATTCGACGTACACCATCTGGCCGTTCCCGTTGATGTCCCCGAAAATCTTCAGAACGTTGCCGGTCGAGCCATTGGCAACCGACGTCGGCACCACACCCGCAGCGAAACCACCCAAGGCCGCAACGCGCGATCCGGCAGCGTGCGCGTTGGCGAACGTCGTGGTGATCTGGTTGTTGGCCGTGTTCACTCCGGTGAGCGTGGCGGTCTCCTCGTTCGCGCCGGCGTCGACGACGAGCTGCTCGCCCACGAACATCCCCGACACCGACGTCACACCAACGGTGGCCACGCCGGCGGCCACGGCGGCTCCGAGCGTGACGGTGTTCGGCAGAACGACCCTGCCGGCCTGCCCGACCTCCTGCTGAAGCAGTTCGGTCGCGTTTCTGACGCCAGAATGCATCTCGCTCCGGTTCGACACCGTACCGCTCACTTTCGTGAGGGTCAGCACGCCCGTGAGGACCGAGCTCGACACAATCATCATCACGGCGACCGCGATCATCAGCTCGATGAGCGAAAACCCTGCCTGCCGGCTTGCCGTCGAGGCCCGTGCAGCGATTGTGATCTCAGTCGGGCGCATTTTTCAGAAGGGAAACGTCTTGAGCGATGTGACAGTCGATCGCGGCACGCGTCCCACGCTACCAACGGCGCTCTTGCACGTCGCCGTGACCGTCACTTGTTTGAGGCTTGCCGACGGGCTCGACACCTGCCACACCCGCTTGTAGTACCAGTTCGCAGGTGGCTGTCCCCCGACCGCGGGCAGAAGGGTGCCGTTGATGTCCAGATAGTCGACGTATGGCGTGACAGGAGCCGCGGGATCCGAATTCCCCCCCACGTTCAGGCCACTACCGCCGGTATCGGTGGCAGGGAAGAGGCGCGTGTCCGACGTCGTGTCGCCGTAGGTCAGCGCCAGCAACTGCTCGAGCTTGTCCTGTGCGTATTCCGTCGTGCGCGCCATCAGATGCCCTTGGTTTTCCGTGGTGGTCGTGGCGATGAAGCCGAGGGGCAGCAAGCCCGCTGCGACGACCAACAGCAGCGACAGCGCGAACACCGTCTCCAGAAGGCTGAAGCCGGCTGCGACCGGCCAGCCTTGGCCAGAGCCACGCCGACCACCGGGACGGGTCATTTGTGTGTCCAGCTCGTCGTCTTGGCGGGCGACCACCACAACCGGATGAGCGGGGTGGCCGAAAGCGTGATGGCGTAGACGCCGACGTCATCGGTCAGGTAGAAACCAGTATTGCCGGTCGGAGCGCCGGCCGAGTCGATTGGAATTCCACGCGAGTTGAAGACCACGCACGCGGTGTTGGCGATCACGCCGTTTGCATCGTCCCGACATGCGGGCGCCTGCGCTATCGCCGCCTGGGTGTTTGGCGGCGGCGCACTCAGCGTGCCGAAGCCAAAGCGTACGCCTGTGGCGAGCCTGGTCGAACCCCCGTCGGTGACCCACGACGCCGACGTCTTGTTCCAGTACTGAAGAAGGAATGAATCGGTCGTGAGGTCGACGAACATCCGCTCGCGCGAAAATCTCGAGGCGGCACGCATCTTGGCGAGGCCAACGGTGTTGTGGACGTTGCGCGCATCGCCCCCCAACCGAAGGCCGCCGACCGAGCGGGTCGTTGCCGGGACGGCAATGGCTGCGACGATGGCCATGATGCCCAGGGTCCCGAGCACTTCCACCATCGAGAATCCCGGATCCAGGAGACCGGCTCGCACGCTCTCTGTTTGTGCAAGCAACATTCCCCTGTCGGAACAGGCATCAACTCGTTTCTGGCGAGGGCGTTGGAAGGATTATCGCGGAGCGTCTCGAAGGGGCTGAGTGTTCCACATTGGTAATGCCGCTGACGATCTCGGTCGTTGCGCCTTGGGAGCGACGAGACTTATTAGCGCGTCGCAGCCGCTGGCTGGCTGAAGACGTCCTCGATCGACACCACGTTGATCGGCCCAAGGTTCAACGCGCGGATGCCGGGCTCGATCGTCTTCCGGTCGCCCACCACCACGACGGCTACCCGGTCCGGCAGGATATACCGGCGGGCCACCCGCTGGACATCAGCCGCCGTCACCGCTTCGATGTTCTGGACGTACCGCGAGAAATAGTCGGCCGGCAGGTGATAGACGAGCACTTCCTCGAGGCGGCGAGAGATGTCGCCCGTCGTTTCGAATCCACCAGGGAACCGTAGCGAGACGTAGTTCTTCGCCCGCGAGAGCTCCTCGGCCGGGACTGTCTGAAGGATTCCGTTCAGCTCGTTGAAGAATTCTTTCAGCGACTCCGACGTTTTGTCGGTTTGCACGCCGGCCGCCGCGGCGAAAGGCCCAGCCTCGGCGCGCATGTCGAACTGCGATGAGGCGCCGTAGGTGTAACCATGCTTCTCACGCAAGTTCATGTTCAGCCGGGAGCTGAACGCGCCGCCCAGGACGGTGTTCGCGATCTGAAGCGGGAAGTAGTCGGGCGTGGAGCGGGGCGCGCCGACAGAGCCGATTCGGATCTGCGACTGTGGTGCGTCCGGCTTGTCGACGAGGTAGACCTCCCGGCGCGTTCGGGCCGCGGCAGCGGGAAGCTTGGCGTGCGGTGGAGCAGAGCCCTG
>JBGPJH010000121.1:0-9589 GCA_041485305.1 Vicinamibacteria bacterium | reverse complement strand
CATCCTAGCCAGCTGCGGCGCCAGATGTAGCAGGAGCTGCAGCGAGGCGTCGTCGGCCCAGTGCAGGTCGTCCAGCAGGACGACGCTGTGGGCGTGCTGCGTGGCGCGGTGCACGTAGTCGAGATAGGCACTGAAGACGAGGCGGCGCTGCTGCTCGGGCGGCACCTCAGGTGTCGGAGGAATGTCGTGGTACGTCCGCCGCAGGCTCGGCACCATCGTTGAGAACTCCGCAGCCTGCTCGCCCATGGCCGCGCGCACCGCCTGCGGCACCAGCCGCACGGCCTGCTCGATCGTCTCGATGAACGGCGCGAAGGGCGGCGCGCCTTCCGCCTCGGCGCAGTGGCCGGTGAGGCTCAGACACCCCCGCTGCTGGGCCGCGCGCAACAGCTCGCGGGCCAGCCGCGTCTTGCCGACCCCCGGCTCCCCGCCGATCAGGACGAGGCCGCCCTCGCCCAGCAACAGACGATCGAGCAGCCGCGTCAGCTCCGCCGTTTCCGCCGCGCGGCCCACAAACGGCGTGCGCTCTGCCACCGCGCCCGGCCCGGACCGGCTCGTCTCGGCTCCGGGCGCCGATCCCATCCGGTAGACGCGATCGCGGAGCACGTCCAGCTCCTCGCGGAGCGCGCCGGCCGTCTGCATCCGGTCCGCGGGGGCTTTCGCCAGCAGGCGCTGCAGGAGCGCCCGCAGGCCGGGCACGCTCTCCACGTCGCGCGGCCCGGCGACCGGCGAGTCGCGCAGAATCGCGGTCATCGTCTCGGCGGCGTTGGCGGCGTCGGCGCGGTGGAAGGGATGCGCCCCGGTGGTCAATTCGTGCAGGACGACGCCCAGCGAAAAGAGGTCGGACCGCGCATCGAGGGCGCTACCGACCACCTGCTCGGGCGACATGTACGCCGGCGTCCCAAGCCGCGTGCCCGCCAATGTCAGCTCGGTCGCCGCGTCGCCGCGAGCCACGGCCGCCCCCGCCGGGAGGTGCTTGGCCAGGCCGAAGTCCATCACTTTCACGTGTCCCTGCGCAGTCAGCATCACGTTGGACGGCTTGAGGTCCCGGTGGATCACGGCGCGCCCGTGCGCCGCCTCGAGCGCTTGCGCCATCTCGTGCGCGATCTCGACCACCTGGCGAATCGGCAGCAGCCCCCGCCGCGCGAATGCCTCCAGCGTCTCGCCCTCGACGTATTCCATGACGATGAAGGTGCGGCCGTCGGCGTCGCCGATTTCGTAGATCTTGCAGATGAACGGATGATCGAGCGCGGCCGCGGCGAGGGCCTCGCGGCGCAACCGTTCGCGCGCGAGAAGATCTGCCTCCAGCTCGGGCGGCAAACGCTTGATCGCGACGCGGCGCTGCAAGAGCTGATCGTGCGCCTCGAAGACCGTGCCCATCCCCCCGGCGCCGAGCGGCGCGCCCAGCCGGTAGCGGCCTGCGAGCAGGTCGGTGGGCGGAGGTCCTGGCAGTGGCGTCTGCATGTGGCTCTCGTAAGAAGCCGGCCGATTCTTGTACCGTAAGGTCGTGACGATCGCGCAGGCCGGATTATACGCGCGGGCGGGCGGGACCGGCGGCCTTGCATCGAATGCTTGGAGGCTCGAGTCGAAATCCCGGGTCGCGAGTCCTAAGGGGTCACGTCCATGATGCGAAAGACAGTGCCTTTGCTTGTACTCGTTTGCATACTCGTCGGGTGCGAATCCGAGCACGAAAAACAGTTAGTCATCCGCACACAGCAACTCGAGAGCCAGGTGACAGGACTGGAGAGTAAGCTCGATGATGTTCGCTATCTGTTGAGTGACGCTGAATCCAGCGTCGCCGATCTGAGAGGCGCGGTGGACGACCTGGGCTCTGCGATAAGGGAGCTTGGCGATACGAACTGGCGTCTGGCCGTTGCGAATGTGGTGGATGCCGCTTCTGATGTCGAGAGTGCGGCGGATTCGGTTGAGTCTTCTGTGTCCGACGCTGTAAGCGCAGCGGAACAGTCAGCGAGTCACGTCGGCGGGCCCGCCAAAGCGTCGAACACGATTTCGTCAGGCTTCACGCCAGCCCTGCTCACGCGTTCGGCGATCTCACGGCCGATTCATCAGGCCGGCCACGTTCTCCGCTAGCAACCTGATATCGTCGCGGAGGTACTCAAAAAGCATCGTCGAGTGGCGCTTGCCCTCCTCGGATGACACATGTAGCTCTTCGCGCGCGGTCTCGAAGAGCATGGTCGCGTGGCGCTTGCCCTCCTCGGATGTTGCACGCAGATCCTCGCGCACGGTCTCGAAGAGCATGGTCGAGTGCTGCTTGGCGTCCTCGACTCCCGTGTGGATCTCCTCGCGGAGTCTGACGGCGACCGTACGCAGTTCCTCGCGCGTCGCTAACGGCTCCACGGCCACGCGAATTGCTTCGTGCAGTTCCTCGCGCGTGGCCAGCGTTGGCAATATTTGCTCGATCCGCTGAGTTCGCTCGTCAAGAATTCTGAGTGCTTGACCCACACTCACATCGTCCATTGGCGCAACTCCGTACAATTGGCGGCTGACCCGAAGCATCCTAGCATCGTCCTCCTCACCGCGTGCAAGCAGCAGACCGAGGGCGGCGGTGCGCGCGATCGACCAAGCGGACGCACCGACAATCGATGTCGACAAAGTGGCTCGCACGCAGCACCTCAGCACCCAAGCACCCCAGCACCTTAATGTCTGGTGGCGGGTTACGATGTGGTGGGAGCATTTCGCCATGTCAACCGCAATCACGGGCTCGCCGCCTACTTCTACGGCCGCGACATCGGTCGTATCTGGCGCGTGGCCGAAGCACTCGAATATGGGATCGTCGGCGTCAACACAGGCCTGATCTCCACCGAGGGCGCGCCGTTTGGCGGCATGAAGGAAGCCCCGTCCCGCCCCGCATTACGCAGATCGCGGATGGTGAGATAGGATTTAGTGTTATGCACAGCGACCTTCAGGAAGCCATTGAATTCCACAAGACCATCATTGCCGAAGGCAGCAAGGCGCTCGTCGGCTACGACACCGCGAAGGCGCTGGCCAATGTCGCCCTGCTCTCGGAAATCCCGACGACGTACGACAAGAGCGAGCAGCGTCAGGTAAACGCCGGCAACCTCCTCCTGCGCGGCGTCCCGGGCGTGGGCAAGACCTTCTTTGGCGTGATCCTGGCGGCGATCAGCGACGCCAAGTTTGCACGGCTGCAGGGCCGGGCCGACCTCCAGCCGACCGAAGTGGTCGGATTTCAGATGATCAACCCGGCGACGGGCGCGCTGGTCACCGAGTTCGGCCCTCTGGCGTCCGCCGAGGTCATCCTTCTCGACGAGATCAACCGCATTCCGCTCAAATCGCAGAGCGCGTTCCTCGAGGCCTTGCAGGATCGAACCGTGACCGTGGGCAAGGAAACCTACGAGCTCCCTGCGTTCAGCTTCGCCATCGCCACGATGAACCCGATCGAGCTCGGACAGGGCACGTTCCCGCTGTCGGAGGCCGCCACCGATCGGTTCGCGATCATGGTGAACATCGGGTACCTGCCGCCTCACGAAGAAGAGAAGCTCGTGAACTTCGACTTCAAGCGCGTCAAGCTCAGGAGCCTGATGTCGAAAACGCGGATCATCGAGTTGCGGGCGCGCATCAACGAGGGGGTCTTCCTGCACGATCGGCTCGGGACTTACATCCAGCGTCTCGTCGCGGCCACGCGGCCCTACAACCCGGACACCGATTGGCTGATCCGCTCGCCTTCCGATCTGGTGGAACGGGGCGTCGACCTCGGGGCCTCGCCTCGCGCGATCATCTGCTGGGGACGTCTCGCAAAGGTGTGGGCGCTGCTCCAGCACCACCGCACCGAGGTCTACCCGGAAGACATCCAATCGCTCGCGCCGTACATCCTCAGCCATCGGATCTGGCTCGGTCCTCACGCCGCCAGCCACGGGCTCACCACCGAAGCAGTGATCAAGGACGTCGTGGAACGGATACCCATTCCATGAGAACGCGCGACCACGAGGAGTTTGCCCCGCTCGTCAACATGGCCGACATCACCGAGATCGAGTTGGTGATCGTCAAGCGGATGCGCGAGGTGACGCTCGGCGACCACCGGAGCCGCGCGCAGGGGTCGGGGTTCGACTTTCTGGGGCTGAAAGACTGGCAGGCCGGCGATCGGTTCTCCTCAATCGACTGGGGGCAGTCGAGCCTGACCAACTTCTCCCCCCTCATCGTCCGCGAATTCGAGCAGATGAGCACGGCGACGGTCCTGGCGATTGCGGACGTCTCGCCATCGACCCGTTGCGGCACACACGGCGTCCCGATCGCCGCGGCGATCGCCCGCGCGATAGCCACGCTAGGCATGTCCGCGGTGTTCTTTCAGGACCCGTTCGGGCTCGTCACCTTCGACGCGGGCTTTCGTCACCTGGCGGCGCTCCGCCCGCGAACAGGCAAGAGCCACGTGGTGCACTGTATCGACGCGTATCAATACCAGCGGGGGACCCAGGCCGTCCGACGGACCGGCAGCATCAGCACCTCGCTCGGCGGCTTCGTCCGCCGTCAGGCGCTGCTGCCGATCATCTCCGACTTCCTGTTCGACGATGTGGAGGCGGTCCTGAAGGAGCTCGCGCTGCTGAACGCGACGCACGATGTGTTTCTCGTGCTGATCGACGGCGCCTTCGCCTTCGAGCTGCCCCAGGTCTCGGCCGGGTGGGTCGAGATCGTGGACGTCGAGACCGGACGAGCGCGGACGATCTCGCGTCGCGCGTACGCGCAGCTTGCCGAGCGCGCGCGTCAGTGGCAGGAGGACGTGCGGCGGACCGCGAAGGGGCTCGACATCGACGTGGTGTCGATCGGACTGGATCAGACGAAGTCCGACATCGCACTGAGTGAATTCGTCGCGGAACGACGGTTGCGGAAGACCCATGGCTAAACAGACGCGAGTGGCGGTGATCGTCATGCTGGCCCTGCTCGGAGGGACTGCGGCCTTTCCCCAGACGCCGGCAACCGCGCCGCCCGGTGCCGCCACCGTCGAGGTCGATCCGATTCGCTGCTGGTGGCGGACGAGCGCGGGCGCGGTGCGCGTGGGCGAGATGTTCGAACTCACCCTGACGTGTGCGGTCCTCGAGAACGAATCGGTGCAGGTCGTGCCCGACGAGTCGCGCCTCGGCTCGGGCGTCATTCAGATGGCGCCGTTCGAGGTCGTCAGCGGCAGCCACCCGGCGGATCTCAGATCCGGGCTGCGGCGCTTCTTTCAGTACCTGTACACGCTCCGCATCATCAATCCGGACGCCATTGGAAAGGACGTCAAGATCCCCGACCTGGCCATCCACTACCGCGTGAACAGCCGCGTGGCAGCCAACGCCGCCTTGCAGGGCCGCGACCTCACCTACTTCCTTCCCTCGCAGTGGCTGCGTGTCGCCTCGATGGTGCCCGCCGACACGGGCGACATTCGCGACGCGGGCGGCGAGAGCTTCGCGGCGGCTGAAACGCTCGGCTTCCGCGCCCGCGCGCTGGAAATTGTGGCCGCCACCCTGATCGCGCTCGGCTCGCTCATGGTGCTGCTCGTGCTGATCCAGCTGACCCGCACCATCCGGCGCCCCGCCGCCGCTGGTCAGCGTGTGATGTCGACGCGCGGTGTGCTGGGGGTCGCAGTCGGTCAGTTGATCGCCGTGCAGCGCGAACGGGAGCAGCAGGGTTGGAGTGCCGCGCTCATCGACCGGGCGCTCTCGGCCGCACGCGTGGCGGCCGCGTGCGCCATCGGATGCCGGTCAGCCAGCGCGCCGCCCGCGCCAGCGCCACAGCCGGGGCGGGGCGACTGGTGGCCCGCGGCGCCCGCCGTGGCCGAAGTCGCGCGCTTTCGAGCTCGGTGACGGCCTCGGATCTCTCTCGCGAGCTGACGCGACCACGGGAGTCGGCGCAACCGGATCGAGATCGCCTGCTCGAAGAGCTCCGCGACGTGCTCTCCACCTTTGACGGCGTGCAGTACGGGCGGGGAGGCGCCGGCGACGACACATCGCTCGACGGAGCTTTGTCCAGCGCCCTGGCCGCAGCGAACCGCCTCAAATCCGAGCACACGTGGCCTCGCACCCTCCTCCGCCGTCCCGGTGCGGAGGAGACGCCGCTCGAATCCGAAGCGTGATGTCGCTCGGTGACGCACGTCTCTTCGTACGCAACACGGTCGAGGAGTGGCAGGCCGTCCACCTCGCCGACCTTCAGTTCTGGCATCGTGCCGACGCGCGGCTCGTGCTGATCGGTCTCGTTGCGGCGACGATCCTCGTGCTGGTCGGACGATCCCTGATTTCTCGGAAACCCGGTCGTCGGAACCTGGTGGTGCCGGCGCTGCTCGCCTCGGCCCGTTCTTCGTTTCCATCTGGCGTTCGACACGTCCCGACGCTCCTGTTTCTGGGGGGACTGCTTTTCTTCACCGTGGCCCTGGCCGATCCGTACACCTCGCTCGTGTCGAGCGAGGTCTCGTATCCGGGTCGTCGCATCAGCATCATGATTGATGCCTCGACGAGCATGCGCACGCCGTTCAAGGCCGCGCACCTCAACCGCCGGGCCGCGACCGACGCGACGTTCTTCACTTCGGTGGCGGCGGCCGAGCGATTCGTGCAGCTGCGCATCAAGGGACGCTACCGAGATCTCCTCGCCCTCGTGGAGTTCGGCAACGAAGCCTACGTCGTCACGCCGTTCACCAACGACTACGACAACATCTTGTTAAGCATCTCGCTCATCGGCGATCCGGTCGAGTACTCGATGTTTCCGGACCAGGGAACCATCATCGCCCAGGCGATCGACCAGAGCACCGGGCTGTTCAGGGCGTTCGACTTTCTCGACGCGTCCGGGAATCTGATGGTGCTCTTCACCGACGGCGAAGACACGCGGGCGGTTGTCAACGGCCGCACGCTCGACGACATCGTGCAATCGGCAATCGACGCCAAGGTCCCCATCTACATGGTGCGGACGAACTATGCACGCAGTCGGGGCCGGGTCATTCCCGACGAGCTGTGGATCCCCGCGGTCGAAAAGACCGGCGGCCGGTTCTTTGCGGCCGACAGCGAAGAGAGCCTCCTCGCCGCCATCCGGGACATCGACGCGGTTGCGACAGGTACGATTCAAACGCGGCAATACAGCAGCCAGAAGCCGCGCTTCGCGGTGTTCGCGTTCCTGGCCGCCGCCTGCTGGCTGAGCTCGGCGGGACTGAAGCTGGCCGTGCCGGTGTTCCAGAAGCTTCCGTAGGAGATCGCATGAAAAGGGCCGCAGGGGGATTGATTCTCGCCGTCGTGCTGTTCGTAGGGGGCGCGGCGTCCTGGCGCGAAGCGCGTCAGACGCGGCAGCTCGCCGCCGCGCACGAGCGGCTGGCCACGCTCCATTACGACGCCGACGTTGGACTCCGGAGCGGTGCAGGTCTGCTGAACCGCCTGCCCTGGCCAATCGGATCTGGCGGAGACGACACGGAACGGTATCGGGCAACCGTGGCGTACTGGTTGTCGCGGTACACTGCGCTCACCGACATGCTCTCCGCGACGGGTGCGCCGGCGCCCAACGACCCGGAGGTGCTGCTCGTGGCGGCAAACGCCGCGTTCCGGTCGAGCTCGCCCCAGAGCCCCGACCGGAAAGCCGCCGTCGATCGGCTCGACGGCGTGCTGCAAGCGTACGCGGACGTGTTGCGCAAAGCCCCGGCGCTGGCCGACGCGGCGTTCAACTACGAGGTGGTCGCGAAGCTGCGCGACGCGGTGGCGAGGGCAGCGACGAACCCGCGCGCGCCCCGAGACAAGAAGGCCGCTCCCAGGCCCGAAAGCGTCAGCGTCGATCTCCCCAGCGGCCCGACCATACACGGCCACCCCGGGGCACCCCCCGAGGGAACGGACATGAGCTCCTTCAAGACCGTGACGCCGATGCGGTACGACGAGCGCGAAGACCAGACCGATCCGGGCAGGGGCAAAGAGTTCCGGCGCAAGGGGTGAGGCTGGGGTGCCGTTCAGCATCGATTTCCGCCACATCGCCTTCGCCGAGCCGACCTTCCTCTGGCTGCTGATCGTCCCGGCGATTCTGCTCCTTGTGTGGCTCTGGCAATTCTCAAGACGCCGCGGGGACATCCACCGGCTCTCGCGGCATCGCACCATCCCCATCCCCGAACGCTTCGCGTTTCTTGGCGATCTGCCCTTCTGGCTGTGCCTCGTCGCTTCGTCGGCGTTGTTGATCCTCGCGCTGGCGCGGCCGCACGGCCCCGCGACGTCGGTGCGGCAGGGCGGCGTCGATCTCGTCATCCTGCAGGACGGGTCGGCCTCGATGCACGTCAAGGACGTGGAAGGCGACCGGTGGCAGCGATCCGTCAAGTTTCTGCGCGTGATCGGCGACTCGCTCAGCTGGAACAACGACCGCATCGCGCTGGCGTTGTTCGCGCACATTGCGGCGCCGCAGCTGCGGCTCACGAAAGATCCGAACACGCTGTTCTTTTTCCTCGATCACCTCACGCGTGCGTCGCCGTTTGCCCTCGACAACGAGACCACGTGGGATACCAATCTCGAGCTGGGTATTTATTGGGGTCTCCGGCTCATCGAGCGCGACGAGGAAATCCACGGCAAGAACCCGAATGCGAAAGTGTTCGTGATGGTGTCGGACGGAGAGTCGTGGAGCGGCGAGGTCGAGAAATCGCTCAAGAAAGCCGCTCAGCGCAATATCCCGCTCTTCGTCGTCGGCGTGGGCACGCTGGGGGGAGGTGCCATGCCGGCCTTCAAGGACAAGAACGGCAAAGTCGTCATCGATCCGGAGGCGCCGCTCATTTCGAGGCTCGATCGCGCGTCGCTGCAGCGCATTGCGACGGCCGGGGGTGGCCAGTACTTCGAGCTCGAGCGTGACGGGGATCGCCGCATCGCGAACGCGATTATCGACGCCGGCAAGCGCCTGTCGCCCGTCCTCGACGCCGAAACGCACGCCGAGGATCTCTACTGGCGGTTCATCTCTCTTGCTGCGGTTTTTCCGTTCGTCGGGCTGCTCTTCCTGCGCGACCGCTGGGAGCTCTGGCTGCAGGCGATCGGTGCCGTGGCTGTCTTGGTCGTGCTGTTGGTTGTCGTGGGGTGATCAGCCTGCGAAGCGGCGGACGTCGACAGCGTACTTCTTCACTTTGTAGTTCAACACCCGCTCGGTGGTATCGAGGAGCCGCGCGGCCTTCGCGCGGTTGCCGCGCGTCGTTTTCAACGCGTCCTGAATCAAGTCCTTTTCGAACCCCGCCACAGCGTCACTCAGGGACACGCGGGTGACCGTGCCGGACGCCTCGGCCGTCTGAAGCGAGGGTGGCAGGTGGTGGCCATGAACCACCTGGCCGTCGCACATCAGCACGGCGCGCTCGAGCGCGTTCTCGAGCTCGCGCACGTTACCCGGCCAGTGATAGCTCATGAGCATGTCGATCGCGGGGGTCGAGATGCGCTTGATGGTCTTGTGGTGTTCCCGGGAGAGCTTCTCCAGAAAGTGGTCGACGAGCAGGAGCAGATCCGCTTTCCGCTCGCGCAACGGCGGAACGAAGATGGCGAAGACGTTGAGGCGGAAGTACAGATCCTCCCGGAACGTGCCGGCGGCAATCGCGCGCTCCAGGTCTTTGTTCGTGGCTGCCAGCAGCCGGACGTTCACCTTGATGGTTTCCGTG
>JBGPJH010000120.1:0-9605 GCA_041485305.1 Vicinamibacteria bacterium | reverse complement strand
TTCTTCGCTGACGCCGCGAATTGAGGACGCGAGGCGCGTCCAGCGCGATGTGTCCCGTGCCATCGACGCCCGGATGCACCCAAGAATAACGCCCCACTCTTCCGGTTCGCCACCCGGATCGAACGAAGGGACTGTTCCCGCTTTCTCGAACTCCACACCCTTGTGCACGACGAGCGTCGCGTCGCCTCCGTCGTCGACGATGAGCGTGGGGCCGGAGCCGTCGGGCCATTCGAGTGCCTCGCTCGTGCACCACCAGTACTCCTCGAGCGTTTCGCCCTTCCACGCGAACACCGGGGTGCCCTTCGGGTTCTGCACGGTGCCCCCGGTCTCCGGACGCCCGACGGCCACGGCCGCCGCGGCGTGATCCTGCGTCGAGAAGATATTGCAGGAGACCCAGCGAACGTCGGCACCGAGAGCGTTCAGCGTCTCGATGAGCACGGCCGTCTGAATGGTCATGTGCAGACTGCCCATGATGCGGGCGCCGGCAAGCGGCTTGGTTCCCTCGTGTTGTCTACGCAGCGCCATCAGGCCGGGCATCTCCTGCTCGGCGAGCCGGATTTCCTTGCGGCCGAAATCGGCGAGAGACAGATCTTTCACCTTGAACGGTTCACGGCGAGCGGCCTTGGCCGCGGCGAAGGGATGCAGCTTTTCAAGTATCGTGGCCATGTGTGTGTCTTTCTCTTTTTCTTATTCTCGCGGGGCCCCGCCCCCGCTCGCAGGTCGCGTTTTCACTGGTCCTCGGGCTCGAGCGTAGACTCTCGCCCTCGGGCTGACAGCAGTGGCCCCACCCCCGTGCACCTGTCGCCGCGCGCCATGGTCGGCGCGCGGCGGTGGTTACCGGCGCCGCCCGTCACTCGCTCGCTACGTTCCCCCAGCTGCACGCCTCTGTCCTTCGGTAGTGCGGGTCTTCAGGCCCGCCGCGCGGTCGCAACAAATAACGCCGGTCCCTTCGCCCGCGCGTCCGGCGGCAGCGGAGCGATTCTCGTCTGATCGAAACCCGCTTGAGAGAGCAGATGCTTGGTGTTCTCCTCGCTGAACCCGAGCCAGACATGACCCATCTGATGCCGATAGCTTTCGCGATCGTGCGGCAGCATGTCCACCAGCAGCAAACGTCCGCCGGGCTTCAACACACGAACGGCCTCGGCGAGCGCGCGCGAGGGCTCCGGGACGTGATGCAGCACGAGCATCAACACGGCGGCGTCCAGCCGCGTGTCGTCTATCGGTAGCGCTTCGAGCTCTCCGCGGCGGAGGTCGATGTTGTCGAGTCCCTGCAACCGTCTGCGCGCCGCCTGCAGCATCGCCGCGGAACCGTCGACAGCCACGACGCGGGCGACGAAGGGCGCGAGCGCCAGGGCGACAGGGCCAGTGCCGCAACCCAGATCGCCGACGACCCAGCTCGAATCCGCGAACGCGGCCAGGGTTGACAGATGAAACCGATCGCCGAACAGCTCGTCGCGCAGGCGATCCCATCGCCCTGTGGAGGACGAGAAGAACTCCTGCGACTTCGTGCGCCGCTCGGCCAGCGTGCTCTGAAGACGACGCTGGTCCTGAACTGCGGCCGGGGTCGGACCAACCTGCTCGCGAACGAGAAGCCAGAGGCGTCGCGCAGGGGCGTCCAGCTCGTCACGCGTCATCATGTACAGATTGCTGGTGCCCTCGGCGCGAGACGAGACCCAGCCGCTGTCGGCGAGCGCCTTCAGGTGCCGGCTGACGGTCGACTGGGGAAGCTGCATGACGCCGCACAGCTCCGAAACCGTCAGCTCGTGGCGGTCGAGCAGCAGCAGCAGCCGGCTGCGGGTCGTGTCGGCCAGCGGCGCCAGACGATCGAGGATGGTCGGAGCGGCCTCGTGCTTCATCCGTATAACCGGATGATAGGATATACCAGGGCGCCACTTAGAAGCAAGGCGCCATAAGGTGCTTGGGTGCGTAGGTGCTGAGGTGCTGGGGTGCGTAGGTGCTGAGGTGCTGGGGTGCGGCCCCCCTACCGACCCTCGCGCAGCCCAAATGTGAAGAGGTTGTGCCCGGCGGCAATCGCGACGTACTGCTTGCCGTCCACCTGGTAGGTCATCGGACCCGCGGCCATTTCGCCGCCGACGCTCGCCTTCCACAGCGGCGCGCCCGTGCGGGCATCGAGTGCCTGAAAATAGCCCTCTCGTCCGCCGACGAACAGCAGGTCTGACGCGGTCGTGAGAATGCCGCTGGTCGTCACGTCGTGCATGTCGAAGGTCCACTTCTTCGTCCCGGTGTTCGGGTCGATCGCCATGACAACTCCGCGCGCGGCGCCTTCGTGCCATGTATTGATCGCACCGCGCTGCAAGAGCGGCATGACCGCGGTGCCCGGCGGAAGCGTCAGGTTGCCGCCCGTGAAGTTCTGTCCTTCCTTATAGGGGATCTTCTCGCCCTCGGCGAAGACCGTGGCGTAGTTGTCCCAGGTCGAGAGGTAGAAGAGCCCGGTGCGCGGACTATATGACGGCGAGTACCAGTTGGTCGCACCGGCAGGGCCCGGAAACGTCGGCTTGCCCGGCGGCTGCGGCGTCAGGATCGGACGTCCGTTTGCATCCAGGCCCCTCGCCCAGTTGACGTTGGTGAAGGGGCGGCCGAGGAGAAACCTTCCGTTGGTGCGATCCAGGACGTAGAAGAATCCGTTGCGATTGCCCCAGAGCATCAGCTTTCGGGGGCTTCCGTTCCAGTTGGCATCCACAAGCACCGGTACTTGCGTCGAGTCGTAGTCGTACGGGTCGTTTGGCGTGAACTGGAAATGCCATTTCAGCTTCCCCGTGTCGGCGTCGAGCGCAACGACGCTGTCTGAGTACAGGTTGTCGCCTTCACGTTGTGCCGAGTTGAAGTCGGGTCCCGGGTTGCCGACTCCCCAGTATGTGAGGTTGAGCTCCGGGTCGTACGAGCCGGTCACCCAGACAGAAGCACCGCCGTGCTCCCAGGCATCGGCCGGCCAGGTGTCGTGCCCAGGTTCGCCAGGCCCCGGAATCGTATAGAACTTCCACGCCTCTTTGCCCGTGCGGGCGTCGTACGCGGCAATAAAGCCACGAATGCCGTATTCGGCCCCGGCTACGCCGACGACAACCTTGTCTTTAATCGCGAGCGGCGCGAGCGTCATCGCATAGGCGGCCTTGGTCTCTGCCACCTTTGTCTTCCAGAGCGGAGCGCCGTTTCTCGCGTCGATTGCGATGAGATGCGCGTCGACAGTCGCCATGTAGAGCGTGTCGCCGAGAATCGCAACACCGCGGTTTACCAGACCGCGGCAGCAGATACGGCCGGGCGTCGGAGCATAGTGGTAGGCCCAGAACAGCCGCCCCGTCTTAGCGTCGAGCGCGAGGACGTCGTTAGGCGGTTGCGTGACGTACATAACGCCATCGACGACGAGCGGGGTTGCCGAGAAGCTATTGAGCGACTCGGCTTGAAAAACCCACTTCATCTCGAGATCCCTCACGTTGCCGGGCGTGATGTCGCGCAGCTGGCTGTGACGCTGGCTGAAGTAGCTGCCGGAATAGGTCAACCAGTTTTGCGGTTCGGCCGCCGCCCGCAGCAGACGCTCGGGGGTCACCTGCGCGTCGAGCACGCAAGGAACGATGGACAGGAGGACCAGAGCGAGCAAGGCACATCGTTTCGTCGTCATTGCAGCCCTTTCAACGAGAGGAGGTATGCCACCACGTCGGCGACCTCGGCCTGGCTGAGCGTGTCCTTGGACGCCGGCATCGACGATGTCTTGATGACGGTATATTCGCGGAGGTCGGCTTTTACGAGCGAGACGAGCCGTTCCTGCTGGTCGATGAGCTGAACCGTGTAGGTGTCTTCATTGAGACGCCGGCCCGTGACGACCCGGCCGTCCCGCGTCACGGCGCGAACGGACCGGTTGACGGGCTGGATCGACCCGTTCGGATCGAGGATGGACTTCTGCAAGCTGTCAGCCGTGCGGATCGCACCGATGTTGCTCAGATCCGGAGCGAGGCGAGGTCCTTTGCCATTGAGGCGGTGACAGGTCGCGCAGCGGCCGCGGCTGTCGAACAGCGCCTGCCCGCGGGCCGGATCGCCGAGCACGACGTTGCCGGCGTTGAAGTCCCGCATGTTCCGGAGATAAGCCACGACTCCCACCAACTCTGCTGCGTTGAACGTGAATTTCGGCATCGCGGTTCCGGGAATGCCGCTCGTGATGATCTCAATCAGCTCGAAATCGCTGGAGGCGCGGCGGAATCGGCCGCTGCGCAAGTCGACACCCGCCACGGTATCGCCTGTTGCCCCATGGCAAACGACGCACTGCGCCGCGTACACGCGCGATCCGTACTGAATATCGACCTGAGGGTATTGGCCGCCAGCCGGATTCTGGGCCGCCAGCGATGGAACTGCTGCTGCCCCCGCAACGAGCGCGATGCACGCTACGAGCCGTTCCGCCCATTTGCGCCGAGGCATGTGCCCTTGTTTCAATTCAGTCACCTCGTTTTGAAGTGCGTGGCGAGCATACACCTAACTCCCGGTTGTCATGTAAAAGGTGCTGGGTGCTGAGGTGCGACACTCACTATTTCGACGGCACGGCAGGCAAGCGTCTGAGGGCCCGCGTGGCTGGGTCGATGGCGATGTCCACCGACTCCAGAGTTGTAACGCCAAGGATCGGCTCGGCAGTGTCGGGTCCCAAGATGACGCGGCCGGATAGTCGGGTGCCCGATCGAGATCGGCCGGTGGGTCGGCCACAACGGGCCCTTACATGGTGAACGGGAGTTTCTCGAGCAGGCGTTGCGTGAGGGTGCGCCGCTTCGGTGAGAATTGATCGACGGCCGCCAGAACGTACGGGCGCAGCTGCCGGCTGGCATATGACACGTACCCGACCCGCTGCATCTCGCTCAGAGCCTGCCTGTAATGATCGAGCAGCGTCGCGGCGAGGATCTGCCCCGTGCGCGTGGCGCCGACTCGAGCTGACGCCGAGAGCCAGCGCACACCGTCGGGAATCGCTCGCGCCGCCGATACGGCCATCATCGACGATGTCTCAAAAACCGACCGATCCTGACGCGCAGACTCCGCCTGGAGCCGCGCCCACATCTGCGTGATCAACTCCTTCGAGGGAAGACTGGCGGGCTGGAGGCCTCGGGCTTCTGACCGGATGGCCCTCCATTCCTTTCGAAGCTCCCCCACATCGAGCGGCGGCGCATTGATCGTGGCAGCCAATCGAGACGATGTCCGCTCTAGACCGTCGAGCATGTGATCGACGCTGGTGAACTGCGCGTCCTTCTCCAGCAGGCCCTGCGCTTTGAGGGCATCGGCAATCTCCGGAATCAAGTGCCGACCCATGCCGCAGACATCCGCCAGCGCCGCGAGAACCCAGACGGGCGATGCCCGAAAGGCGACGAGGCCGAGCACTTCGATTGCGTTGCCCGCGGTCCGCCTCGCGAGAAAGTTGCCGGGCAGCGCTTTCTCCTCGTTGTAGACGCCGTCGACGCCTCCGATCTGCTCGATCGTGAACCGCAGCGTCGCCTCCACGAGGTTGCGGTACAGCTGACTGTGGCGGATGCCTTCGGGAAGGGCGACCTCTCCCACTTCACGCGCCACCCCAGCGCCGAGCCCCAACGTGGATCGGATGAGTCGCTCGGGCAACGACAACAAATACGCCTTCACTGTCATTCCATGAAACCGACAACCGCCGGTTCGAACCAGGAGGAGACCGCTCGGATGCTACGACGATCGGCCGCGACCTGGCAAAGGACGTGTTAGTTGCCCTCTGCGGCTTACGGACGCAAGCTGCCTGGGAGACGAATCCAGGCGGCGAACTCGTTGGGGACGAGAGTTGTCTCTGTTGGCATGGCGGCTGCGCCTGAGGTCTGAAACGCTCTACAATACGCGCAATCCCTTTGGCATACGGCGTAGGCTTCGGGGGCGGTGACTGGAGGAGGGCGAGATGAGGCGATCTGCTTGCGTGTTGCTCGCGGTACTCGGGCTGCCGCTCCCGTCGTCGGCTGCCGACTCGGCGCTCCTGGAGGCCCTCCGCCGCGACGATGCCCCCGCCGTTCGGGAATCGATCAAGGGCGGCGATCTCCGCAACGTGCGCGACGAATCGGGAGCCACAGCGCTGATGTACGCCGCGCTGTACGCCTCTCCCGCCACGCTGCAACTGGTGCTCGACAGCGGCGCCGATGTCAACGCCGCGAACACTAACGGCTCCACGGCATTGATGTGGGCGACCAGCGACTTCGCGAAGGTCCGCCTCCTCCTGGATCGCGGCGCAGCCGTTGACGCCAAGACAAAAGATGGGACGACGGCATTCGTGGCCGCCGCTCAGCGGGGAAACGTCGAGGCGATGCGGCTCTTGCTGGCTCGCGGGGCCAATCCGAAAGCCTCCGCGGCTGAAGTCTCCAGTCTCTTGAGAATCGACTACGCCCTCCGCGACATTCCCGATCGTCGTCTTTTACTTGCGGAGGCGGGCATCGAGCTCAAGGATCCCGCGCAGTTGAACGCCGGAGGCATCGTCGTTCTGACGGACATGAGAACCGTCGAGAAGCTGCTGGCGCTCGGCGCCGATCCCAACCTGGAGCGGTCGGTTGGCAGGCTGAGCGTTCCCGTCCTCGCCGATGCCGCGTTCGAGGGGCAGGTGGACACCATGCGCGCGCTTTTGGCCCGCGGTGCGGATCCGAATCGTGCGGGCAAACGGGGGGGCGTGACACCGCTGATGATGGCGGCGGCCGGTGCCCGCCCAAGTGCAGCGGCGGTGCGTCTGCTCCTCGACAAGGGGGCCGACATCCGGGCCCGCGACGAGAAGGGACGCAATGCGCTCGACTGGGCCCTGACCCAAGGCGAAACCCCTGTTGCTCGCCTGCTCCGGGACGCCGGCGCGTCCCCGGCGGCGCCGCCGGCACCGACTCCGACGAGGGTGGCGAAGCCGGGAACTGCGCGCGAGGCGGTCGAGAAAGCCGTGGCTCGCCTGCAGCCGATCGGTCCGGTCTTCAACGAGCGGACCAACTGCATCTCGTGCCACGACCAGAGCCTGCCGGCCATTGCGGTGAAGCTGGCCAGCGACCGAGGGGTGCCAGTCAGTCGCGAACTGGCCGCGCACCCGACCCAGGCTACGTTCGCGGTCTGGGGGCCGACCAAAGAACGTCTCCTGCTCGGGAATTGCCAGAACGATGCCGCATTCGTCGAGAACACATCTTACGGTCTGTTCGCGTTTGCCGAGGAGGGTGTCGCGCAAAATCCGGTGACTGACGCGGTGGCATTGTGTCTCGCCACCATTCAGCATGCGGATGGGACTTGGAGGGTTCGCGATCCCCGCCCGCCGCTTGGGGATCAGAGTCCGCTGTCGTACGCCGCGCTGGCCATCCGCGGACTCTCGACCTACTCGCCCCCGGGTCGCCGCGAAGACGCACTGGCCAGGATCGCAAAGGCACGCGAGTTCGTGCGCAAGGCCGTGCCCGGAGACACGCAGGACGAAGCGTTCAAGCTGCTCGCGCTCGTGTGGTCCAAAGCTCCGGCGGACGAAGTGTCGCGGCAAGCCGAGCGCCTGCGTGCTTTGCAGCGTCCAGATGGAGGCTGGGGTCAGCTGCCCACGATGGCCCCCGACGCGTACGCAACCGGTCAGGTGTTGTACGCGCTCCACGTCGGCGGGCTTCCAGCCAGCAGCGCTACCTACCGAAAGGGCGCTGACTATCTGTTGCGGACGCAGCTCGAGGATGGCAGTTGGTTCGTGAGGTCGCGCGCGTTCGCGTTCCAGCCGTATTTCGACGCCGGGTTCCCCCACGGCACGGACCAGTTCATTTCGGCCGCGGCGACATCGTGGGCGGCGATTGCGCTGAGCTTCAGGCTATAAGAGGGTGCTGGGGTGCTCGGGGCTGACGGCTGAAAGCTGACCGAAAAGTCGCGGTCAACGATCGCCGTTGGGCGTCGTGCAGAGCTGGATGTTCAGGCGGTCTGGGCGTGAGGCGCAGTATTCCGCGATCGCTCGGTCCACTTCCTCTCGTGCGGCGTGCTCGGCGCGTTCCCGCTCGGCTCCTGTGACCGCGTTCAGCACGCGGCCGCCCAGATATCTCCCGATCAGGTTTTCGAGCGCTATCGTGATGAACTCGCCAGCGCTGAAGGCCGCATAGGGCTGCATCAGCGGTCGATCGGTCGGGTTGAACAGGCGGCGCTGCTGCTCGAAAGCGTACACGCCGCCGGCGGGTGCCGGCCCGCTCTTGAAATCGAGCTTCGACATGAGCTTGTCGATCCTCTGCTGTTCCAGAATCACGACCCGAAAGTCGGCTGGGAGCTCGGTCATTCGGAGCAACGTCTGGTCGGTTGCTTTCTTGAGTCCCTCCCGGATGTGATCGAGCGACACCGGCAGGTCGGATTTGAGGGTCGACGGAGAACCGTCCTCGGCTGCGGATTTTCCGGCGCCTTCGGGAGACGACTTCGCCTGCTGGGCCTGGACCGGGCCCGCCGCGAGAACGGCCGCAACCACCAGAGAAACCAGCCGCATAACCATTAAGACGCGCTTGCCACGGGGACAGCCAGCCAGCGCAACCCCTTCAGGGTACTGCATGACCTGCGCCAAGCAAACATCTTCGCCAGCACTCAGCGGAGGCCTGCACTACACGATTTCTTCACCCCGGCACCCAAGCGCCCTGAAGCACCTCAGCACCTGAAATGCACCTCAGAGCACCCTTCGACCGTCTCGCCACGCGGCCGGCGCTCGCGGGCCGTTTTTGTCGCCCAGCCCATCCGGCCATGCTCGTGGCTAGTCCGGCTAAAATCTTCTCCCTGTGCCCGAGCTCCCCGATATCATCCTCTACGTTGACGCGCTGAGGTCTCGCGTTCTGGACCGCCGCCTCGAACGCCTTCGCTTGCTCAGTCCGTTCGTGCTCCGGACGGTCGATCCGCCAGTCGCGGAGACATGTGGCAAGGTCGTTCAAGACGTCCGACGCATCGGCAAGCGGATCGCCTTCGACTTCGGCGACCTGTTTCTCGTGATCCACCTGATGATTGCCGGCCGTCTCCGGTGGCGCGAGCCCGGCATGAAGCCCGGGGTCGGGCCAAGGCTGCTGCTCGCCGACTTCGAGTTCGAGAATGGGACGCTGCTATTCACCGAGGCGGGATCCAAGAAACGCGCGTCGATCCAGATCGTTCGGGGGGCAAGGGCCCTGAGCGAGATCGACCGCGGTGGTCTCGAGCCGCTCGACGCGACGCTCGAACAATTCCAGGAGGCCCTCCGGCGCGAAAACCACACCGTCAAGCGTGGGCTGACCGATCCGCGCCTGTTCAGCGGCATCGGCAACGCGTATTCGGACGAAATTCTGCACGCCGCCAGGCTATCCCCTGTCAAGCTGACGCACTCGTTGACCGACGGAGAGGTGTCGCGGTTGTACGAGGCAACGCGGGCCACACTGAGCGCCTGGATCGACCGGCTGCGTGCTGACCAGCGCGGCGCCTTCCCCGAGAAGGTGACGGCCTTCCGCGAGGGCATGGCCGTCCACGGTCGCTTCAGACAGCCCTGTCCGGTCTGCGGGTCGCCCATCCAGCGGATCGTTCACGCCGAGAACGAGTGCAACTACTGCGCGCGCTGCCAGACCGGGGGGCGGCTGCTTGCGGACCGGTCGCTCTCGCGGCTCCTCAGGGACGACTGGCCGAGGCGG
>JBGPJH010000119.1:0-9667 GCA_041485305.1 Vicinamibacteria bacterium | reverse complement strand
TGCCTCGATCGACGTCGACGGCGTCGGTGCCATCGTGCGGACCGGGGTGCAGCTGGGCCGGGCGGCGCGTCCGGATCTGAAAATCGGCATCTGCGGCGAGCATGGCGGAGATCCGGCGTCCATTCACTTCTTCGAGCAGGCCGGCATGGACTACGTGAGCGCGTCTCCCTTCCGCGTGCCCGTGGCTCGTCTGGCTGCGGCGCAGGCGGCGCTAGCGGTGAAGGTTGGAGACTAAGAGGGCCTTGTGGTCAGCATCTTCATTCACCGGAGCGGTCGGACAGAGCGCGTGAAGAGCCTGGATCGCGTATGTCGTTCAGGTTTCGCGATGTCCACGACCATCTCGTCCAACTGGCGGACGGCGCGACAATCTTTCAGGATCGCATTACCGGGATTCTCGATGCCCATCTCAGCAATGTGAGCAACCGGCTGAACGAGGTGATGAAGGTGCTGACGGTTGTCTCGACGATTTCCATGCCGCTCACGCTGATGTCAGGCTTGTGGGGTATGAACGTCCTGCTGCCGCGCCTGCCAGGCAGTGACGCCGCGCATTTCTGGTGGTTGTTCGCGCTCATGATGGCGGTCGTCGTCCTCATGCTGGCGCTTCTCCGCCGGAGGCGATGGATCTAGCGTGGGCAAGATCTACTGCCTTCCCGTCGACCTTGCCAACCAGATCGCTGCCGGTGAAGTCGTCGAGCGTCCGGCCTCGGTCGTGAAGGAGCTCGTCGAGAACGCTGTCGATGCCGGTGCCCGACGGATCGCCATTCATATCGAGCTCGGCGGCAAGAGACAGGTTCGCGTGGAGGACGACGGCGAGGGCATGGAGCCAGAGGACGCGCGGCTGGCCGTGGAACGTCATGCGACCAGCAAGATTCGACGGGCCGAGGATCTGGCTGCAATCGTGACGCTTGGATTCCGCGGCGAGGCATTGCCGTCGATCGCCTCGGTGTCGCATTTCGTGCTACGAACCCGCGCTCGCGGACGCGACAGCGGAACCGAAATCCGGGTCCAGGGAGGCGTCGTCGCGGCGGCGTCCGAGGTGGCCGCCGCGGAAGGGACCACCGTCGAGGTGAACGATCTGTTCTACAACCTTCCGGCGCGGCGGAAGTTTCTGAAATCTGATGCGGCGGAGGCTGGGCAGGTGTCCCGCATTTCGACACAGCTCGCGCTCGCGTATCCGGAGATAGGGTTCACCCTGACGAGCGCCGGCCGTGCTGTGTTTCAGTGCCCTCCCGTTGTGTCACTTCGCGATCGGTTGTACCAGCTCTACGGCGACCGAGAGGATCTGCTGGAAGTGCACAAGGAGGTTGGCGGGTTGCGTCTAAGCGGCTACGCCACGGCCCTGGCTGAGCAGGGGCCGATGCGAGGACCACAGAACGTGTTCGTCAATCGACGGATTGTCAAGGACCGGACGATTGCGCATGCCATCATCGATGCCTACAGCTCGGCTTCAATCAAGGAGCGGAGCCCTGAAGTGCATCTGTTCATCGAGATACCGCCAGGTTCGGTTGACGTCAACGTGCATCCGACAAAGGCTGAGGTACGCTTTCGAGAGCCGTCGCTCGTGCACGAGGTCGTCCGTCGGGCCCTGGTCGACACCATCGGCTCGGGCGGCGTCCCGCAATTGCAGCTGCAAGCCGGGGCGGTCGGGCACGCGCCGGTGGCTGTCTCGATTCCCGGCGTCCTCAGTGGAGGCGACTACCCGAATCGATGGGTGCCGGGCGCATCGGGCGGCGCTCAACATGTCGCCCCGTTTCCCCCGGCGACGTCGTCTCCTTCAAGCGGGGCATCTGTTCCGAATCTGAGACCGATGATTCCGCTCGGTCAGTTCCGCGACACCTTCATCGTGGCCGTTGACGATGAGGGGATCGCGATCATTGATCAGCATGTGGCCCATGAGCGCGTGCTGTTCGAGCGGGTGATGCAGAGACTCACCGCGGGGCCGCTCGAATCGCAGCGCCTTCTCGTTCCGCTCGTACTCGATCTGCCCCCGGCGGCACGCCAGGTGCTCGTCGCCCGTGCGCGCGAGCTCGAGCGCCTCGGATACGAACTGGCACCCTTTGGCGACAACACCCTGAGGGTGGACGCCATCCCTGCCCTGCTGAGTACGGAGGACAGCTCCAAAGCACTCCTGGCGCTGGCCGATGATCTCGAGGGGCTCGACCGCGGGGCGCGCGTGCAGGAGGCCCTTCAGCGGATCGCTGCGACGACGGCATGCCATGCGGCCGTAAAGGCGAACTACCCGCTCACGTACGAAAAGATGATGCACATTCTCAACGAGCTGTGCGCAACGGCCTATTCCACGGTCTGTCCCCACGGCCGACCGGTCATGCTGCGCGTGACGCGTCGAGAAGTCGAGAAGAACTTCGATCGGATCTGATGTGACGAGAGGGCTCTACTATCTGGGCCGCTGTGCACAGGTTCTGGGCATGTGGATTCTGCTTGTCGACCTGTTCACCGCCGGTCCGCTCGGACCGGACGCCCGGCTTTTCGCTGTCGGTGTCGCTGCATTTTTGGCGGGATGGGGCTTGCTCCGCGTGCGGCACCAGTGAAGGCACGTCCGGCCACGCTGGCGGACCTGGTCTGCCTGGCAGTGTTGTGCTCGGGAACCGCCGGGTGCGGACAATCGGGGCCGCCACGCGCCGAACAGACCAGGTCCGACGCGACCGACTCCAAGGTGAAGGCGCTCGCCGACTCGTACCTCGCCGGCTACTTCGAGCGCTACCCCGATCAGGTGACGTACTTTGGAGTCACCGGGCGTCATCACGACCGCCTGCCCGACGACTCGCTCGAGGCCTTGAAGGCGTGGGAGGCCCGGGAGGACGCCTGGCACGCCGAGGCGAAGGCCATCAACCCGACCGAGATTCGAAACCCTCCGCTACGGGCGACCTACGCGATCGTGCGCGAGGCGCTCGAGGGATCGATCGGCGCCCGGATGTGCCACAGCGAGCTGTGGAACGTCAGCCAGCAGACCGGTTGGCACCTGAGCTTCGGGTATCTTATGACGATTCAACCGGTGGGCGGTCAGACGCTGCGCGCGGAGGCGTTGGCACGATGGCGCACACTGCCGCGGTACATCGAGACAGAGATCGGGAATCTTCGAGAGGGGATTCGTCTCCGGTACCTCGCCCCGAAGCAGAACGTTCGCATCGTCATCGACCAGATGAACCTATTGCTCAATGGCGATCGGAGGGGTTCGCCCTTCATGTCACCAGCTCAGCGGGACACCGATTCGACGTTCCAGAGGTCGTTCAGTGCCCTGTACGATGAACAGCTCATGCCGGCGTTCCGCCAGTACCGGGACTTTCTCGAGCATGAGTATCTGCCCTCGGCCCGGGACGACATTGCCGTTGCCGTCAACCCCGACGGGACTGCCTGCTATGCTGCCCTGGTGCGGCTTTATAGCTCCCTGTCAGTGTCTCCTCGCCAGGTGCACGAACGGGGTCTTCAGCAGATTGAGCACCTGAGCGAGGAAATGAGGGCGATTGCCGAGCGCTCGTTTCACACGTCGGATGTCCCGAGTCTCCTCCAGAGCGTGCGAAGCGATCCGCAATATCGGTTCAAGAGCCGGGACGATCTGATCGGCTACAGCAGCCGTGCCCTTGCGCGAGCACAAACGGCGGCGGCGCGCTGGTTCGGCCTGCTGCCGAAAGCGGCGGTCAACATCGAGCCCTACCCGACGTTCCGCGAGAAGAGTGCGCCAAACGAATACAATCCTCCTGCCGAAGACGGCAGCCGGGCGGGTGTCTTTTACATTAGCGCGTACCAGGCGGAGCAGAGAAATCGATCGCCGGCGGAATCGACAGCCTTCCATGAGACCGTCCCGGGCCATCACCTGCAAATGGCGATTGCGCTCGAGCGGAAGGCGATCCACCCGATTGGCCGTTATATCGGCAGCAGCGGCTTCTCGGAGGGGTGGGGGTTGTACGCCGAGCGACTGGCGGATGACATGGCGCTGTATTCGTCAGATCTCGATCGGCTGGGGATGCTGTCGTCGCAGGCGTTTCGCGCTGCCCGTCTGGTCGTCGACCCGGGCGTTCACACAATGGGATGGACGCGCCAACAGGCGATTGACTACCTGTTGGCGCACACGGCTGAAGCGTCAGACGACGTCGCCTCGGAAGTGGATCGGTACGTCATCTGGCCTGGCCAGGCGACGGCGTACATGCTGGGAATGCTCGAGATCCGCAAATCGCGGGACGATGCGCAACGGGCGATGGGACAGCAGTTCGATATCAAGGCGTTTCACGATCGTCTGCTCGAGGACGGTGCGGTGCCGATCACATTCATGGCGGCCAAGATGAAGAGTTGGACCCAAGGGAAGAGGTGACGCGTCCAGCGACAGCGTTCTACTCGGGCGATCGGCGCTCTTTCTTGATCTGTTCCCACCTCTCGAGCCGGCGCTTGATGTCGGTCTCGAAACCCCGATCGCGCGGCTGGTAGTACTTGCGGCCCTCGAGCGATGGTGGCAGGCACGGCATGTCTGCGATGGAGTCGGCTTCGTCGTGCGCGTACCGGTAGCCGCTCCCGTACTGCAGCTCCTTCATGAGCCTGGTTGGTGCGTTTCGCAGGTGCAGGGGCACGGGTTCGGCGACGTCGTGATGCGCGTCTTGGGCGGCGCGACTGTAGGCGTCGTACACCGCGTTGCTCTTCGGTGCGGTGGCCAGGTAGATCGCGGCCTGGGCCAGCGCCGTGTTGCTCTCCGGCATGCCCAGGAAGTGGGCGGCGTCTTTTGCCGCCACGGCGACGGTGAGCGCCTGCGGATCGGCATTGCCGACGTCCTCGGAAGCGAAGCGAATCAGGCGCCTTGCGATGTACAGAGGATCTTCGCCCGCTTCGAGCATGCGCGCGAGCCAGTAGACAGCAGCATCGGGATCGCTGTTGCGCATCGATTTGTGCAGGGCGGAAATCAGGTTGTAGTGCTCTTCGCCCGATTTGTCGTAGAGCAAGGTGCGGCGCTGGATCGCTTCCTCAATCCGTTCGGTGTCCACGCGACGCACTCCGTCGACGGTCGGCGCGGCGGCGACGCTCAGCTCGAGCAGGTTGAGGGCGACCCGTGCGTCGCCGTTGGCGTACTGCGCGACTACGTGGAGCGCCCCGGGCGTGACGACGGCCAGGGGCGGCCCGACACCGCGCGGCTCCTCGAGCGCGCGGGTGAGAATCGTGGCCACTTCTTCAGTCGTCAGCCCGCGGAGGACGAACACCTTCGACCGCGACAGGAGCGCCGCGTTGACTTCGAAGGAAGGATTCTCGGTCGTTGCGCCGATCAGTACGATGTCGCCGGTTTCCACCCGGGGCAGAAAGGCGTCCTGCTGCGCCTTGTTGAACCGGTGAATTTCATCGATGAACACGATCGTGCGGCGCCCGGTCGTGCGCCTCAGGCGCTCCGCGTCGGCCATGACGTCCCGGATCTCCTTGATCCCGGACAGTGCGGCGCTGAATGAGACGAACCTGGCCTTCGTCGTGTCGGCAATGATCCGCGCCAGCGTCGTCTTACCGGTGCCGGGAGGTCCCCACAGGATGATGGATTGCAGCAGATCGCGCTCGATGGCCTCCCGCAGCGGCTTGCCGGGCGCGAGGAGATCGTCCTGGCCGACGAATTCGGCGAACGTACGCGGACGCATGCGTTCGGCGAGCGGCGCCTGGGCGGGGAGGTCGGGAGTCGGGTCGTCGGGAAAGAGGGAACTCACGTCAGGCTCGTTGACGCCGCGCCTCGTACAACACGAGGGCAGCGGTGACGGCGGCGTTGAGCGATTCAACCGGGGGTTGCATCGGGATGGTGACGCACTCGTCGGCGCTTCTCAACAGGCCATCGGAAAGTCCGCGACCCTCGCCTCCGATGAGCAGCGCGACGGCGCCCTCCAAATCGGCCTCGAACAGCGTTCGCCCGCCGCGTGGGGCGGTGGCGACAATTCGGCACCCGTGTGCTCTGGCGTCCGTGACGGCGTCCTGAGGGTCGGCAACGACATGTACGGGCAGGCGTAGGACACTGCCCATCGAGCCCCGCACGGCCTTCCACCCGAACGGGTTGGCGGACCCGCCGGCCGCGATCATACCGGATGCTCCGGCTGCTTCAGCAACCCTCACGATGGCGCCGACGTTTCCCGGATCCTGCACGTCGCACGCGATGGGGACGAGCGCCCGAGGTGCGGCGAACACACGATCCTCGAGCGCCGGCCGTTCGGCGATGGCCACGATCGCGCTCGACGAGTGGAGCGGACTGGCAGCCCTCAGCACGGGCGCGGGTGCCTGTGCCAAATCGACGTGGCGTTGTGACAGGCGCGCCACCAGCCGGGCGATGTCCGGACGGTCAACGGCGTCCGATGCAACGATGGCGTGAGGGAGCCGAAGGCCGGCCTCGATCGCGTCGAGGACGAGATGCGGTCCGTCGAGCAGCAGCAATCGCAGATCGGCGCCGCGGGCGACCGACCGGAAGAGCGAGACGAGCGCGTTCTGACGGCTGGTGATGCGCTTCATGGACGCAGGCAAACCGGCCTCCGCTCGCACGGCCCAGGGCTCGGAGCCCGGCGCGGCAGGACACGGCCGGCGCGAAGCATGAGGATATCACTGTGGTACCATCAAGTTCGTCATGGCTGGGACCGTGAAGGACCGTTTGATCAGGAAGTTCGAGGACGAGATCCACACCCTGGATCGGGAATTGAAGCTGGAGCTGCCCAAAGAGATCAAGCGCGCCCGCGAGCTGGGCGACCTGCGTGAGAACGCCGAGTACGCGGCCGCCAAGGAACGACAGCGTCTCGTGGAATCGCGGATCAGCATGCTCAAGAAGCGCGTGTCGGAGATCGCTCTCATCAACATCGACCGCATTCCCGCCGACCGCGCCGGATTCGGCTCGACGCTCCACGTCATCGAGAGCAACGGCGTCCGACTCGTGTTTCAGCTCGTCATGCCCGAGGACGCGGATGCGTCGAAGGGCCTGATCTCCACGACCTCGCCCATTGGCCGCGCGCTCTTGAACAGGGAGCCAGGCGATTCGGTGAAAGTCGTCACGCCTGGCGGCCCCCGCGAGTTCGAGATCGTCCGGCTCGTGACGATTCACGGCGCAGCCACTGAATGACTGACCGCAGCGTCCCGTGGTCCGCCGATTCGTATTCACCTCAGCGACCGACAGCCCTCGTCCTTAGCGGCACCGGAACGGCCGGCGCGTATCATGCTGGCGTCCTGCGAGCGATCCAGGAAGCCGGCGTCAAGCTCGACGTCGTAGCCGGGCGCGGTGCGGGCGCGATCGGGGCGCTGTTCGCGGCCGTCGATGGCGCATCCCGACTGTGGGAAGAAAAGGGCTTCTGGAAGGCTTCCCGTGTCCGCGCGTTCTATTCCTGGCGACCGGCGATTCTCATAGGCGCCTGGGCTCTCGCCGTCGCCTTCGCGCTCGTGGCGGTACCGCTTGTGGCCATGGTGGCCGGGCTGGCGGTCTTTCCGATCGATTTCGTCCTCAAGATGGCTGGCGCCGGCGGCCGCGGTGGGCTGACGACCTGGTATGTCGGGTTGGCACAGAGGGCGTTTGCGCCCGACGCACTTCCCACGTGGCTTCCAAGGCTCGTGGTACTCGTGCTCGGCGCGGCCGCGCTGGCCGGCCTGGCCGCCGGAGGGCGCGGCTGGCGCCAACGGCAGTCTCGGGGATCCTTCGCCTGGCGACTGATTCCAGCTCCGCTGTCGGCCGCGCCGGCAATTGACCACTGCTGGGCAATGCTCTGGGACCTGCTTCGAGGGGCGACGCCGTTGAGACAGCCGACCCGCGTGGATCTCGGACGGCGCTACACGGAATTCCTGGCGGAAAATATCGGGCAGCCCGGCTTCCGCGAGCTCCTGCTCGTGGCGCACGACGTCGACGCTGGCCGGGATCTCGTGTTCGCGCTCGTCGGCGAATCCCGGCGTCCGAGTCTCGTGAGACGCCCGCTGAGCAGCGAGGCTGAGGTCCGACGGGCCGAAGTGCTGGACCTGTCGGGCGTCGCGCGCGATCACCTGGCAGATGCGATCGCGGGGGCCCTGACGGTGCCGATCGGCGCGGGCTTCCATACCATTCATTTCGCGCCGGAATCGTATTGGCGGGGCGAGGCACACCGCCTCTGCGACCGGCCCGGCAGCCTGGAACGCGTGCTCCAGGAACTTGCGGCGCTCGGTGTTGAGCAGGTCGTCCTGGTATCCGCGGCTCCCGAGTCCGCGGGACCGCACACGTTGGCGCCCGCCCGGCTCGACGCCCGCGGTCGCCTCGGGGAATACCTGCAATCGTCGGAGGCGGCGGCCGTCCGAGACGTCACGGCGAAGGTGAGAGACGATGGCCTGCGCACGTTTGCCATTCGGCCGGAGCACAATCCGATTGGTCCGTTCGATTTCGTGGGCGGATTCGACAGTCGATCGGACCGCCCTCAGCCGCTGTCCGAGCTGATGACGCGTGGGTACGAGGACGCCTATCGCCAGTTCATCGAGCCGGTCCTCGGGGCCAGCGGCGACCACGTCGGCCGATCGGCTGTTTAGTGGCGTGTCTACAGGAGTATCCATGACGCGACCAGCCACGGATCTGATTCATGCCGGCGCGGTCGATTTGGGTGCCGCGGTCCCGCTGATCACCCCGATCTACGAAACCACCACGTTTGTGTTCGACAATGCGCGAGAGGTGATCGCCTACAACGAAGGGCGGTCGCCGACCTATTTCTACTCGCGCTACGGGAATCCGACGGTCGTCGCCGTCGAGCGCAAGCTGGCTGCTCTCGATCGGACCGAACGGGCGCTGCTGTTCTCTTCTGGTATGGCGGCGATCGCGACCCTTTTAATGGCGCACACGCAGGCAGGTGACGAGATTGTGTGCAGCGCGGCCATCTATGGCGGGACGCTGCACCTCCTGACCGATCTGCTGACGCGGTTTGGTATCGGGGTGAGATTTGTCTCGCTCGAACAGCTCGATCAGGGGGAGCATCTCGTCTCTGACCGAACGAAGGTGGTCTGGTTCGAGTCGCCGGTCAACCCGACGCTTCGGTGCGTGGACATCCGCCGCCTCGCGGCGGTCTGCCGGGCGCGCGGTGTGCTGTCGGTCATCGACAACACGTTCGCGACCCCGATCAATCAGGAGCCGCTTGCGTTGGGTGTCGATCTGGCGATGCAGAGCGTAACGAAGTACTTGAATGGTCACAGCGACGTCACCGGCGGTGTGGTGACCGGACCTGACCGGTTGCTGCGGCCGATCGAGCAGACACGACGGCTGCTTGGCACGGTGATGGACCCGTACCCCGCGTATGCGCTCGGACGGGGACTGAAAACCCTCTTGGTCCGGATCGACCGTCACAACGGCAATGCGATGGTGATCGCCAACTGCCTGGCCAAGGACCCTCGCGTGGCGGCGGTGTACTACCCAGGGCTGCCGACGCATCCGGATCGCGCGATCGCCGAGGGGCAGATGACCGGCTTTGGCGGTATGGTGTGTTTCGACATGGGCGATTACCGACGCGCGGAGCGTGTCTTTGACCGGCTTGCGCTGATCAAACGGGCGGCCAGCCTTGGCGGCGTGGAAAGTCTCGTCAGCCTGCCGGTGCTCACATCCCACTGGGGACAGACCGACGAGCAGTTGCGCGGTGCGGGCGTCACGAAAGGGATGCTTCGCTTCTCTGTGGGTTTGGAAGACCCGGACGATCTTCTGGCCGACCTCGATCAGGCGCTG
>JBGPJH010000118.1:0-9753 GCA_041485305.1 Vicinamibacteria bacterium | reverse complement strand
CTTGGCGTGGGGATCTTCGGCGAGCACCGCGTCGCCCGCGATGATGACGGGCGTGGGTGCGGCCACTCGAATCGAGACGTGAAACGGCGTGTGCCCGGGACTGGGCACGACTTCCAGGCCGGACGGCAGCGGGGATCGTTCGATCCAGCGGAACCGATCCTCTGGTCCGAGCCGCTCCCGATTCCAGAAAAAGCGCACCATGCGGGCGACGTTCCGGATCGTGCGCGTGTTCAATCCGTGCAGCGCCAGCTCGGGATAGAACTCCGGTGCGACGCGCTCGGGCGTGCGCGAGGCGAACAACGCCGCGTAGAACGCGTTGGTCCACCGAAACTCTTCGAGCGACATGAACATGACGGCGCCGGAAAAGATGGCGTTGTTGCCGCAATGATCCAGGTGCAAGTGTGTGTTGACGACCGTATCGATGTCGCTCGGCTCGAGCCCTCTGGCATGAAGGGCCTTGACGAGCGCGCCTTCCTCCAGCGAGAGGCCGGAGTCGACGACGACTTTGTGGGATCGGCTCGTCACAAGCGTGCAGCTCGACGAGTAGCCGCTCCCTTCGAGCAGTGGCTCAACGGTCCACACCTCCGACATCGAGGCCATGGTAGCACGCACCGTGCGACCCTCTCTTCAGACCCATGCGCTTTGTCCTGATCGACCGCATCGATCGACTCGAACCGGGCCGCTCGGCCGAGGGCCACAAAGTCATCGCGCCCGACGAGGAGTACTTCCGCGATCATTTTCCCGGTTATCCGGTCGTCCCCGGCGTGCTCGTGCTCGAATCGCTCGCCCAGCTGGGTGGGCGGCTCGTTGAAGCGTCAATCGACCAGGCGACGGGACGGCGCGTGCTGCCCATGCTCGGGAAGGTCGAGCAGGCGAAGTTCCTGCGCCCAGTCCGGCCGGGCGACCGCCTCGACCTCACCGTCGACCTGCTGGCCCTCGGCGACGATGCCGCGCGCGTGAGGGGAATGGCGCGCGTCGCCGGACGCAAGACCGCCACCGCGGACATCCTGTACGCCATGCTCGACGTCGGTCGCGCTGGCAAAACGCTGGATGAGACCGAGGCCGCGGCGCTCTACGAGTGGTCGGATCGGATCTGGCGCGAGCTGAGGGGAGAGCGCTAGTGCGAGGGTCGGACGAGCGTCGCGTGGCTGTCACCGGTATCGGCGCCGTGACGCCGCTCGGCTCCACGATCACGAGCCTCTGGGCGGCGCTAACAGCCGGCCGGTCCGCGGTCGACTACATCCGCCGCATCGACGCCAGCACGTTTCCTACAACGTTCGGCGCGGAGGTTCGCGACCTCGACGCGGACAGGCTGCCGAAGGACCCCACGCTCCTGGCGCTCCTCGATCGGAAGAACCTGTTCGGCTGGGTGGCGGCGTCCGACGCGCTGGCCGACTCGGGCCTGGTGCCCCCGGCACGACCCGATCGCATCGGTGTCTCCATCGGGACCGAGTCTCGGCGCCCCGACTTTCTCCAGCAGCTTGCCGCGGGCGACATGTACACCAACGCCCACGATCACCTGCGGTATTCGCCGTTCGTGCTGGCCGGCACGCTGGCCTCGCGCCACGGGCTGAGCGGCCCGCAGCTCACGGTGTCGACGGCGTGCACGTCGAGCACCCAGGCGATCGGGGTGGCGTTCCAGAAAATCAAATGGGGCGAGGCCGACGCCATGCTCGCCGGCGGGTGCGACTCGCTCATCGACCCGCTCATGCTCACTGGGTTCAGTCTGCTCGGTGCTCTGTCCAAGAGAAACAACGATCCCGCTCACGCATCGCGGCCCTTCGATCTGCACCGCGACGGGTTCGTCCTCGGCGAGGGCGCCGGGATGCTGGTCCTCGAAGAACTGGACCAGGCACAGGCGCGGGGCGCCCCGATTTACGGCGAAGTCCTCGGATACGCGTCGACATCGAACGCCTATCGCATCACCGACTCGCCCGCCGACGGCGAGGGCGCCTATCTCTCGATGAAGCACGCGCTCGTCGATGCCGGCCTCCAACCAGGTCACATCGGCTACATCAACGCCCATGGCACCTCCACCCATCAAAACGACAAGAGCGAGACCGTAGCCATCAAGCGGTGTTTCGGCGAGAGCGCCAAGCGAGTGCCCATCAGCTCGACCAAATCGATGATGGGGCACCTCGTCAACGCCGGTGGCGCGGTCGAGCTGATCATCTGTCTGCTGACGATCGGGCACAACATCATCACACCCACCATCAACTACGAGGTCCCCGACCCGGAGTGCGATCTGGACTACGTGCCCAACGTCGCGCGCCATCAGCAGGTCGACCGTGCCCTGTCGAACTCGTTCGGCTTCGGTGGTATCAACGCCACCGTGGTCGTGGGCCGGATGAACGGCTCATGAGGCATCGGGTGGTCATCACCGGCCTGGGGATCGTGACGCCGCTCGGCTGCGGCGTCGATTGTGTCTGGCAGGCGCTCAGCACCGGCCGCTCGGCCGTGCAGGCCTCCACGGTTGAAGGGCTCGATGACGGTGCCGTGCTTGGGGCCCGGGTCAGGGAGTTCTCGCCGCGCGACCATATCGATCCCAAGTCGTTGCGTCTCATGTCGCCGGCGGTGACATTTGGTGTCGCCGCAGCGCAGCTGGCCGCTGCAGACTCGGGCCTGGACTTCGGCGCCCTCGAGCCGTCCCGTCTGGGCGCGTTCGTCGGATCTCGGGGACACAGCTCGGATCGTCAGGACCTGATGCCGGCGGTTCGCCGTGCTGCGGCCAACGGCACGTTCCGCCTCGACACGTTCGGCGCCGAAGGGTTGCCACTCGTGCACCCCATGTGGCTGCTCAAGGGCCTGGCGAACAACGTGCTCTACTTCGTGTCGCTCAGGTACAACGCCCAGGGAATGAACAACAACATCTCCATGGGGGGCGTCGCAGGGACCTTGGCGATTGGCGAAGCGTTTCGGACAATTCAGCACGGCTATCTCGACGTCGCGTTTGCCGGCGCGTATGACTCGGCACTGGATGCGGATCGGGTCGAGATGTTCGGCGCCTCCGGCCTCGTCACGAAATCGACAGATCCGGCCACCGCGAGCCGCCCGTTCGATCTTCGGCGCGACGGCTTCGTGCCGGCGGAAGGGGCGGGCTTTGTCGTCCTCGAAACGATCGAGTCGGCCCATCGCCGCGGCGCCAGGGTGTACGGCGAAGTTCTGGGCTACGGCTGCTCGACCGCGCCGGCTTCTCCCAGCCATCTCGGGCCATCCGCCCGAGGATTTGCGGGCGCGCTCGGTGCTGCGTTGGCTGACGCGTCGGTTGACCGCCCCGACGTGGTGTTTGCCTGTGGTCTCGCGACCCCATCGAGCGATGTCGAGGAAACAGCCGGCCTCAAGTCCGTCTTCGGCGGGCTTGCTTCGATCATTCCCGTGCCGGCGATCAAGTCGATGACTGGCAACACATTCGCAGCCTCGGGTGCAATCGAGGCCGCGGCCGCACTCCTTTCATTTCGCGAGCAGGCGGTCCCGCCGACCATCAACCTGACCGAGCCCGACCCGGCGTGCGACCTCGACTACGTCGTCGGCTCCGGGGCGCGCTCGATGGCGCTCGAGACGATCGCACTCAACAACGCCAATCTGGCTGGCGCTCACGCGGCCCTCGTCCTCGGACGGCCCCGGTGACACCTCCACCAGACGGGGCGGCGCTCGTCACAGGCGGCTCGGGCGAGCTGGGCCAGGCGATCTGCCACGCGATGGCCCGGCAGGGCCGGTTCGTCGCCGTGCATTGCCACCGCAACCGCAGCGCCGCAGAACAGCTCGCGGATGCGATCGCGACGGCCGGTGGATCGGCAGGGGTCTACGAAGCCGACCTCCACTCTGCGCCGGCCACCGACAAACTCGTCGAGCGGGTCGTCGCCGATCGGGGCGGCATCAGCGTGCTAGTCAACAATGCGGGAATCATCCGAGACGGACTGCTCTTCACGATGACAGACGACGACCTCGAAGTCGTCCTCGATCTCAATCTCAAGGCGGCGTTTCGTGTCACGCGCGCAGCAGCAAAGCACATGATGCGGCGAAGGAGCGGCGTGATCGTCAACATCTCCTCGGCGGCCGCCACCAAGCCCGGTCGAGGACAGTCCAATTACGTCGCCGCCAAGGCCGGTCTCGAAGGCTTCACCAGGGCCATGGCGGTCGAGCTCGCCTCGAGGGGGATCCGCGTGAACGCCGTCGCGCCCGGGGTCATCGAGAGCGAGATGACGCGCGCGGTTCGCGAGATGGCGGGACCAGCCATCCTCGATCGCATCCTGCTTCGACGGTTCGGCACGCCTTCCGACGTCGCTGAAGCGGTCGCGTTTCTGGTGTCACCATCTGCGTCCTACATTACGGGCGAAGTGCTCCATGTCGATGGGGGCCTGCGCTAGTGTTCGTTCCCCAACCCTCGTCGTCACACCGAGGGCGGCGGGGCGCGCGAGCCTGCTGAACCATGCCCCGGCGGGTCGTGATCACCGGTCTTGGGGTCGTCTCCGCGCTTGGCACGGGGACGGAGGTGTTCTGGCGGGGGCTGACGGCGGGCGCCTCGGGCCTCTCGCGCGCGCCGGCAGACCTCGCCCATGTCGGCGCCCGCATCGTCGGCGCCGTGAGGGATTTTTCGGGCGCGGCCTTTCTCAAAAACGAGCGCAACGCACGGGTACTCAATCGCAGCTTCGAGCTGCTCGTGGCGGCGGGCGCATTGGCGGCGGCCGATGGTGCCCTTGGCCAGACTCCGATCGCAGCGCCGCGGCTGGGGGTCGTCGTTGGCATCGGGCCGATCGACCAGTACACCGACGACCTCGTCGCCGCCGCGCGGCAGGCGACGACGGACGCGGGCCTCAACATGCGGCGATTCGTCGAGCTCGCAGCAGGGATGTACCCGCTGCGGCGGCTGCGGTTGCTCCCCAACGTCGGTCCGGCACTCCTCTCGATCGAGCACAAAGCGATGGGACCGAGCCTGACGCTGGTCAGCGGTCACGCGGCAGGCCTGCAAGCAGTCGCTCAGGCACTGACGATGATCGGGGAAGGACGGGTGGACGCCGTGCTATGCGGGGGCGCGGATTCGCGCCTGACGCCACTCGAGCTCCGGCTGTTCGGCCTACTCTGTCCGCTCTCGCCGTCCAGCGATCCGGAGCTGGGGTGTCGGCCGTTCGACCGGTACCGGGATGGCGTGACGCCCGGAGAGGGTGCGGCGATCGTGCTGCTCGAGGCCGAGGACTCGGCCCGCGCGCGTGGAGTCAAGGCCTACGCGCGGCTCGTCGCGTGCGCGTCGGCCGGCCCGACCGAAGGCGGGTGCGCGGAGTCGATGCGCCAGGTGATGCTCGGGTTCGCCGGGCGGTCGCCGGAAGTGGTCGTCGCGCATGGAGAAGGGGGCATTCAATCGGATCGGCTCGAAGCGGCGGCCATCGACCTCGTCTCTCCCCGCTGCATCACGTCTCTGCAGGCCGCCGTGGGACACACCATGAGCGCCTGTGGTGTGCTGAACATGGCCGCGGCCTGTCTCGTGTTGGTGGATGAGCGAGTGCCTCCAATTCGGTCGCTGGAATCGCCGGAAATGGCGCTGCCCTTCGCGATGCACGAGGTGCGAGCGCGTTTTGGTTCCGTCCTCGTCAATGCCATCGAGCCGGACAACACGGCAGCCTCGGCGCTGCTCGCCCGGGCATGATCAGACGATCTCCCACCGCCCGCGTCGTGGTCACCGCGGCCCGTGTGCTCAGTCCGCTTGGCACGTCGTGGGTCGAAACCGCGGCAGCACTCCGAGCCGGGCGAAGCGGCATCGACGCCATCTCGCGCTTCGATGCCTCGGAATTTCCCGTTCGGTTCGCTGGCGAAGTGCGCAACTGGCAACCGGTGATCGACGGGCGAACGCGGATCCAGGCGATGTTCGATGATGTGTCGGCGTGTGCGGTGGCGCCTCTCCGGACCGCGAACCTACGGCGGGTCGGGGTGTCGCTCGGTCTGGGCAAAGAACCGGTCGCCCTCGGCGACATCGTCGCGCTCGACCGGCTCGACCCTGGCCGCGAGCTGGCGCGCGACTACGCCGGTCAGGCAGCCCGCCTGGCTGCCCGGCTCGGCTGCCGCGGTCCGCAGTTTTCGCTCTACACGGCGTGCGCGTCGGGCAACGACGCAATCGGGGTCGCCTTCGACACGCTCCGGCGCGGCGAGGCGGACATGATGATCTGCGGCGCGTCAGATTCGCAGGTCGCCCCGGTGCCGCTCATGGAGTTCGTGCTGATCAACGCGCTAGCGGTGGCCGATGGGCGCCCCCAGCCCCGGCCCTTCGATCGCCGACGAAACGGGTTCGTTCTGGGCGAAGGCGCTGCCATGTTCGTCCTCGAGACCCTCGCGCACGCAACGAAGCGTGGCGCGCCGATTCTCGGTGAAATCGTGGGTTACGGCGCGTCGATGGACGCCCACTCGCTGACTCGCAGCCATCCCCAGCGCGACGGCGCGGTCGCGGCCATGGAGGCCGCTCTCGCGTCCGGCGGCCTCACGGCCGGTCAGATCGACTACATCAACGCGCACGGCACCGGGACGGTGCTCAACGATCAGGCCGAGACAGAAGTCATCCATCGCGTGTTCGGCAACCGCGCCAGGCGGATTCCCGTGAGCTCCACCAAGTCGATGACGGGGCATCTCATCGCCGCAGCTGGAGCTGTCGAGCTCGCGTTCTGCCTCATGGCGCTCGAGGGCCAATTCATTCCCCCGACGCTCAACTACGAAGAGCCCGACCCCACGTGTGATCTCGACTACGTGCCCGGAAGCGCCCGAGAAGGTCACTTGAAGGTGATCATGTCGAACACATTCGGATTTGGCGGGCAAAACGCCGTGCTCATCGTCTCCCGGTTCGACGGCTGACCCTCGAATCCTTACGCCACGCTGCGATGAGGCGTGGTACGATGCCTCGACTTTACTGGACACGATGACCCCACAACTCCGCGTACTGCTCGTCTACCCTTGCCGCGACGTAGACTCGAGCGTTCGACCGCAGTTCAGCCAGGAACGCATCCATGGCCTGCTGCTGTGGCCGTTCCGCGCTCGAACCTACGGGCTGGCCTTCAACGGCCTCGAAGCCCTGGCCTCGCTGACCCCGGACTGGGTCGAGATCACCATCGCCAACGAGAACCTGGACGCGATCGATTTCGACGGCGCGTACGACCTGGTGGCCATCACCGTCATGGTCACCAACGCGACGCGGGCGTGCCAGATCGCCGATCGGTTCCGCCGCCGGGGCGTCAAAGTCGTCATGGGCGGCTATTACCCGTACATGGTTCCCGAGCACGCGCTGAACCACGCGGACGCCATCTGCGCCTCCGAGGCGGAATACGTCTGGACCGAGATTCTCACCGACGCGCGAGATGTGACCCTGAAGCGGGTCTACGAACAGACACAGAAGACCGACATGAGCCAGATGGCGCACCTGCCCAGGCCGGACCGCTGGCGGTGGCTGCGTCACGTGTCGCTGACGCTGCAGGCGAGCCGCGGCTGCCCATTCGACTGCGAGTTCTGCTCCATCGTGCACATGCTCGGCCACACGATGCGGTACAAGCAGCCTGACACGATTGTGGCCGAGCTCGAGCGCATCTACCAGCACGACCTCATGGGTCGGTTCATCGGCCGCGCCATCTTCTTCGTCGACGACAACATCTTTGGCAACCCGAAGAACTTCAAGGACATCTGTCGCGCCATCATCGCGCTCAACAAGAGGTACCCGAAGTTCAGACCGTTCTTCGGCTCGCAGCTCACCATCAACGTGTCGAAGGACAAAGAAGCGCTGAGCTTGATGCGCGAGGCGGGGTTCTACAACATCTTCATCGGGCTCGAAAGCACGAACGTCGACGTCCTGAAGTCGTACAAGAAGTTTCACAACGTGGCCTTCAACTACGACGAGGCCGTCGCCCGCCTGCGCGAGCATGGCATGGAGGTCATCGCGAGCTTCATCTTCGGCACCGATGCGGACACGGCCGAGTGCTTCGAGCTGGCGTACGACTTCTTCGACCGCAACAACATCCTGTATCCCTGCTTCAACATCCTCACGCCGATTGGCGACCAGTGGAAGCGCTACCTGATGGAGGGCCGCCTGCTGACGGTCAAGCCACGGCTGTACGACGCGCAGCACACCGTGTTCGTGCCCATGAAGATGCGGCCGATCGAGCTGCAGACGGGATTCATCGACCTCGTCGATCGGGTCTTCGCGTACGATCAGATCAGAAAGCGCCTGCTGGGTGCCGCGGCCCAGCACAAGGGCGAGCAGCGGATGAAACTGCCGCACCTTGTGCAGATGGGTCTGTACTACAAGATTGTTGCGACGTTGAAGCTGACAGGCGATCTCGACGGGCTGCGCTTCGTCACAGGTCTCAAGCCTCACGTCGAGAGCGGCGCGATCTCGATGGTCTCGGTGATCATTCAGCTCGACCAGCACGATTTTGCCGTCAAGAACCGGCTAGCGCTCGCGGAGCACCGCTACAGCCTTGACGTGCCAGCCTGGGAGTCGCGCGCGCCAGCCGAGCAGGCCCAGGGGTCGTCGATTGCGGCCGAAATCGCCGCCAGCGTCCGGTAGGGCGCCGGGCCGCGGCTCCGGCGTGAGCCCATTCACAATCCCGCCGGTACGATGACAACACAGAGACTCGGCGCGGCAATCGCTGTGGCCGCTGCCGCCGTTCTCATCGTGGCCCTTCCGTCCGTGCGGACCACGCTCGGACGCGGACTCTCGTTGCTGGCAACCGGCCAGCTGGGCCAGTTTCGGCACTACCTGCTGTCGCTCGGCCCTTGGGCGCCAGTCGTGTCCATCGCCCTGATGGTCGCCGAGGCACTGGCCATTCCCGTGCCGGTCACCATCATCATGGTGGCAAACGGTCTGGTCTTTGGCGTGTGGCGTGGAATGCTCGTCTCACTCGCCGGCGGACTGGTTGGCGCGCTGGCCGCCTACGGGATCGGACGCTTCGTCGGCCGGGCCGTGCTGGAACGCGTGCTGCCGGACGCCAGCCTGCGCATGGCCGACCGCCTGATGGCGAAGTACGGACGGTGGGCTGTCGTCCTTGAGCGCTGGATTCCCGGGGTGCCGGGCGATCCGGTGAGTTACATCGCGGGCCTTACCCAGATGCCCACGCTGTCCTTCTTCGCCCTGACGATCGTCGGTCTTGTGCCGGCAAACCTCGCAGCCGCGTATCTGGGCTCGCAGGTGGCTGGCGATGTGCCGAGGCGGTACTGGATTTCAGGCTTGGTGATTGTCGCCGCTGCGTGGGTTGGTTGGCGGGCGACCCGGCGGCGTCAGCAGCGCCAGGCCTCCGGCCGAACCAAACCGGAACAGCTCGTTATCGACCGAGAGTCCTCAGTCGCTCCGCCGCCTTCTTCTTGAAATCGGTGTCCTCCGGGATCCACTCCGGATCGACCGGCGCATCGATCAGCCGCTGCAAGAGCACGCGCGCTTCGTTTCTTCGGCCGTCGGCGATCACGACGTCGGCCAACTCCGACAGGGCCAGCCGGCTCTCTGGGTTGTACGCCAGGGCACGGCGCAAGTGCTCTTCGGCCTTCGAACGGCTCCCGCCAAACAACCGGGGCACCTTGAAGTACCACTGGCCGAGGGCCGCATCCGCCGAGCCCTCCTGCCAGCCCGGCTCGATGGCGAGCACGCGTTCCAGCTCTTCTTTGATCTTTCCGCGGTACTTCAGCCCCTGCCCGATTCCGAACGACTCGGCTAGCGCCCCCATATTGGCAGCGAGCCAGAAGTGACCCTCGGGACGATCGGGCGCGAACCGTACGGCCGATTCGCCAGCT
>JBGPJH010000117.1:0-9814 GCA_041485305.1 Vicinamibacteria bacterium | reverse complement strand
GGGATCGCGGTCGAGCGTCCAGCCGAGGGGAGTCCGCGCCAGGTCGGCCCCGGTCAGCACGAACCCCTTCTCGTCGCGCTGCAGGAGGTCGGCGAACATCTCCGACCGCGGCGCGACGCCGATGAAGATGAACATGGCCGCCGAGGCGATCGTCCGCGTCTCCCCTGTGTCGAGGTGTCGGACGCAGACGCGCTCGAGGCCGCCGGTGCCACTAACGGCCGTCACCTCGACGCGGTTGTAGACGTCGATGTTGGGGGTTGCCTCGATCCGATCGACCAGATACCGCGACATCGTGGGGCCGAGTGTGGGGGCGCGGACCAGCATGGACACCCGGCGCGCGTAGCGGGAAAAGAACAGCGCTCCCTGCCCGGCCGAATTCGCACCGCCGACGACCGACACGTCCTGGCTGCGGTACAACGCCGCCTCCGTCATGGCCGTGCCGTAGTACACGCCGATGCCCAGCAGCGGCTCGACGCCGGGCACGTCGAGCATCCGAACCGCCATGCCCGTCGCAATCACCACGGCATAGCCGGACACCTCACTTCCGTTGGCGAACCGGACGATGCGATACGGGTCCTCCCGCCGGATGCCGACGACTTCCTGCGCGGTGAGTAGCTCGGCCCCGAAGCGGCGGGCTTGGGCGGTGGCGCGCTGCGCGAGATCGGCTCCGGTCACGCCAGACGGGAATCCCAGATAGTTTTCGATCATCGAGCTCGTGCCTGCCTGCCCCCCCGGCGCGCTCTGCTCAACGAGGAGCGCACGCAAGCCCTCGGACGCCGCATACACGGCGCTGGCGAGACCGGCAGGGCCGCCGCCAACGATCACGACGTCGTAGAAGGGACGAAGCGCGCGCGTCTGCAGGCCGACTTTGTCGGCCAGCTCCAACAGGGTTGGATCGACCAGATAGCTGCCGTCCGCGAAGAGCACGACCGGCACGCGGCAAGCGTCGCCGGCGAGCGCGGTGACGAGCTCCCGCGTCGGAGCGTCCCGATCGATGTCCACCCACTGGTAAGGCACTTGGTTGCGCGACAGGAACTCCCGTGCCGCATAACTCTGAGGCGACCACCGCGCGCCCGCAATCCGAATACCCTCGAACGGCACTCGGACACGCCTCGTCCACGCCGCCAGCAGATCGTCAAGGATCGGAAAGAGCTTGTCCTCTGGTGGGTCCCACGGCTTCATCAGGTAGTGATGGAGTCCAACCTCGTTGATGGCGGCGATCGCAGCCTCGGTGTCGGCGTAGGCCGTGAGCAACACCTTGCAGGCGTCAGGGTGGAGCTTGCGCACCTCGTTGAGCAAGGCCGTGCCCGTCATCTCCGGCATGCGCTGGTCAACGAGAAACAAAGCGATCGGGGTGGCGCGCTGCTTGTACTGGACGGCGGCGGCGAGGGCATCTCGCGGGGAACCGGCCATCAGAATGCGGTAGTCACCACCGTAGCGTCTGCGGAGGTCTCGCGCGATGGCGCCGAGCACCTCCGGGTCGTCGTCAACGGTCATGATCACCGGCTTCGCCATGGCTCGTGTCCCGTTACCGTCGTTCGTTAATAGCTCTCTTGCCAACGCAACGTCTGTCCGGCCCATTCGATCGGCAGCCTGACGGTGAGGCGCGCCGGGTCTGGCTGGAAGGACAAAGCTATCGCGTCCCTTCGTGCCTGAGGAGGCAGAAGGGCGACCGCGGGCGGATAGAGCCGGGAGCGGACTTCACGGCCGTGTACGCGCACGCCCATCGAGAGCCCGCGTGAGGATCACGAGGCAGATGCTGGTGCTCGTTACTTGTCGATGTCGACGCCCGTCAGGTGCAAGATGTTCCGGCTGTTGCCCTCGTGGCACGCGTACTCGTAGAGCACGTGGTCCTTGGGTGCCCTCTTGAACGCATCGAACGCGAACGTCCACGGCCTCGTAAACACTTTCGGATCCTCGATCGTGGCTTCGTACCGAATCGTGTCCGCGTCGACGAGTGTGAAGCGTTCGACTACATGCAAGGCGTCGCTATGGACGATCCCATGACCGGTCGAGAGCGCGCTGGCCGGTGCGCCCTCGGGCGGCGCACCGTGTCCGACCACCCAGGTGTCGTCGTTGAAGTTGGTGACATCGACGACGAGCGTGTTCCCTTCCCAGCGGCCTCGCGGGTCCCCATTGGGCAAGCGAATCCGCTGGTTCAGATGCGGGCGGCCATCGAGCGGAATGATGCGGGACATATGATTCCACTCGTAGAGCAGCACCACATAGCCGGGCTTCTGCAGGAACTGGTACGAGTTGTAGAAGACCGGCAAGTTGGCGCGCGGCACACCAGACTGCAGACAGCGCACGCGGGGATCCAGGAGCTCCACCTTTTCCTGGTTCGCGACGATCTCGGTCCGCTTTTCTGCCGCCCACGGCTGCAAAGGAATTCGACCATCGGGCGGGTCGAAAATCATTGGCTTTCGCTCGCGTGGGGCTGATGGCGGCCGGGTTGCCCCATCTGCTGGAGGAAAGAAGGTAAACGCGGCGTTGTTGCCGCCGTTGTAACCTGCTGGGGGCCGCCATGGTTCGCCGCTCGGCGTTTCCATGGCCGCGCCAGCGCCGGGCTGCCACATGCCGGACAAGTTGGGCTGACCGTCCGGGGTCCGCGGCGGCGTGTACGTCGCCGCCCCTGTTGGAGCCTTCGTCGGAGTCTCTGCCGGAGCCTTGCCGGGAGGCACCTGCCCGGCAGCGGAACCCGTCGACAGCGACCAAGCGGCCACAAACACCGCAGCGCTGACTGAACCGAGCAGCCGATTCCTCACCGGAGTCCTCCTTGACAGCTGAATTGGCCGTAGTGCAGACACTACATCATCAGCACCAGCGGCCGACACACAAGCGTCGACGACACGTCCGGACGCTACGCGGCAGAATACCGGCCGGAAAAGCCGATGTCAACGATGAGCGGTTCGCCACGAGGGGGGCGCGGAAAGGCGGAAAGTGTGGTTGACACTGGTTTTGGCCAGCCATATCGTTGGACCGTTCGACCGGCGCGACGCTCGTCACGCGGTTTCGACGAGGAGAGCTGGACCGGCCACGAACAACCGCAGATACTGCAAGGGAGACAGATTCGATGAGTGCTCGGTCCGGCAGGTTGACGGTCGCTGCGGCCTGTATCGCGGCTGCCCTGGCGTTAGTCCCGATTGGGATGGGAGCACAGAGCCCCGCATACCAGGGGCCTCGAACGCCGGATGGCAAACCCGACTTGAACGGGATCTGGCAGGTCCTCGACACGGCGGAGTGGGACCTGCTCCCGCACGCAGCGGGGGAAGGTGTCCCGGCAGGGCAAGGCGTGGTCGAGGGTGACGAGATTCCGTACCAACCCTGGGCGGCCGAGAAAAAGCGGGAGAACTACGAACGGCGACAGACCGCCGACCCGGCCCGCAAGTGTTTCCTGCCCGGCGTGCCGCGTGTGATGTACATCCCGTTGCCCTTCGAGATTACCCAGACGCCGAACTACATGGCGATGTCGTTTGCGTTTGCCCACGCGATGCGGATCATCCACACGAATGGCACACCGCACGTCGAGGCCCTCGATTTCTGGATGGGCGATTCCCGGGGACGCTGGGACCGGGACACGCTCGTCGTCGATACGATCGACTTCAACGACCGGACATGGTTCTCGAAAGCTGGCGACTTCCACAGCGACGCGCTCCACGTGGTTGAACGGTTGACGCCGACCGATCCGACCCACCTCGCGTACGAAGTGACCATCGAGGACCCCAAGGTGTTTACGCGTCCCTGGAAAATGCAGATGATCCTGTACCGTCGAATGGAGCACAATCTTCAGGTGCTGGATTACGACTGCGTCAGTTTCTTCTGGCAGAAGAGACCGGCTGGATAGCGGCGGTTCACAACAGGCGGGAGGGCAAGACGATGCGAGCATTCCTAATCGCTCTGTGTACATTCGGCGCGATCCTGATGGCTGGCGAATCTCTCCGAGCGCATCATGCGTTTTCGGCCGAGTTCGACGCTGGGCAGCCGATCGTGTTGAAGGGCGTGGTCAGCAAGGCAGAATGGATCAATCCGCACTCGTGGGTGTACATCGACGTCAAGGGTTCAGATGGCAAAGCGGTCATATGGGCCATCGAATGCGGCGCCCCGAATGCGCTCTTGAGACGCGGCTGGAACAAGAATTCTCTGCCGATTGGAACCGAGATCGTGGTGGACGGGTACCGGGCCAAGGACGGATCCGCCACGGCGAACGCGAAAGACATCACGTTTCCAGACGGGAAGAAGCTGTTCATGGGTTCGTCGGGAACAGGGGCGCCGTACGAGAAGGACAAGTAGCGACCAAGGGTTGAAGGGACTCCATGACCCACACCGGTCGTCACTTCCTCCAAATCCCCGGCCCGACGAACGTGCCCGATCGGGTGTTGCGGGCCATGGGTCAGACCGTCGTCGACCACAGGGGGCCCGAATTCGCAAAGTTGAGCCTGCAAGCCCTCGAGCTGATTCGACCGGTCTTTCAAACCACGTCTCCTGTCGTCATCTTTCCATCGTCTGGAACTGGGGCGTGCGAGGCGGCGCTGGTCAACACGCTCTCACCAGGCGATCGCGTACTGATCTGCGAGACAGGTTGGTTTTCTTATAGCCCGTGGCGGCGCGTCGCCGAGCGACTCGGTCTCGACGTCGAGTATCTCGCCGGCGACTGGCGAAGGGGCGCCTCTCCCGAAAGGGTTGAGGCCCGCCTGGGTTCGGACGACCGACAGGCCGTCAAAGCCGTCATCGTGGTGCACAACGAAACATCGACGGGCGTCGCCAGCCGCATCGGCGACATCCGCCGCGCGATGAACCGCGTCCGTCATCCGGCACTCCTCATCGTGGACGCCATCTCGTCATTGGGATCCATCGACTACCGCCACGACGAGTGGGAAGTCGACGTGACGGTGACGGGGTCGCAAAAGGGCCTGATGCTGCCGCCTGGGCTCGGTTTCAACGCCGTGTCCGAGAAGGCGCTGAGCGCCAGCAAGAACGCGAAGCTGCCGAGGGCCTACTGGGACTGGGAGGAAATACTCAAGGCGAATCAGGTGGGGTTCTTCTCGTACACACCGGCCACCAACCTCGTATTGGCGCTGCACGAGGCCCTGCTCATGCTGCACGAGGAGGGGCTCGCCAACGTCTTCGGTCGGCATCGGCGCCACGCGGAAGCCACTCGCGCCGCAGTGAGAGCGTGGGGGCTGGACATCGTGTGCCAGGAGCCGCTCGAGTATTCGAATTCGCTGACGGCCGTGTTCGTGCCGGACGGGTACGATGCGGACCAGCTTCGGGAGATCATCCTCGAACAGTTCGACATGTCGCTCGGCACTGGCCTGGGCCGCCTGGCGGGAAAAGTGTTCCGCATCGGCCACCTCGGCGCGTTCAACGATCTGATGCTGGCGGGAACGCTGAGCGGAGTGGAAATGGGTCTCAGGGTGGCGGGCGTCCCCCATCGGGACGGCGGCGTCATGGCGGCACTCAACTACCTCGCTCCCGTACACAAACAAGCCGAGCCAACGCTGGTCCGATGATCGGACGCGCGAGGCCGGTCGATTCCTTTTCTCACGCGTCCGAACTTGAACACGAGCTGAAGCGGACCGTGCGCGGTGAGGTCCGCTTCGATCGCGGAAGCCGCGCCCTGTACTCCAGCGACGCCTCGAATTACCGGCAGATTCCCGTCGGCCTTGTCGTCCCGCGTGATGCCGACGATGTGAAGGCGGCAGTCGCGGCGTGCCGACAGTTCGCCGCGCCCGTTTTGCCACGCGGGGCTGGTACCAGCCTGGCCGGGCAGTGTTGCAACGTCGCGGTCGTGTTGGATTTCACGAAGTACATGAACCGGATCCTCGAGGTCGATCCGGACCGTCGTCTTGCGCGCGTGCAACCTGGTGTCGTGCTCGATGCGCTGCGGAATGCCGCCGAGCATGCGCACCAGCTGACATTTGGCCCCGACCCGTCCACCCACAACCGCTGCACGCTCGGCGGAATGATCGGCAACAACTCGTGCGGCACGCACTCGTTGCTCGCCGGCAAGACGGTGGACAACGTCGAGGAGCTGCGGATTCTGCTCTTCGATGGCACCGAGATGACCGTCGGCGCGACGAGCCCCGGCGCGCTCGACTCGATCCTGCGTGAGCGTGGCCGTAGGGGCGAGATCTACTCGAAGCTCCTGACGATTCGGGATCAGTACGGCGACCTCGTCCGAGCGCGATATCCTCGAATTCCGCGCCGGGTATCAGGCTACAACCTCGATCAACTCCTGCCAGAACACGGATTTCATGTGGCGCGCGCGCTGGTCGGCAGCGAAGGCACCTGCGCAGTGGTGCTCGAAGCCACAGTGAGACTCATCCAGAGCCCTCAACACCGCACGTTGGTTGGCCTGGGCTACGACGACGCGTTTGCTGCCGCAGACGATGTGCCGGAGATTCTCCTATTGGGGCCCATAGGGCTCGAAGGCATCGAAGGCGCGATGGTGGACGGGCTCCGAAAGAAGGGAGCGCCGAACCTCGATCTCATTCCCGACGGGCGCGGCATTTTGCTGGTCGAGTTTGGTTCCGACGATCCATCCCAGGCCCGTGACGCTGCCGAGCGGCTGGTCGCGCGCCTCGGTCGGAGTCGCACGCCGCCGCAAGCACGAGTCTATACAGCGCGCGAAGCGGCCGCGGTCTGGAGGATCCGCGAGTCGGGGCCACGGGCCGCCGCCAACATGCCGGGCGCGGCACCTCGGTGGGAAGGTTGGGACGATGCCTCGGTGGCACCCGAGAAACTGGGGCGATATCTGCGAGATCTTCGCAAACTCCTGGACGAATACCACTACGACGCGGCGTTTTACGGCCATTTTGGAGACGGCTGTATTCACATGCAGGTCAGCTTCGATCTGCAGAGCGACCCCGGCATTCGCCGGTACGCCGAGTTCGTCGACCGCGCGGCCGATCTGGTCGTCAGCTACGGCGGATCGCTCTCCGGCGAGCACGGCGACGGACAATCGCGAGGCGCGCTGCTTCCCAAGATGTTCGGCGAGGAGCTTATGGGGGCATTTCGGGAGTTCAAGTCGGCGTGGGATCCGGACAACAAGCTCAACCCTCACAAGCTGATCGACGCGTACCTGCCCACGGAACACCTGCGCCTGGGGGCGGACTACAAGCCGCTCGATCCGCCGACGCACTTTCAGTTTCCCGACGACGGACAATCGCTTGCGAAAGCGTCGCTGCGATGTGTGGGGCTCGGAGCGTGTCGCAAGCACGAAGGCGGCACGATGTGCCCCAGCTATATGGTGACCCTCGAAGAACAGCACAGCACCCGCGGTCGCGCGCATATGCTCTTCGAGCTGCTGCAGGGCGACGTCGTCCGTGATGGGTGGCAGGATGAACACGTCAAGCAGGCGTTCGACCTGTGCCTCTCGTGCAAGGCCTGCAAGTCGGAATGCCCCACGAGCGTCGACATCGCAACATACAAGGCGGAGTTCCTGTCGCACTACTACGAACACCGCCGCCGACCGCTGCACGCCTACGCCTTTGGCATGATTGACAGGTGGGCACGGGCGGCGTCGGTCGCGCCTCGCGTCGTCAACTTCGTCAATCACGCGCCGGGCCTGAGCTCGATCGTGCGGAAGACGTTGCGTGTGGCGCCGCAACGAGCGCTCCCCTCTTTTGCGCCTGTCTCGTTCCGGAAGTGGGCGCGAAAGCGCGGAGTGCCGACGGTTGGGCAAAGTGACCGCCCCCGACAGGCGGCCTCGGGTGCTGCTCCCGAGCGTCAGATCATCTTGTGGACGGATACCTTCAACAACTACTTTCACCCACACACCTGCAAGGCTGCGATGGAGGTGCTGGAGGCCGCTGGCTTCACGGTCTCGATTCCTCGGGGTCATTTGTGTTGTGGGCGGCCGCTGTACGACTTTGGCATGCTCGATCGTGCCAAGCGATACCTGCAGCGCATTCTTACGGAGCTCGGGCCGGACATCGACGGGGGGCGGCCCATCGTCGTTCTCGAGCCCAGCTGCGCATCGGTCTTCCGCGATGAGCTGCGCAACCTGCTTCCGGCCGACCCGCGTGCCGCCCGCCTCGGACGTCAGACGTTCCTGCTCGGCGAATTCCTCGAACAGCACGCTCCTGGCTATCGGCCGCCGCCCCTCGAGCGACAGATAATCTTGCACAACCACTGCCATCACAAGGCCGTCATGAAGGCGGGTGCGGAAGAGGCGCTGCTCCGCAGGATGGGAGCCGACGTGCAGGTGCTCGATTCCGGCTGCTGCGGCATGGCCGGGCCTTTCGGGTTCGACGAAGACAAGTTCGCCGTTTCGCAGGCGATTGGCGAGCGCGTGCTGCTGCCCGCGGTCCGTCAGGCGCCGCCGGATGCGCTGATAGTGTCCGGCGGGTTCAGTTGCCAGGAGCAGATCGTTCAGGGGACCGGGCGCCGTGCAGTGCATCTGGCCGAAGCGATGCAGCTTGCGCTACATCGCGGCGGCCCATCGGATTCCCTCGTCGCCGACCGGGAGCGGCCGTCGGGTTCGGTCGGGTGAGGGGTGATTCGTAGTTCCAGAACGCGGCGCTGGTTCTCCTTCCTGGGATCGTTCGCCGTCTACCTGGTCCCGCTCGTGGGACCGCACGCCGTCTGGCTCCTTGGCGAATCGTTGTTCCGCGAGTTGCTGGCTGCGACCGGTCGCGAGTCCGCGTGGATCGCGGCAGACGTTGCGCTCGGGCTCGTCGCTCAAACCGCAGCCGGCCTTGTGCTGATGTGGTCCCTTGGCGGAAGCTGGGGCCGGCTGCTCGTCGTCCCTGCCAGCATTCCGCTCGTGTCTGTAGCGCTCAGTAGCGCCTATCTCGTCGCCATCCCTTCCCGCTTCCTGATCGAGCGCGACACGGCGCCACAACGACGCGACTGGGCGGAAGAGTGCCTTGCGCCGGCTGTCTCGCTCATGGCCGTTCGGACGCCCGTTCGCCAGACGGCCAACGGCGTTCGCGAGTGGTGGGTGCAGGGACGGGATGGACGACCAGCGCTGCTGCGCGTTCCCACCTGCGACGTGATCGACGCGCAACTTCCGCAGCCAACCCAACTGGCGGGCGGACGAGTCGACTTCCTGATCGGCCTCCAATTCGCGATTCCTGGAGGAGCGGCCGTCGTGGAGCGCCTCGACACCAGCACGTCGGGCAGGAGTTGGTGGCTTCTGAGTGAACCCGGGGCGCCGCTCGCGCCGATTACCGCACCGGACCACTACGAAGGCGCCCCGATCCTGTCCAACAACGGCGACGCCGTCGCATGGCTGCAGCAGGTGGCAGGGTCGGGGCCTCCAGTATTGGAGCGAGTGCTCGTCCGCTCGCTCCAGCCCGGCGCGGCGCTCGGCGACGTCGTGATCGAGCTGGCGCCGTTCGGCGCGGCCTCCTACACGCTGCTCGCATCGGACACCAGCGCGCACGAAGTCGCGCTCTGGCGCAACGACGGTCCGCTCGTGGTTGGGTTCGGCGGCGACCGACGCCCAGCGTCGTTGTCGACCGGTCTCATTCGATCTCAGGCTTCCACCTACCAGCGTTACGGCGATGGGTGGCTTGCGTGGGACGCCTACAAGGAGGATGGCGCGTATGAACTGGCCTGGTCGCTTGCAGCCGGATCTGGACAGCATCGCCTGACGAAGGGTCGGAGCATCACGTCCGCGGCCATCGACCCGACGGGAAACCTCATCGCTGTCAGCGCGACGACGACGCTCTCAATCGGAAACGCGCCAGACGTGGTCTTCGTTGTCCGAGCGCGAGATGGGACCGACGTCTTCCGCGCGTACCTTCCCCGATATTCAAGGAGCCCTGTGGTGTTTTTCGAAGGAGGCTTGTTTGCCTATTCCGACGAT
>JBGPJH010000116.1:0-9882 GCA_041485305.1 Vicinamibacteria bacterium | reverse complement strand
GGATCGGCGTGGGCTCGCCAGTGGACTGGTTGATCGAGTAGACCGCCAAGGTGTTTTCGCCGCCGACGAAGACGTTCTTGCCTTCGAACTCCCTGGTGGTGTCCGCGCGGTTCACACCGTAGAGGAAACGGCCGTTCGGATGCACGTGCACGGTGCCCGCGGCCTGCCGCGAGATGATCTTGTCGGGGTTCGCCAGCGTTTCCTTTCTGTAAATGGCCTCCCCACCGAGCGCGTCGCCTTCTCTCTTGTAGACGTAGATCTTGTTCTGGCGCTCGAGCGACACATACGCCCACGGCTGCCTAGGATGGAAATCGAGGTGCCGCGGCCCGAAACCGTAGCCGCCGTTGGGCGCGATGGACACTTCCTTTGTGAGCACCCCGTCCTTGTAGTTGAATACCTTCAGCGCACCCGGATCTTCAGGCGTGCGGTTTGTAGGATCGTTGCCGCGCGCGACGAGGATCGCGAGTCGGTTGTCCGGCGAAACGCGCACCTGGTGGCCGTAAATACCGAAGTCGAGCGCGCCCGACTGCTTCACTTCCTCGCCGAGCGTCGCGTCGCTGTTGATGCGGTAGACGCGCAGCGCGCTCGGATTATTGAAGGCGACCAGCGCGTGCGCCGACGGGATATCGGTGGTGATGTGAATCGGGCGCGTCGGCAGCGCAATCGGACTGCCGTGGGGCGTCAGCGCGCCGGTGGCCGGATCAACGCGAAACGCGCTCACGTGGTGGACGGTGCCGGCCGGTCCCGTGCCTGACGCGCTGCTGCTCGTCGCCACGTAAAGAGAGCGGTGCGACTTGTGCGGCCATGCGTACTGCACATTGGCCGGCAGCGTCACACTGCCGCGCGACTCGAGCGTCAAGCCATCGACGTCGACATCGTACTGCGTGAGCACCGCGCCGATCGCGGCATACAGCGCAGCCTTTTGCGAGCGCGCTTTTGCCCACGCGGCCCGCGGCATGGCTGCGGCAGTGGCAACGAGCGACATGAAAGCGCGACGATCCAGCATCCGATCTTTGCTGCGATGAATGTATGCGACGGGTTCAGTGGCGCGCGAGCCGGTAGACGCGCATTGCCGTGTCATGGAACATGGCGGTGCGTTCGTCGGCTGAGAATCCCTTCGTCAGCTTCTTGAACTGGTTCCAGAGCACCGTGTACGAGCACGACAGCCTGTCGACCGGGAAGTTGCTCTCGAACATGCACCGCTTGGGCCCAAACTGCTCAATCGTGTGGCGGTACCACTTCCCGTTGGCTTCCAGCAGCTCGTCGGAGGTTGGCGGCCGCTTGCGCTCGTGCCAGCCGTAACCATTGACCACCATCTGGATGCCGCCTACCTTCGCGACAACGTTCGGGCTCTTCGCAAGCTCCGCGATTGCCGGCTTCCACGCGGCGAACACCTCGTCATGATGTCCGGCGTATGGCCCGACACCGATCGGCCCGCCGAGATGGTTGAAAATGATCGTCGTATCGGGGAACGCCCGCGCGAGGTCGGTGAGATCGGCGATGTGGGTGTGGTACACCCAACCCTCGAACGACAATCCGTACTGGCGCAGATAGGCATAGCCTCGCCGGAAGCTTGGGTCGAGCAACACGTGCTGAGGCGAGTCGGCCGGCTGGTTAGGGACGACTGCACGATCCGCCCACGCCGCACGATGACGGATGCCTCGAAAGCGCTGCGGGCTCGCCGCGATTTGCGCCTCGAGCACTGGGGCGACCCGGTCGCCCAGGCGAAGGTCGGCGGTGCCGACAATACCCGCCGCCACCCGTATCTGGCCGTATCGGCCACTCGCGCTCACCGCCGCGATGCCCTGCACGAACTCCGTCTCGCCGACTACCTTGAACTCTTCCGGCCCGTCGGCGCGATACATCGACGAGCACTCCACGAACACCGTCTGGCGCACATTGTGCGCCTTGGCATCCGCCACGAGCTCCTCGAGGAGGTACCGGTCGCCCGGCCGATCCCACAGGTGGTGGTGGGGGTCGACGACCGGAAGCCCTGGCTCGAGCGCAGCCTCCTCGGTCAACGTCAGCCAGTTCTGGGGTTTGGCCCCGCTGGGTACCTGCTGGGCCCACGCTTCATTCGGCTCCAGGCCTTCCAGGACCGCTGAGGCGGCGAGACCACCGAGGGCATACTTCCGTGCGCGATCGAAAAAACTCCGGCGCGTGATGTCATCCATACACCCTCCTCAAAAACTCGATCTCGCTGGCTCAGCGGCTCAAATTCTAGCCCGGTGAATGTGAGAATGCGTCTCTCAAAGATTCCTCATGCAGAAGATGACCGCTGTCAGCTCAGTGCCCAGCATATTGTATTCAGCGTGGCAGCAATCGGTGAGACCATCGGATTGGGAGAATTCGTCTCTCAGGAAAGGCCATTTCATTGGACCAACAGACTCGCCGGAAGCTGGTCGATCAGTACAAGAACGGGCACCGCGTCGTCGTCGAGGCGCTGGCGGGGGCGTCTGACGAGGAGCTTGACGCCGCTCCGGCGCCAGGCAAGTGGACCGCGCGCGAGATCGTGCACCATCTTGCCGACAGCGAGATGACCGCCGCCGTGCGGCTACGGCTGCTGGTGGCGTCGACGAGCCCGCAGATCATGGCGTACGACCAGGACGAGTTTGCGCGGCGGCTGCACTACAAGGACCGGCCGATTCAGGCGGCCCTGGACGCATTCGATGCGGCGCGGCGCACGAGCGCCGAAATTCTCGACCGCCTCTCGGACGCCGAGTGGTTGCGCGAGGGCACACACAGCGAGGTCAGCCGCTACTCAATCGAGCGCTGGCTCGAGATCTACGGCGAGCACGCCCATGCCCACGCCCGGCAGATTCTAGCGGCGCGCGAAGCGGCCAGGCGGAGGGATCGGAGAATCGGGTAGTCCGCCTCGTCACACGGCAGCGCTCCTCTGAGAAACGAACCAAGCACCTCAGCACCAGCACCCCAGCACCTAATTGGCATACAACAAAAAGTTCTTTCGCACCTTCAGGAACTCCGCGACGCTGGGCTCCCACGAGCGCGCGATGTCTTCGGCCGGCACACCGGCCTCAATCTGCTCCCGCAGATCGGACGATCCGGCCAGGATATCGAACGGCAGTTTTTCCTGCTCGTACTCGTACGGCGGATTCCGCCAGCGAAAACGGTCAGGGTCCGCGCCCCGGAAGGCCTCAGTCAGCAGGACGCCGGCGCGAACGGGGGGGAACGCGGTCCGATCCAAGACGTGGATCTGGCACCCACCGCACGTCTGCGTCGCGTGCTTGTGAAACGTCGGCTCGAACACAACCGGCCGAAAGAACACGCCCGGCAGTCCCCGGCGATTCAGCCCCTCCGTGAAGCGTTCTGCCGCCACCCAAGGCGCGCCCACCAGCTCGAAGGGGCGGGTGGTGCCCCGGCCTTCTGAGACATTCGTGCCTTCGAACAGGACCGTTCCCGGGTAGACGATCGCGCTGTCGAGCGTCGGCATGTTCGGCGACGGCATCACCCACGGGGCTTCAGCCTCGTCGTGATACATCGCACGCCGCCATTCCTTCATGGGCACCACCTCCAGGTTCGCGCCGATGCCGAAGTGGTCGTTGAACAGCCGCGCCAGCTCGCCGATGGTCATCCCATGTCGCATCGGGATCGGATACAGGCCGACGAACGATTCGAAGCCGTGAACGAGCATCGGCCCCTCGACCTGCGCTCCGCCAATCGGGTTCGGGCGGTCGCACACGACGACCTTCAGCCCGTGGCGCCGGGCGGCGGTCAGGCAGTACGCCATCGTGTAGATGTAGGTGTAGATGCGGGTGCCGACATCCTGCAGGTCGATGACGAGGACGTCGAGGTTGCGCAGCATCTCCGTTGTCGGCTCGCGTGTGTCGCTGTAAACGGAATACACGGGCACGCCCCGCAGCTCGTCCCGGCTGTGACCGGTCTCGATCATGTTTTCCTGCACGTCCGAGTACACGCCGTGCTGCGGGCCGAAGATCGCCGCCAGTCGCGCTCGGGGATGCGAGGCCAGACGGTCGACGATATGGCGGAAGCCGTGATCCACCGAGGCTGGATTGCAGACGACGCCGACTTGGAGGCCGTCGAGGGCGGAGGAACCGAGAAGGGTCTCGGATCCGAGCGTCACGCGCATGGGCGCCGATTATTTCACAGGCCGTAGCAACGTCTTGCTTGTCCGGTTGTTTCGCCAGGCCATCATGTAATGAGTTTGGCCCCCCAGTGGCTGGCGAGCCGTCCTCATGCAACAAGTGCTGTCGTGCCGAAACCCGGTCGACGGGCCGGAACAATACCCGCCGGCGGTTTGTCGGCGGCACGGCGGCAGCTCCGTGAGCTGCCGCTGATTCCGGCGCCTTCGGGGCATTTTTCCGTCTGGCGCGTGCGTCGGCCCGCTCCCAGGGTTTCGGGACGACAGCACTCATCGCATCAGGATGGCTGAACCAAGCCGGGGCCACAACGCCGCCGAAGCACACCGCAACTGATAGGGCCTTGCTGAAACAACCGGATACGAGAGCGGGCATTAGAATTGTGTGCGAATGAGCGTTCCGGCAGTGCGCCCTCTCGGCAATCTCGAGCTGTTTCTGGTGGCGAAGCTTCGCCTCAAATCGCCGAGTAACGGGTCCGTTGACCAGGACGGCGAACCTTCGCTCCTAGGCGGCCGCTTCGCGACCGCACTAAGACAGCTTCTAAAGCCGAAAACCTGCCTCATTTGTAAGGACATCGGCTTTAGAAGCTGCCTAGTGCTGATGCTCGTGTTCGGCGTGGCCCGGCTCTCCTCCGCGCAGGCGTTGGCGGGCGAGTTCCGCTGGGCGGGAGATCCGGAAGGCGGCGCACCCTACGTGGAGGCGAGCCTGAGCAACCCGGATATCCTCGTCGGGTTCGACGTCGAGATCGCCGAGCTAATTGCTCACGGTCTCGGCCTCGCGCCGAGGTTCGTGCTCGTCGCCTTCGCTTCGATCGATCAGTCGATCGCCCGCGGCGATGCGGAGATCGGCTTGAGCGGCATCGAAGACTCCGCGGCCAGGCGCGCGTCGATGTCCGTCACGATCCCGTACTACGAGTTTCGCGAGGTGCTGAGCGTCCGCGATGCCGACGCGCCTCGGTTTCGACGCCTCGCGGATCTGGCCGGCCGTCGTGTGGGTACGCTCGGTGGCACCCTCGCGTACGAGATTCTGCTCGGTGCCGAGCGCGACTACCATCTCACGGCCGTCTCGTACGATGACGACGTCCACCCGTTCAGCGACCTGGTGCTGGGCCGGATCGATGCCGTGCTGCTGGATAACATCCTTGCAGAGCGCCGCCACCGCAAGATCGGTGGTTTCACCCTCCAGCCGGAGAGCGTGGCCATCGGCCACTACGTGGGAGTGCTGTCGAAATCGAACGCTCCGCTGCGCGACCGCGCGAACGACATCCTGCGCGGCGTCATGCGCGACGGCACCTTGGAGAGGGTCTTCCGCAAGTGGGACGTCTGGAACCCCGACCAGCCCCCGCTTCACCAGCGGGTGCTCAAAGGCGATCCGATCCCGCCCGTCGTCGGGTTGGACGGGACGGACGCCGTGGCTTCAGCGTCGTGGTGGAGCGCGGCGTTCGCCTACCTGCCGCTCTTGCTGCGGGCATCGGTGGTCACCCTCGTTCTGTCGTGTCTGTCGATGGCTCTGGCCGTGATACTCGGCGTGCTGATCGCGAGTGGTCGCGTGTACGGGAATCAGGTCCTGCGCGGCCTGCTGACAGCCTACGTCGAGCTGATGCGCGGTACGCCAGTCCTGCTGCAACTGTTCGTCCTGTACTACGGGATTGCCGCGGCGGTGCGGCTCCCAGCATTTGTCGCGGCGTTCCTCGGTCTTGCCTTGAACTACGCCGCCTACGAGAGCGAAATCTACCGCAGCGCGCTGGAAGCCGTGCCCGTCGGCCAGCTCGAAGCCGCTCGCACGCTGGGGTTCAGCGAGCGGCAGGTGCTCACCTTGATTCGCGGTCCCCAGGCGTTTCGCTTCGCGCTCGCGCCCATGACTAACGACTTCGTCGCGCTGTTGAAGGATTCTTCTCTGGTGTCTGTCCTGACCGTCATGGAGCTGACGAAGCAGACGCAGATCTTCGCGACGAACCTCGGGAGCTGGGTCGTTCCCGGCTCGCTTTGTGCCGCCCTGTACCTCGCGATGTCGCTCCCGCTCTCCGCGGTCGCTCGCTCGCTGGAGCAGCGGTGGAAAGCGCCAACCGCATGACCGACATCGTCATCCGCTACGGCGCCGTGCATTTGCAGCGCGGCTCCCGTCCGGTGCTCGCGGGCGCGACCTTCCATGTGGCGCGTGGCGATGTGGTCGTGCTGATGGGGCCGTCGGGATCGGGGAAGACGACGATCCTGCGTACCATCGCCGGGTTGGAGCCGTTCGAGCGGGGCAGCATCGCGGTCGACGACATCATGGTCGGGAGCGGGAAGCCGTGGCCGGCCGTCATCAGCAGGTTGCGTCGCAAGGTCGGCATGGTGTTTCAGTTTCATTGCTTGTTCGAGCACATGACGGCACTGCACAACGTGTGGCTGGCGCCGGTGCATGTACACGGTATCGCCCCCGCGGAGGCCGAGCGAAGGGCGCGCGAGCTCCTGGGTTCGCTCGGCGTCGAGCACCGCGCCCGGGCGCTGCCGCGAGAACTGTCGGGCGGCGAAGCGCAGCGCGTGGCTATCGCCCGCGCGCTGGCGGTCGATCCCCCCGTCCTGCTCATGGACGAGCCCACCGCGTCGCTGGACCCGGCACGACGAGCCGATCTGGCCGGGTTGGTGCGGTCGCTCGTCGACCGCCGCCGGACGCTCGTGATCGCCACCCACGACGAGGACTTTGCCCGGGCATCGTCGACGCGTCTGCTTCGCGTCCGAGACGGGGTGGTGTTCGAGGAGACCTGAGGAGCTTTCGGCCCGGTATTTTCCCTCCTCGCGCCTTGCCGGGCGGGCGCCTCGGCACCCTCGGTCGGTCACGGTAATGACGAAATGGACCGCTTCGGGCTGAGATCGGCCCAAAGACTTGCGTGCACACCGGCTGGTTGGTAGACTACGCCCGTCTGGTGGTCCCGCCTGCTTCGCCCGAGCCGAGCGCCGATCGAGCGTCAATCCTGACTCGCTCTCCACTCCCCGCTTCTGCCGAGCCGACGAGCGCACCACCCTTGTGGGAGTGAGGAGCACGTATGGGGCGCAGGTTATATGTCGGAAATCTTCCCTACACGACAGCCGAGGCGGAGCTGCAGGAGCTGTTCGGCAAGGTCGGAAGCGTCGAGTCGGTTCGGGTGATGCGCGATGCCGCCACCGGGCGGGCGCGCGGGTTTGCGTTCGTCGAGATGGCTACCGACGAGGAAGCGCAGAAGGCGGCGACCGAGCTGAATCAGTACCAGCTCGGCGGACGTGCCCTCACGGTGAATGAGGCCCGGCCGAAAGCCGAGGGTGGATTCGAAGGCGGCGGAGGCGGATTTGGCGGGAAGCGTGGCGGCGGCGGACGCCGCGAGCCGCGTTGGTAATGCCCCGGCGGCGCGAGCGAAGAGGGCGGGTCTTCGAGCGTCCGAGTGAGCGCCTGTGGTGGCTTCCCGCGAGCATAGGACAACGATGAAATCGTGGATGAAAGGCGACCGCGTCGTCCAGCCCACCTACGGGGCGGGCACGCTCGTTGAAGTCAACGAACACCATACCGTGATCGACTTCGACGAGCACGGCCGTCGCACGTTCTCGACGCGGCTCGTGGCGCTGCAGTCGACCAACGAGCCGGCGCCGAATAAGCCGAGCCGCAAGCGCGCGGCGAAGCCCAAAGTCAAGAGCAAGGGGGACAAGGAGTAAGGGGTCTACCGACTGTCGGCGACGAGCGACAGCATCGCCGGCACGAACACCAGCGTCACGACGGTCGAGACCGACAGCCCTCCGATCACCGCGATGGCCAGCGGTTTCTGCAGCTCGGCCCCCGATCCGATGCCGAGTGCGAGCGGCAGCAGCCCGAAGAGCGTACAGAGAGTCGTCATGAGAATCGGGCGCAGCCGGACTGTCCCAGCCCGGATGAGCGCCTCCCGTCGATCCAATCCCCGCCCAACCAGCAGGTTCGCGTAGTCGATCAGGATGATCCCGTTCTTGACGATCAATCCGATCAGCAGAATCAGCCCCATGAACGACGACACGTTCAGCGGCGTCCCCGTGAGAAGCAGCAGACCAAACGCGCCGGCGAGCGACAGCGGCGCCGCCGACATGACGACCAGAGCCGAGGTGAAGCGGCGGAACTGCGCGACCAGCAGGCCCAGCACGAGCAGCAAGGCGAGCGACGACACCACGATCAGCGATCGGAAGGAGGCTTGCTGACTCTCGTACTGGCCGCCAAGTTGGTACGTGTAGCCGACGGGAAAGGGCTCGGCGGCGAGCATGCGTCTGACGTCGGCCACGACGCTCCCAAGATCGCGGCCTTCAAGGCGTCCCGAGATCGGCATCATCTGCTTCAGATCTTCGCGGTGCAGCTGCGCTGATCCCTCCACTTGCCTGCTATCGGCCACAGCCGACAGCGGGACAACCGCGCCCGCGGCGTTGACCAGCGGGTACTCTCGGAGACGAGTGGGATCGAACCGGTAGGTGTCCGGGAAACGAACCCGCAGATCGACGAGCCGATCGCCTCGCCGAACCTCGGTCGGTACGTTGCCCAGGAGGCCGTCGGCGACCTGCGCTGTGATCTGATCCGGGCTGAGGCCGGCTTTTGCCGCCCGTGTGGAATCGATGGCGACCTCGAGCTCGGGATTCCCCTGGCGGGGCGCCACGATGTCGACGAGGCCGTCGATGGCCTTCATCTTGAGGGCCACGCGCGAAGCCAGTGCCGACAGCGTGGTCAGGTCGTCGCCGAACAGCTTCACCTCGACCGGCTCGGGATTGCCCTCGAGGTCCCCGAGCATGTCCTGCAGCAGCTGCACGAACTCGATGGAGACCCCTGGCACCTCTCGCTGGAATCGATCGCGCTGCTCCGAGATGATCGCTTCCGAGGCTCGGTGCCGATCGGCGGGCGACTTCAGACGCACGACGAAGTCTCCCTTGTTCTGCTCCGTGGCGAACAGGCCCAGCTCCGTACCTGTGCGGCGGGTGAATCCGTCGACCTCCGGTGTCTCCTTCAGGATTTTCTCGATACGCCGCAGCATCGTGTCGCTTTCGGTCAACGAGGTGCCGGCCGGCGTGGCGTAATCGATCACGTAGCCGCCTTCGTCCATCTGGGGGAGGAACCCTGTTTCCAGCCTGAAGTACAGCAGCCCGCCGATCGTTGCCACCACGGCTGTGGCGCCCACCACCAGCCAGGCGTGCTTGAGCGCGCCGCGCAGGAACGCCTCGTACCGGACGCCCAGCCACCCGGGCCCTTCCTTCGCCGCACGCGGCCTCAGCAGCCTGGCAGCGGGCACCGGTATGAACAGCAGCGCATAGACGAGGGAGAGGAGGACCGCCCCCGAAAGCGTCAACGACAGCGCGGCGAAAAACTGCCCCACGACGCCTTGCAGCAATCCCAACGGCACAAAGACGACGACGGTCGTCAGCGTCGACCCAAGCACCGCTCCGACGAGCTCGTTGGTGCCTCGCTCGACGGCGACCTCCGTGGTCTCGCCGGTCCCGAGATGGCGGTGCACGTTCTCGACAACAACGACCGCATCGTCGATCACGAGTCCGATCGCGATCGCGAGGCCACCCATGGACATCAAGTTGATCGTGCCGTTGGCCAGGCGGAGAATCGAGAAGGTGCCGATGATCGTGAGCGGGAGCGTCGTGGCTGCGAGTATCGTCGCGCGCCAGTCGCGCAAGAAGGCGAGCAGCACCAAGATCGTCAGCAGCCCGCCGATGACAATCGCGTCGCCAACACTCGAGACCGCCTCGCGAACGAAGCCGGCCAGGTCGTACACTTTCTGGATGCGGATGGCCGGCGG
>JBGPJH010000115.1:0-9883 GCA_041485305.1 Vicinamibacteria bacterium | reverse complement strand
AGAAACTATTCGCCACGACGTTCGCGTTGCCGACGTTGCGATAGGAGCCGAAGAACCACAACTTGTTCTGGACGATCGGGCCGCCGATCGACGCATTGAAGTCGTAGATATATTGCACGCCATCGCCCGTTGTCAGGCCCCTCGCTTTGAGCTTGTCCGTGAGGTTGCTGGCCTGAAAGCCGCTGCCCGTGTATCCCACGAAGCTCGACCCGCTGAGGGCGTTGCCGCCTTCCTTCGGAATCAGGTTGATGAACAACCCGCCGCCGGAGACCTCCGCGCCGGGCGACGCGGTCTGCACCGTGACTTCCTGCGTCATGGAGTCGTTGTGATTCGGGTTCGTCTCGCCGTTCGAATAGGTCGAATTCATCGCCATGCCATCGACCGAAATCGTGTTGTCCGCCGCAGCCGCACCGTGCACGTAGAGCCGCTGCTGCGCGGCAATGCGCGCCCCTCCGACGTTCTGGGCCACCACCTTGACGCCGACGGCCAGGGACCCTTCAGCCGCATAGGTGCGCGAGGTGGGGAGCGCGTCCAGAATCTCCCGCCTCAGGCTCACCGTCTTCTGCGAGCTTTGCACGTCGACAATCGGCGAAGCGCCGGACACGGTGACCGTCTCTTCCAACGCGCCCACCTTCAGCTCGACGTTCACTGACGAGTTGAAATTGGCCGGGAGCTCGATACCGTCGCGCTGCAGCGTCGAAAACCCCTGCAGCGTGAAGACTACTTGGTACGTCCCCGGCCGGAGATCGACAATTGAGTAGCGGCCCTGTTCGTCGGTGACGACGTTCCGGGTCTTTTCGATGAGGACGGGGCTGCTTGCCTCCACTGACACTCCTGGCAGCACGGCCCCGCTGGTGTCTTTGACCAACCCGGAAATGGTGCTCTGCGCCGTCGCTGCGACGGGTACGAGCAGCAGACTGACCACTATTCCGATAATCCTGTTCTGTAGCGCTCTTGTCATCATGTTCCTGGCCTTCGACTATGATCGAAATCTACGGTGACCGTCACGTCAGCCGCGACTTCATGAACATGGATCCAGAACCCACTTTAGCCGTGAATGCCTCAGGGACTCCGAAACACGACAACGATTGCGGGCTACGAGGTGGGATGGGACGTCCCTTGCGGCCTCCATGCTTGCACCAGCTTGGGCCGAATTATGGGAGCGGAGATCGGTCCTGTCAATCGCTAACCGAGACCCACACAGTCGATACTCCGTGACGGGCAGCCGCTGAAGGCGTCTGCCGTCAGTGTCGCCTTTGGACGTCTCTGCCGTGCGCTCGGCCTAGCCGATCGGGGTCCTAGGCGAATGCCTGCGGCAGGACGTTGATGGCGACGTCTCGCTTCAGTTGCGTGTCGTGCGCGCGATACACCTCGCCATGCCACCCGCGCCGAGCGGTGCCGCGATCTCGTAGGGCCCCGAGTCGAGAACCGGGAGGGATCGCGGAACCGGACCTCACCACGCTGAGGCGGCGACCCGGTTCCAGCGAGTGGTGGACAGTGGTGTGATGCGAACGTACGCCCCCGTCGAGCTCCTGCGGAGCTTGTACGTTCGGGCATACGTTGACGACTACCTGAAGGAGGAGATCGCAGCGGAGGGGCTGACCCGCAGCCTCCCCGCCTTCGCCAGTCTCCTCCGCGCCGCGGCGCTGTCCGATACGGAACTCGTCAACTACACGAACATCGCCCGTGAGTGCAGTGTGTCGGCGAACGCCGTGAAGGAGTACTTCCAGATACTCGTCGACTCGCTGCTCGGCCGGTTTCTCCCCTCGCACACGCGTCGGCCCAAGCGACGGGTCATCCAGGCCCCGAAGTTCTACTTCGCCGATGTCGGCGTGGTGAATCACCTGGCGCACCGTGGCACGCTCGCGCGTGGCGGCGAGCTGTTCGGAAAGGCGCTGGAGAACCTGGTTCACCACGAGCTCACCGCGTTTCGCGAGTATCGCGAGCGCTCCTGGGATCTCTCCTACTGGCGGCTGGCGAGCGGCACCGAGGTGGACTTCATCGTGGCGGCATCGACGCGGCGATCGAGGTCAAGTCCACCGAGCGCGTCGGCGACCATCACCTGACCGGGCTGCGCGCAATCGCCGTCGACCACCGGACCGTCGGCCAGCGGATGCTCGTTTGGCTGGAGCCCAAGCGGCGTGTGACGGCGGACGGGATCGAGATTCTCCCGCTCACCACCTTTCTGGAGCGCCTGTGGGCTGGACGCCTCGTGTAGGGCGGTGCCACCGCGCCCCCTGGCGCGCCATCTGGTCAAATGGCAGGAACGGAAGCGGGCACCGAATCGCCCTTCGACGCGCATCGCGTCGCCGCCGAGCTGCTCGGCGTCCCGTGGGAGAAATGCGACGTGACGTGGGGCAACACGTCGAAGAACGTGCCGAACACCTGCGGGCAGGGCGGCAGCCAGACGACCCACGCGATGACGCGCGCGGCCCACGCGGCGGCGAGCGACGCGAAGAAGAAACTCCAGGAGATCGCGGCCAAGACACTCGGCGGGAGCGCCGACTCGTATCAGGTGGCCAACGAGCGTGTGTCGGGCGGCGGCCGCAGCCTGACGTTCGCGCAGGCGGCGCAGAAGGCGATCGAGCTCGGCGGCACGTACGATGGACATGAGCTGCCCGCCGACATCAACACCTACACGAAGAAGTCGGCCACGGCGCTCGCCGGTCAAGGGCTGATGGGCGTGGCGCGCGACAACTACGGCCGCGACGGCTCGTCTAAGTCCTACGTCGCAGGGTTCGCCGAGGTCGAGGTCGACGTCGAAACCGGCGCCTACAAGGTCCTGGACTTCGTCGCAGTCGCCGATTGCGGGACCGTCATTCACCCCCGAAGCCTTGGCGGCCAGGTGCTGGGCGGTGTCATGCTGGGCTTCGGGCACGCGTACGGCCAGCATTGGGTGTACGACCAGGAGTACGGTGTGCCGTTGGCCAAGCGGTTCTACAACAGCAAGCCGCCGACGATTCTCGATGCGCCGGCGAACATGCAGTGGGCGGCCCTCGACCTACCGGATCCGGAGACACCGGTCGGTGCGCGCGGCATGGGCGAGTCGCCGGTCGGCGCCGGGTTCGGCGCGGTCGTGAACGCCATTGCCGCGGCGGTGGGCGACGAGATCTTCCGTCGCGCGCCGGTCACGGCCGACAAGATCCTGATGGCGCTCGAGGCGGGGCGCCCGATGCACGAGGCGCTGACGGCGAACGTCTGAGCCTTGCGGTTCGCGGGAGCTTCGCCATGTTGTCGGTCGATCATCTCGTAGCGCGGCGATTCGGCATCGGACAGCCGTAATGCCTGGTCCTCGCTGCGCACGCCACCCATAGCGGATCCCCACCTGTCCAACGGCCGCTCAATCCCGGCTTTCGCAACCAGTACGCGGTGACCAGCGACGGCAATCGCTTTTTGATCAACACCGTGTCGGAGCGCTCATCGTCGTTGCCGGTCACGATCGTGCTGAATTGGCCGGAGGCGTTTAAGAAATGATTTTCGCTACGGTAATCCGGCAATCCATCAATCCAATTACCAGATCACCAGATTACCCAATCGCCCAATTCACCTGTCATTTATCCCCACCGTGGCTGTTCGTCCGGACTGATCCCGAGCGTGATCTTGCCGACGATCTCGTAGGTCAGCGCCGGATTCGCCGGATGGAAGCGGCCAGCGCGGCAGTCGCGGAACAGCCGCTCGAGCTCGCTCTTCTTGAACATTCCGAACCCGCCGGACAGGTCGAGTGCGCGATCGGCGACCCGGAACGCGGCTTCGACCGTGCGATGCTTCATCGCGACCAGCCGCAGGAACCAGTCGGGCCCGATCCGGCCCTCGCTCCAGTCGCTTGCGATCGCTTCGACATGCGGCCCCATCACCTCGAGATCCATCGAGATGTCGGCGATGCCGTGCTGCATTTCGGGGTGATAGATCATCGGACGCGTTAACGCAATCGAGGTCTTCGTCTTCAGTTGCTCGACGATGAGCTCGCGCACGCGAAGCGCCAGCCCGTAGTACACGTTGGCGAAGCCGGTGAGTCCCCAGGTGAAGAATCCGAGGATGAACATGTCCACGCCGGCGACGCCGGCCGGGATCACGCGCGCGATGTACTTATCGGGCACGAATGCGCCTTCGAGCACGGTGTCGTCGCTGCGCGTCGCGCGCATGCCGAGGACGTCCCAGGTTTCCTTGACGCTGTACCCCTTCGTGTCGCGCGGCATGAACGCGTGGACGACCTTCGGTTTGGCGGGATCGCTCGTGTCCATGGCGTGGAAGCCGAGACGCGTCCACACGGGCGTGAGGCTGCCGAACGCTTTGCGGCCCGTGAATTTGTAGCCGCCATCGACACGTTCCGCTTTCGAGGTGGAAAGCAGTCCCGGAATGTCGTTGCCATGCTCGGCGTGGCCCGCTGCGAAGACTTCGCCGGCCGCCGCGTCCTTGAGAATCCACTCGCAGGACTTGTCGCCGCTTCGCCACAGGTCCGCCGCGTCGCCCACCCAATAGTTGTGCATGTTGATGCACAGTGCGGTCGCGGGCGCGTACTGCGCGAGCAGCCGCGTTTCGCGCGACACCTGCGCGAGCGTCATCCCGAGACCGCCGAACTCCTTCGGGATCGCCATGCGCAGATAGCCCGCTGCCTTGAGCTCGTCGAAATCCTCCTGGCAAAACCGGTTCTCGCGGTCATAGGCAGGTGCGCGCTCACGACACCTGTCAAGCAGCGCCTGGCTGAGAACCGACCCCGGGGTTGCGGCCATTGTCATTCCTCCTCCGTGATAACACCTGCGACGCGGCGAAAGGCCCGGAGTATAGCGCAGCGACCTGCCGAAAAGCCGGCAAATGCGAGCCAGCGCTTCTTATTGATTGGGTTTTCTGTGGAATCTCCCTGCAAGCTCGTCCGGTACGCCTCTTGCTGACTTCGGTCGCACGGCCGTTCCTGGCGCGCGTATAAAGCGCGTATAAAGAAAGAGGGTGCGTGCGAGTCCTGATCGTCGAGGATGAACATCGGATCGCGGCTCGCATCGGGCGGGCGCTGGCCGAAGAGGCGTTTGCGGTCGACATCGCCTCCGATGGCGAGATAGCGCTCGAGCGTGCCCGCCTTCACGAGTACGACGCGATCGTGCTCGACCTCATGCTGCCCAAACTCGACGGGCTCAGCGTCTGCCGCACGCTTCGCCGCGAAGGCAAACAGACGCCGATTCTGATGCTGTCGGCCCGCGACATGATCGAAGATCGCGTCCGCGGCCTCGACGCCGGCGCCGACGATTATCTGGTCAAGCCCTTCGCGATCACCGAGCTTTCGGCCCGCCTGCGCGCGCTGCAGCGGCGGCGGCAGGCTGGCGGTCCAGCCGTCCTCCTCGCCGTCGGCGACCTGAACATGGATCCGGCGACGCGCACCGTCCACCGGGCAGGCCAGCTGATCCCGGTCACCGGCAAAGAGTACGCCCTGCTCGAATATTTCATGCGCCGCGCCGGCGCCGTCCTGACGCGCACGATGATCGCCGAGCATGTGTGGGACTTCACCTTCGAACAGGCGAGTAACGTCGTCGACGTCTACGTGAAGCACCTCCGCGACAAGATCGATGTCCCCGGTGCCCCGAGCCTCATCCAGGCCGTCCGCGGTGTCGGCTATGTCTTTCGCGATTCGCACCAGGCTGACGCCTAAGAGCATCCGAGCGCAGCTGACGCTGTGGTACCTGCTGATGCTGGGTGGTGCGCTCGCGGCGTTCGCGGCGTTCGTCTTCGTGATCCGGGCGGGGACCCTGTACCGGGAAGCCGATGCCGAGCTCGAGGTCCGCGCACACCAGCTGCTCGGAGAGCTCCAGCCACGGCTGCTCGAGCTCGACCTGGCCGGGGCGCTGGCGAGCAGCGCTCATTTCAACGATGAACCGTTCATCGTGCGCGACCGATCGGGACTGCTCTTCTATCGATCGGCGGCGTTCCCCGCGCTTTCCGGCGCGGCTGAAGCGGCCGCCGTGCGGGCGGCCCGCGAGGGCGACCTGCTCTCGACCATCGAGGACCGGTCCGGGCACGACATCAGGCTCGCGACCGTTCTCATCGCGCGGACCGGCGCCAGTCCGCTGGCCATGCAGGTGGCCGGGTCGACCGAGCCGGTACGACACATCCTGGGCCAACTCGCCGCCGCGATGCTGCTGTTGTTCGTGCTCGTCCTCTCGGTCGCGAGCTATGGCGGAAGCTTCATCGCGCGCCGCGCGCTGCGACCGGTTGATGCCATCGTCGGGCGCGTTCGCGCGATTCAGGCCAGTCGCCTCGAAGAACGTCTCGACGTGCGCACCGGCAGCGAAGAGCTCGACCGTCTGGTGGAGACGCTGAACGGAATGCTCGATCGTCTCGAAAGCTCGATGCATGGCGCCCGGCGTTTCGCGGCCGACGCCTCGCACGAGCTCCAGACGCCGATTGCGGCGATGCGCGCCGCGATTGACATGTGTCTGCGCGACGAACGCGGTGCGGTCGATCACGAGGGCCTGGCCGCCGAGCTGGCGGTCGACCTCGACCGGCTCTCGGCGATGGTTCGCGACCTCCGGCTGCTCGCGCTGGCCGATGCCGGCCATCTGGTCGATCGCGTCGAGCTGGTCGATCTCAGTGCCGTGGTGCGGGACTGCTGCGACATCGTCCGCGCGATCGCCGAACCGCGGGACATCGTCGTCTCCATCGACGTCCTCGGGACCGTCACCGTGAAGGGGAGCGCGCTGCACCTCCGCCGCGCGCTGTTGAACATCGCGCACAACGCCGTGCGGTACTCGCCCGATCGATCCACCGTCCACCTGACCGTCGGGCGCGTGGACGAGGAGGCCGTGGTCATCGTCGTGGACGAAGGCTGCGGAATTTCACGCGAGGACCTCCCGCATATCTTCGAGCGGTTCTACCGTGCCGACCCGGCGCGAGCCCGCGACACGGGCGGTAGCGGTCTCGGCCTCGCGATTGCCGACCAAATCGTCCGGAGTCACGGCGGCCGAACCGAGGTCTCGAGTGTCGTCGGCGAAGGCTCGACGTTCGCGGTCTTTCTTCCGGCGGCCGCCGGTTCCAGCCCCTCCGCCGAGCGCGAGCCGCTCCAGACGATTAACGCGTTTTAACCGGACTTTCATCGTCAGTTCACTTGCGGTGCCCATATTGAGGACATGAGACGTGTCCTCATTACCGGCGGGTGAGAAATGACGCTGACCCAGTACGCAGTCTGCAGACGGGCCGTCGACCCTCCAGCAAAACATCGACGTCGTTTATGGGGCGGTTACACGGGCAGAAGCGCGCATAGGATTCTCTCTTGGTCGCATCCCTTGACCAGCGGTCCTTAGACGATTAACCGTTTTTAACCGGACTTTCATCAAGAATTCATCTACGAGGCACATATTGAGGGCCTGATAACGAGTCCTCATCGTCGTAGCGCTCGCCGGGCGCCTACGGTGCGCGCCCGCAAACCGACGCAAGGTGCCTGGCGTGACGTTCGTGGGATTCTGACCAACGCAGGTTCCGTCGATTCGCCAGTCATGATCTGGAGGAGGCCCTCTTATATGTCGTTAACCCGCTACTTAAGACGAGCAGGGCCGGTGATCGTGGGTCTCGTGGCCATCGCCAGTCTCTCTGGTGTGGCCCGCGCGAGGGCCGCGAAGCCGGAGGCCGGTGCCGTCCGATCTCCGGGCGCCCAGGAGACAGGGGAGTACATCGGACAGGCGAAGTGTCTGACATGCCACGAAAAACGGGAGTACAAGGCTACCTTGCACGGGCGCAAAGCCGACGAGAGGACTCCCGCGGCCACGCACGGGTGCGAGACCTGCCACGGCCCAGGACAGGGCCACGTGACCGGTGGCCCTGAGGGTGGTCTCGACAGGACCAAGATTGTCAACCCGAACAAACTCAAGCCGCAGCAGGCGAGCGAGATCTGCGTGACGTGCCACATGCGCGGGACGCACACGCTCTTCACGGGGAACCAGCACGACCAGCGCAATGTTGGCTGCGTCACGTGCCACAGCGTGCACAACCCCCAGGGCGAAAAACAAATCAAGGCGGCAACGCAGCCGGAGCTGTGCGGCACCTGTCATCGGAACATCGTGAACAAGCTATATCGCTTCAACCACATGCCTGTTCGCGAGGGCAAGATCGTGTGCTCGTCGTGCCACAACCCGCACGGGTCGGCCAATGTCAAGCTGCTCAAGGCGGGGACGACGGTCGACGAGGCCTGCACGAGCTGCCACACCGAGAAGCGCGGGCCGTACCTGTGGGAGCACGCGCCGGTCGCTAACGCCTGCGTGACGTGCCACGACCCGCACGGCTCCAACAACGAGCGCCTGCTCGTGGCCAAAGTACCGTTCCTCTGCCAGCGCTGCCACGTGACGTCGCGCCATCCTCCGACGGTATACGAGGGCTTTGGGCTGAAGAACTCCGCCAACGCGAACAGGATGATTGGCCAGGGCTGCGTGGTGTGTCACGTGCAGATCCACGGCTCGAATGCACCGTCCGGCAAGTACTTCCACCGCTAGGAGAGGAGGATTGCGATGCGCAACAGACTGATGATTGCCACGGCGCTATTGCTGGCCTCTTCCGGCCTCGCGATGGCGCAACAACCGCCCGCGGCACCGGCTACGGTGTCTACGATCGCTGGGACGATTGATTTCGGTATCAGGGTCTCTTCGACAGAGGGTGACAAGGCCCGGTTCGAGCGCTTCCGCGACCTGCGCGATGGCGCGTTTTCCAGGATCTCCTTCGGCAAAGACACCGACGCTTATACCTTCACCGCGAAGGTGGACAACATCGGGTACCGCGATCAGCGATATCAGGTGAACTACAACAATAGCGGCAAGGTGAGGTTCACGGCCCTCTGGGATTCCACTCCGCTGAACTACGGCTACAACACGTTGACGCCCTGGGTGGAGCAGTCGCCGGGTGTCTTCACGTTGGATCCGGCCGCGCGGCTCCTCGTTCAGAACAACGCGCCGGGCGTCATCGGCATCCCGACGACCGCGGCGCAGCTCCTGACCCCGTCGATCTACCGGGGCCTGGCGAAACCGTTCGACATCCAGGCGCGCCGCGACACCGCCGGCTTCAACTTCTGGTACGCGGCAACGAAGGACCTCAACTTCAACCTCGCCTTCAACTCGACCAGCAAGACCGGCCACGAAGTCAAGGGCGCCTCGTTCGCGTTCAGTGTCGCCGACCAACTCCCGGTTCCCCTCGATAACCGGACGAACGATCTCACGGCCGCGGCCGAATGGATGAACCAGCAGGGGATGATCCGCGTGGCGTGGGATGGCTCCTGGTTCACCAACAACATCCACGAGATCCTCTTTGACAACCCGGTCAGGGCGACCGATACGTTCCCGATCGATCCCAGCGGGTACAGCAACGGCCGCGGCGCGGCGCGGAGCCGCATGGCGGCCCCGCCGAGCAACAACCTGAACACCGTCAGCGCGATGGGCTTGTACAAGATGCCCGGGCACAGCAACGTGAACGCCCAGCTCTCGCTCACGACCATGAAGCAGAACGACGCCCTGATCCCGTGGACGAGCAACCAGGTCATCGCCAGCCCGGCGGTGTACAAGGATTTTCCCGGGCTCGCACAGCTCCCGCGGGCCTCTGCCGAGGCGGAGGTCAAGGGCGTCAACGCGCTGCTCAACTACACCACGCGGCCGAATCGCTACTTCGGCCTCAACATGCGGTACCGGTACAACGACCACAGGAACCGGACGCCGATCTTCGACGCGACGGAGTACGTCCGCCTCGACGCGGTGCCCGAGGAAACCGGGGGCGAGACCGAGCAGTTCAACATCAAGCAGAACACCCTCGACCTGAACGCGACGTTCAACGTGATGTCGTACACAGCCCTCAGAGTCGGCTACACCCTCGACGACATCAAGCGAACAGGCCGGGCGTTTAGCGATTCAACCGACTACACGTT
>JBGPJH010000114.1:0-9891 GCA_041485305.1 Vicinamibacteria bacterium | reverse complement strand
CGGTGCGCGCCGCCAATTGCCTGAAGAACGTCGAGCTCAAGACCATCCGCGACCTGGTCCAGAAGTCCGAGGGCGAAATGCTCAAGACGAAGAACTTCGGACGCAAAAGCCTGAACGAGATCAAGGAAATCCTGCACACGATGGGGTTGAGCCTCGGCATGCGGGTCGATCAGGCCCCAGCGGCGCAGGAATAGGAGCACGGGCGGGCCGCGCTGGGGCGCGCGGCCGGCCCAGTCACGAACCATGAGACACCGAGTTGCACACCGAAAGCTGGGGCGAGTCACCGAGCACCGCATCGCGATGCTGAGAAATCAGGCGACCGCGCTTCTTCGCCACGAACACCTGACCACCACGGTGCCGCGCGCGAAGGAGCTGCGGCCGTTCGTCGAGCGGCTCATTACCATCGCCAAACGTGGCGTAGCGGACGGCGCGCAGGGGAAGACCCTGCATGCCCGCCGTCTCGTCATGCAGGATCTGCAGGACCGCGAGGTCGTCGGCAAGTTGTTCAACACACTCGCACCTCGCTTTCAATCGAGGCCCGGCGGATACACGCGCCTGCTGCGCCTGGGGTTCCGCAGGGGGGACGCCGCCGAGATCGCTCAGGTGGAGCTCGTGGGCAGTGAGTTCAATCCACGCGCGAAGGCGGAAGCCGACGCGAAGAAGACCGAAGGCGCAACGCCAAGTACGGGTGTCGGCGGCCGCCTCCGGGCCGCGGCAAAACGGCTCCGCGGCAAGAAGGAATAACCGGTCGGGTTGGAGTGGATCGGCGATGCCGATTTCTACCGTCATCGATCATGCGAGACGTCGTCTCGACACCGTTGTGACGGGATCGGTGCACCTTGTCGACGTCCGGAACCACCTGGATAGAGTGTTGGCGCAGCACGTGGAGGGCTATCGCGAGATCGTCGACGCCCGCAACGCGACCGCGCCCTTCTGGTCGCCAGGCGAAATCTGGCGGGTGCCGCGGATGCTCGGAAAGCCAAACGGACGCTGCTTCGGCTGGCGTGCCATCGTCGTCAATGGGACGGTGACGTTCGCGCTCGCCCGTCTGTTCGCCACCATTGCGTCACAGCATCTGGCTGCTGCCGTGTTCCACGACGTCGGGCCGGCCGAGCGGTGGCTTGCCAGGTCTGACGACCCGTTCGCCCAGGACCTCGCGCTGGCCGGGCGGCACGCGGCCAAGCCCCGTCAGGTCGCGCGCCGGTAACGGAAGCTCTAGACCTCCTCTACCTCGACACCCGCCCGTTCGGCTTTCGCTGCGGTGATGATTTTCGTCTGCAACTGTGCGGGCACTTCGTCGTAGTGCGAGTACTCCATATGATAGGAGCCCCGTCCGCCCGTTGCCGATGTCAGGTGCTGTTCGTAGGTGAGCATCTCCGCCATCGGCACTTGCGCCTTGATGATCGTCGTCGCGCCGCGTGTGTCCATGCCACCGATTCGGCCGCGCCTCCCGTTGAGGTCGCCCATCAGGTCGCCCGCGAAATCTGACGGCGTGTACACCTCGACGTTCATGACGGGCTCGAGAATCGTCGGGCGAGCGCGGGTCATCGCGTCCTTGAACGCCAGCGACCCGGCCAGCTTGAACGACAGCTCGTTCGAGTCGACGTCGTGATACGAGCCGTCGTAAACCGTCACTCTGAAATCCACCACGGGATACCCCGCCAGGTAGCCACGAGTGCGCGCGTCCTGGATCCCCTTTTCCACAGCCGGGATGTATTGTCGCGGGATGGATCCGCCGAAGATGTCGTCGACGAACTCGAAGTCTGAGCCGCGCGGCAGCGGTTCCATTCGAATCTTGCAGTCGCCGAACTGACCGTGTCCGCCGGTCTGCTTCTTGTGCCGCCCGTGTGCTTCGGTTGAGGCCTTGATCGTCTCTCGGTACGGGATCCGGGGCGGCTTGAGGATCACCTCCACGCCGAAGCGGCGCTTCAACTTCGCGACGGTGACCTCGATGTGGACCTGGCCCTGACCCGACAGCAGGAGTTCCTTGGTCTGCGGATCGCGGCTGTATCGGATCGTCGGATCCTCTTCCTCGAGCCGGTGCATGGCGGAGCTGATCTTGTCTTCGTCACCCCGGCTCTTCGGTTCGATGGCGTACGACAGCACCGGCTCCGGGAAGTTGAGGGGCGCGAAGACCAACGGATCCGCCTTGTCGCCGAGGGTATCGCTGGTGAGGGTGTCTTTCAGCTTGGCGACCGCGCCGAGGTCGCCCGCCTTGATTTCTGGCACCGCGGTTGGCGTCTTCCCCTGGAGGAGCTGTAGACCGCCGAGCCGTTCCTGCACGTCCTTGGTCTTGTTGTGCACCGTGGAGTCAGACTTGATCGAGCCGGACACGACGCGGAACATCGTGATTCGACCGGCGAACGGATCGGCAATCGTCTTCCACACGAACGCGGAGGACGGCGCCTTGTCGTCGGCTGACCGCTGCACGTGCCGCCCGTCTTTGTCGGTTCCTGTAAACGGGCGCTCGGTCGGCGACGGGACCATCGCGACAATGGTGTCGAGCAGCTGCTGGACGCCGACGTTGAGCGTCGCCGAGGTGCAAACGAGCGGAAACAGTTTTGCTGCCGCCGTGGCCGTGTGCAGCCCGGACACCAGTTCGTCGTCGGTGAGGGTTCCCGCCTCGAAAAATCTCTCCATCAGCTTCTCGTCCGCTTCGGCAACCATCTCGACCAGGGCCTCCCGTGCGGATTCAACGCTGGCCGTCATGTCTCCGGGGACCGCACCTTCGGTGAACTTCCCGCTTTCGTCGGTCTGGAATGTGTACGCCTTCCGGGTGACGAGATCGACCACGCCGCGGAACGACTTCTCTTCGCCAATCGGTAGCTGAATGGGCATGATGGTCCGGCTGCACGCGTCGCGCAGCGCCTGCAGCGATCGTTCGACGCTCGCGCGCTCGCGATCGAGGCGGTTCAACACGACGATCCGAGGCAACCCGAGGTCGTGCGCCGCTCCCCAGGCTTTTTCTGTCTGGACCATCACGCCCGCCACCGCGTCGACAACGACGAGCGCCGCTTCGGAGACCTGCAAGGCCGCGCGCGCATCGCTGAAAAAGTTGCCGATTCCCGGAGTATCAATCAGGTTGGCCTTGTGTCGGTTCCACTCGGCGTAGGAGAGGCTGGCGGAGAGCGTGTGCTTCCGGGCAATCTCCTCGTCATCGAAGTCGGTGACCGTCGTGCCGTCGTCGACCTTGCCGAACCGATTGATCATTCCGGCGTTGAACAGAACCGCAGAGGTGAGCTGGGTCTTGCCAGAACCGGTGTGTCCGACGAGCGCGACGTTTCTGATGGTGGCTGCGTCATAGACCTTCATAAACGGGGTTCCCTCACCCGCGCATCATATTCGGCGCGGTCAGGGAGTCGCAAGGGACTGGCGCGGACCAAGTTCGTGGGCTGGGCCGGGGGGTGGCACCCGCGCCAGGGCCGGCGGCGGCGCACCTACTCGTATCGCAGGGCTTCGATCGGATCGAGACGGGAGGCCTTGACGGCGGGATACATGCCAAAGAAGATCCCGACGGACGCGGAAAATCCCAGGCCTATGGCGAACGACCACCAGGGCAGCGAGATGGGGAATCCGGACGCGAAATGGACGGCCACGCCGAGCGCGCTGCCAAGCAGGATCCCCAGAACGCCGCCGAGTGAGGTCAGCAGGGCCGCTTCCATCAGGAACTGGAACAGGATTTCCGACCGCCGGGCGCCAAGCGCCTTTCGCACGCCAATCTCCCGCGTCCGCTCGGTGACCGAGATGGACATGATGGCCATCACGCCGATGCCGCCCACCATCAGCGCGATCGACGAGATCACGATCAGCGCGAAGAAGGTCCCCTCGCTGATCCGATCCCACAAATGCAGGAACGCGTCCTGGGTCACCACGTCGAAATCGTTGGGATCGTCGAGCCGAAGTCCATGGCGGATCCGCATGACCTGCTCGACATCCCTGATCGCGTCTTCCGGCTTCACGCCCTCGCGGGGGAGGAGCGCGATCTGTATCGGGAGAAACGTGATGTTGCGCGCGACGCGCACGGGGTTGAGTCCGAAGATCCGCTGGTACGCCGTGTACGGGATGGCCACGAAGTCGTCCTGTCCCATATTGAAGCCGCCCGCTGCGGGCCGCTTGTCGAAGACGCCGACGACCTCGAAGCGCTCGCTGCCCACGCGGACTATCTTGCCGATCGGGTCGATGCCGCTTGCGCCGAAGATCAGCTGGTACGGCGCGTTGCCCAAGACGACCACGTTCTTCCGGTACTGCACTTCCGTGCCGTTGAAGAACCGTCCGGCGATGGTGGGCAGCCTGGTCCCTTCGGCAAAATTCTCGGACGTGCCGAACACGATGAGCGGCCGCGTCTTCTGGTCGCGATAGAACACCCGGTGCCGGGAGGGCGGCCCGCCGGCCCCGAGCTCGATGTCCACCAGATGGATGGTGTTGGTCTGCTGCTCCAGGGCCCGGGCATCCGAAACGGTGAGGTTGGGCCGCTTCAACAGCTCCCGGAACTCCGTGCCGCTCGAGAAGCTCGTGACACCGAATCGCTGCACGAAGACGGTGTTCGGACCAACGCTGCGGATCATGTCGCGCAACGACTGGTCGAAACCGCGGATCATGGCCGTCTTGCCGACAATGGAGGTGATACCGATGACGACGCCGATCACCGTCAGTGCAGATCGCAGGCGGTTCGTCCGCACGGTGTCCAACGCCATCAGCCCGACTTCCCGCACCAGCGCCAGGCGAAGCGTCATGACCGGTGCCGGCGCTCTGCGCGGGGATGCATGGCGTTCACTCGCGGCGGAGCGCCTCGATCGGATCGAGGCGCGCCGCTCGCATCGCAGGATAGAGACCGAAGAAGAGCCCGACGAGCGCGGTAATGCCGATGCCGAGGGTCACCGCCCACGGTTCGACCGAGGCCGGGATCGGGGTGAACGACGTGATGGCCAGCGCAATGGCCGACCCGAGCATCGTGCCGGCGATGCCGCCGAATATCGACAACACGACCGACTCGGTGAGCATCTGCGCCATGATGTCGGACCGGCGCGCGCCCAGCGCCTTTCTGAGGCCGATCTCGCGCGTTCGCTCGGTCACGACCATGAGCATGATGTTCATGATCACGATGCCCCCGACGACGAGCGAGAGCCCGACCACCCCGACCAGGACCGCGAACACGCCGTTGGTCGCGGAGTGATAGATGTCGAGAATCGTGTCCGACGTGAACAGCCCGAAGTTGTCGGGTTGCTTCGGCGACAGTCGCCGGGCGGCGCGGAGGGCCACCGTCGCCTCGTCCATCGTCTGCCTGATGTGCAGCAGATCACGAGGCTTGACGGTCAGCGACAGCGAACGGCGCAACCCGAAAATCTTCGCGAACTGTTGGAGCGGGATGATCACGAATTCATCTTGCGACTGGCCCAGGATCGTGCCCTTCTTCGCACTCACGCCCGCGACACGAAAGTGCAGGCCCGCGATTTGAACGACCTTGTCGAGGGGATCGACCGCGGCGCCGAAGAGCCGGTCGGCGGTCCGCCATCCGAGGACCGCGACGGGCCGAGAGGTTTCGACCTCGGTGGGGCTCATCAGCCGACCTCGTTCCGCGTCGAAGCTCGAGAAGGTGATGTATTCCGGCGTCACGCCCTGGACGCGCGTGTTGTCGATCGATTTGTCCCGATACGTGACGCGGCCCGAAGCGGTCGACTCGGCCATGACGGCGGCAACCGTCTGCCCGTAGCGCCGGATCGCGCGGGCCTCTTGCAGCGTGATACGCGGGTTGTAACGAACTTTCTCGAACTCTTCATCGCTGCGCGCGACCGGAAACTGCTGGATGCTGAAGGAATCCGCGCCCGCCTGGCTGAGAATGGCCTGTGTGACCGACGCGTTCAGTCCTTGGATGAGCGCGACGACCGCGATGATGGAAGTGACCGCGACAATGTTGCCCAGCACGGTCATCAACGATCGGAGCTTTGCCGCCCAGATCGCGGCCAAAGCCACACGGCCGTCCTCGAGGAGCTTGGTCACTGATGGCCCGTCTCCACCTGCACCGGGTCGCCGTCCGTCATGCCGCGGACCGAATTGTAGGGCCCCGTGACGACCCCATCGCCCGGCTTCAGGCCTGCGAGCACTTCAAAGTACTTGTCGCCGGAGATGCCGAGCTTGATGGGCACGAACTGGATCGTGCCGCTGCGGACTGTGAAGACCCCTTCGGTTTCTCTCCGCGTTTGTCCCGGCTCGAGCTCTGCCGCGGCGGCGACCGGTTCGACCGACCGGCCCCTCCTCCAAATCCAGTCCCAGCCGGTCTTCCGGGGCTCCTTGCGCGGGGTCCGCACGACGTGACCGTTCGCGTCGTACACCAGTTCGCGGACGGCAACCGCGGGGATCGGAACGGCCACCGAACTCCCGCGCTTCGCCGTCGTGATGTCGGCGCTACACGTAAATCCCGGCCGGACCTCCGGGATCGGATCGTCGAGCGTGACCACTACCTTGAAATTCGTCGCCTGTGTGGTCTGGGAGGCCTGTGCGCCGGACGCTTGAATGGGGCTGTTGCCGATCTCGGTGACATGGCCCCTGAACGTGCGATCCGGAAAGGCATCGATGGTGATCTTGGCCGATTGCCCGAAGGCCAGGCTGGGGATATTGGTTTCGTCCACTTCCACTTCAGCCTGAATCACCGACATATCGGCGAGTGTCAGCAAGACCGTCCCTGCGTTGTTCATCGTGCCGGTGACGGCGGTCTCGCCTTCCTGGATGTTCCGGCGAGTGACGATGCCATCGATGGGCGATTCGATGCGGACTTTGCTCAGATCGTACCGCGCGCTGTCGAGCTGCGCTCGCTCTTGGCCGATGCGCGCGGCCTGCGAGCTGGACTGCTTCTCGCGTTCCCGAAGCGACGACTCGGCTGTTCGCACATCCGTTTCAGCCCTCTGCAGGGACTCGCGGGTCGTCAGCTGCTCCCGCCAGAGCTCTCGCTGCCGTGCGAGTGTTTGCTGCGCCTGCTCGAGCTGGACACGAGCGGTTTCAACCGACTGACGCATCTGATCGAGCGAGCCCTCGGCGGCTTGCAGTCCAGCGGCGCCGCTTTGGACCCGCGTGCGCAGCGACTTCGGGTCGATTTGAAGCAGGAACTGTCCTTTGACGACGCGGTCGCCCTCGTTCACGGCCAGGTTGACCACCCGCCCCGGCGTGTCGGCGCTGATATTGACCAGACGCTTGGGTTGAATCTTGCCGGAGGCGGAAACGAGAGCCTCGAGGTCCCGTGCCTTGATGGCCTCGACGGTGACGGTCGGAACGGCCTCCCGGGTATACCAGAAATATCCCGCCGCCGCTCCGCCGCCCAGCAGGAGGACGCCGAGTGCTACCAGAATCGTCTTCCAGGTCATGTGCGCTCCAGAGCCTGTCTCGCGATCGCCGCCATTGCCCCCTTGCATTGGACGCCGAAAACGACGGTGAAGTTCACCACGCTTCGCCGTATCCCCGTGAACCGGCAGAACGCTGACCAGACCCGCTGTGCCCGAGGGTGATGCAGCTGAGGTCTAGCAGCCCGTGGCTGTTAGCCGGGACGAACGCCGACGTATCGATGTCACGGCGGCTTCGGCGCGGCGCGGGTTCGCCCCGAACGGGGGCGGCTTCGGGCCGACGGCCTTCCGGGCGCCTGGCCAAAGACCCTCAACAACACGCTCAAACCGCCCTGCAACCGCTGCCGCGAGCTGGCGTCGAGCGGCGCCAGCGCATCCGCGAGATGGCCTTCCGCGGCTCGGCCGACGCGCTCGACTGCGGCCCGCCCCGCAGGCGTCACGTCGATCGTCAGCACGCGTCGGTCCCCCGTGCGCGCGGTGCGACGAACCCAGCCGCGCTCGACCATGGCGCTGATCGAGTTCGACATGGTCGGGAGGCTGACCCCCTGCAGGGCGGCCAGCTCGGTCAGCGTCCTGGGCTGCACACTCAGCACCGTCAGCAGGCCGAAGTGCGCCGGCGCCGGGAGCTCTCCCGCCGCCCGGAGCTCGGCTGCAACGGTTCGCATCACGAGCGGGACGATTTTCAGAATCTCGCGCGCGGTGTCGCGCGCCTGAGCCCGAGTCATTCTGTTAGCGGACCTAATGGTTATGTGGGCTAATTTATCACGTGCGTCGACGCCGATCAAATTCAATGCCGTCGGTCGCCTCGCGTTCCTTGACACTGGATACCGCGCTGACTACCATGCACGTTTCCCGACAGGAGAAGGAGCGCGCCGTGGTCGGATTCGTTCCCAAGGAGATGTTCTTCACCAAAGGGGCCGGCAAGCACCGCGAGAAGTTGACGTCGTTCGAGCTCGCCCTGCGATCGGCGGGCATCGCGGCGTGCAATCTGGTGCGCGTGTCGAGCATCTTCCCGCCGAAATGCCGGATTCTCTCGCGCGCGCAGGGCATCAAGCGGCTCGAGCCGGGACAAGTGACCTTCGTCGTGATGTCCGAAGCCGCCACCCGCGAGCCGCACCGGCTGGTCGCCGCGACGGTGGGCGTTGCCATTCCCCGCGATCGGAACCTGTACGGCTACCTGTCCGAGCATCACAGCTTCGGCGAGAGCGAAGATGTGGCGGGCGACTACGCCGAAGAGTTGGCGGCGGAAATGCTGGCAACCACGCTGGGCCTCGAGTTCGACCCGGACAAGAGTTGGGACGAAAAGAAAGAGGTCTACCGGCTCTCGAACCAGATCGTTCGCACGCAGAACGTCACGCAAACGGCGGTCGGCGACAAGAAAGGCCTGTGGACGACCGTGGTCGCCGCTGCCGTGCTCGTCGGATAGCAACCCTGTGGCGCAAGTCCGGCTGCGTTCGGCCGGCGCTTCGTCCCGCGGCAAAACCCCCACTCGTGTTTCTCCCGATAAAGACCGTATGCGGATGTCCTTCTTGTGCCGATCGGCCATCGGGGCCGCATGGATCGGGGTGGTAGCGGTCCCGCTCGACGCGCAGACCTTTGAAAGTGTAGGCACCCGCGCGCAAGGCATGGGCGGCGCGTTTGTCGCCGTGGCCGACGATGCAACCGCGAGCTGGTGGAATCCGGCCGGGTTGGCCGCCGGGGCGTATGTCAATGTGGTCTTCGAGCACGGTCGAATGACCGAACCCGAGAGCCCGAGCGGGCTCACCCCGGCGGCTCGGGCCCAATCGAGCGGATTTGCGGCCGCGTTTCCCGCACTCGGTGTGAGCTATTACCGCCTGCATATCAGTGAAATACGTCCGGTCGGCTCTACAGACACGACCGGCGCGAGCCGACAAGATCAGGGGGTTATAGGTGTCGGCGTCCGAGCCTTGTCTGTCAGCCAGTTCGGTGTCACGGTCGGGCAGTCCATCGGTGACCACCTTGTCATTGGCTCGACGCTGAAGCTGGTGCGCGGCGGCATTGCCTCGGGGGCGGCTCTCGCGTCCGAAGATCCACTCGGCGCTGCCGATGCACTTCGCGTGTCGCGGCGAACGCGGGGGGACATCGACATTGGCGCAATGGCGTCCTTGGGCCGGCTTCGCCTTGGGCTGAGCGTCAAGAACGTGACCGAGCCCGACCTCGGATCGGATGACGAGAGTGCGAAGCTCGGGCGCCAGGCACGGGTGGGCGTGGCCTTTCTGACGCCCGCGCGCGGCAGCCTTCACGCGCTGGCTGTCGCGGTCGATGCCGATCTGACCAGAACGTCGTCTGTTTTTGGCGATGTCCGGCACGTGGCGGGCGGTGCTGAAGCGTGGCTCTCGAAGCGGCGACTTGGAATCCGCGGCGGGGTGACGGCAAACACGGTCGGCGACCTTCGCCCGGCCTTGAGCGGTGGCCTGAGCCTTGCTGCCTTGAAGGGCGTGTATCTCGACGCGGCGGTGGTGTCGGGCTCCGACAAGACGCGCAAGGCCTGGAGTACGACGGTTCGGCTGACTTTCTAGGTTGCTGATTGGAACATTTT
>JBGPJH010000113.1:0-9931 GCA_041485305.1 Vicinamibacteria bacterium | reverse complement strand
GTCAGGAAAAGAGCGCTCAGTTGATGGATTTCAAGTGCGTCGAGTTCGTCGAAGAATTGATATACGGTCAATGGCGCAAGAATCCGCTTACCCGCTAGCGACACCAGGATGGAGGTTCAGATGCGCGGTCGAATCCTCACGGTGATAGGTACCGTGGCAGTCGCGGTTGCCGTCGTAGCTCTGCTGACGGCGCCCGCTGCCGGTCAGGCTCCCGGGCGGGCGGCGGGCGCGGCGAGGGTGTCGGCCCTCCCTCGCACGCCAGATGGCCATCCGGATCTGCAAGGCGTGTACGACATCGCCACGATCACTCCACTGGAGCGGCCGGCCGACCAGCCGTTAGTTCTGGCCGACGATGAAGCCGCGAAGCTCGAAGGGACGGTCGCCGAGCGCAGAGCCCGTGCCGATGCGCCCATTCGCGGCGACAGGGCGGCGCCACCGGTCGGAGGAGATGGATCGACCGGCGCGGCTGGTGGCGTCGGCGGCTACAACAACTTCTGGATTGACCCCGGCACGCGGTACGTGAGAGTCGACGGCCAGAAGCGGTCGTCGCTCATCATCGACCCCCCCGACGGGCGTGTGCCCGCGCTGACTCCCGAAGCGCAGGCCAGAAACGCGGCGCGCCTGCAGCGCCCGACGTCCGACGAGACTGAACGCTCGGACCCGGGCCTCGAAACGGCCCCCGGCGCGTACGACAATCCGGAACGCCGCCCGCTTGGCGAGCGCTGTCTGATGGGGTTCGGGTCGACCTCCGGGCCCCCGGCGCTTCCCGTGCTCTACAACAACCTTCACCAGATTGTGCAGACGCCGCAGTACATCATGCTCTTCAACGAGATGGTCCACGATGCTCGCATCATCCGGCTGAACGGCGAGCACCTGCCCAAGGACGTCCGCAAGTGGATGGGGGACTCGGTCGGCCGCTGGGAAGGCGACACCCTGGTCGTCGACACGACCAATTTCACCGACAAAACCAGGTTCAGAACCTCAACCGAGAACCTGCACATGGTCGAGCGGTTCACACGGGTTGATGCGAACACGCTGCTGTACAGATTCACCGTGGACGATCCGGCGACATGGACGAAACCGTGGACAGGAGAGTACACGTGGCCGGTTACGAAGGAGCACGTCTACGAGTACGCCTGTCACGAAGCCAACTACGCCCTGGAGAACATCCTCCGCGGAGCGCGGCAGCGCGATGCCGAACAGGCGAAAAAAGCGCAGACCAACCGGTGACGCGCGGGGTCACACTCAAGAGGTGAACGCATGGGGACGAAGCGGTTCATAGCAGTGGCGGGTTTTTTCACGTGCTTGACGGCTGGCGGGCAGTTGCTCGCGCATCATGCCTTTGGTGGCGAATTCGACGCGAGCCGGCCGGTCCTTTTGAAGGGGAAGGTCACCAAGGTGGAGTGGGTCAACCCGCACGCCTGGATCCATGTGGAAATCAAGAAGCCCGACGGCACGACCGAAGTGTGGATGGTGGAAGGGGGAACCCCGAACACGCTGCTCAGGCGAGGGTTTACGAAGGACTCTCTCAAGCCGGGCACCGACATCGTCGTCGACGGCTACCAGGCCCGAGACCATACGCTGCTGAGGGCCAACGGGCGCAACGTGACATTCCCGGACGGGCGGAAGCTGTTTCTGGGTTCGTCCGGCACCGGTGCGCCAGTTGACGGCTCGGACCCGACCGAGTCGTCCAAAAAGTAGCTGACTCTCTCTAGTGATCGCCTGTTCCTGCCAGACAAAACAGGAACAGGCCCTCGTCTTCCTATTTCACCTCGTCAAAGATCACCTGCGCTGCGTTCTTCACAGACGCTGCGGGTGGCGCTCCGTACCCGGTGTATTTTTCGGGTACCTTCCAGCTGCCGACCACATCATCCACGGACTTTCCCGCCTTCTTGGCCTCGCGCACGGCGTTGACGAAGTCCCTATTGAAGTCGGCGTACGTCTTCAGGTCGTCCATTGTCATCGTGGCCGGGGCGTGGCCAGTGATGACCGTATCGATGTCCTTCACCGTGTTGGCAGCCTTCCGAAGCGTCTCAGGGAACTCGACGCCACTGCCGCCGGCGTTCTTGTCCATGATCGGGATGCCCTTGTTCGGGAACATGTCGCCCGTGTGCAAGACGCGCAGTGACGGGAACACGACCCACGCATCGCCGCTCGTATGGCCCCGCCCGAAGTAAAAGAGATCGACGCGGTCGTTGCCGCTGCCGAGCGTCATTTTGTCCTTGAAGGTCTTCTTCGGGATCCCTTTGCCGCCGCTCTCCTTGATGACATTCGGAAAGGCGTTCGTGAGGCCGTAGACCGACGGCCATGCTTCGACATTCGTTTTCGTGTTCTGGTGTGCCACGATCTCGACGGTCGCGGGAAACTCGACGTTGCCGCTGACGTGGTCCCCGTGGCTGTGGGTGTTGATGATGGTCGTCACCGGCTTCGGAGTCAGCTCCTTGATCTTGCTCAAGATTGGCTGGCCCCATCCGGCGAGCTTCGTGTCGACGACGATGACCCCGTTCGTTGCGACGAAGACGGCGGTATTTCCACCTCCGCCCTTGAGCACGAACAGGTTGTCCTTGATCTTGTCGACGGTGACGACCTTGGGAGCCGGCTGCTGCGCGGCACCGCCGGCCGGCTGCTGGTAGGCAGCGACCGTCAGCGAGAGCGCGCCGCCGGTCAGCAGCGCGCCTAGAACCATGCCTCTCTTCATCTCGAGCCTCCTCATAATGACAACCCTCTCAGGCCCAGTTGCTGGCTGGGAACAGAGGGCACCACCATACACCCGGATCAGCTCGAGGGCCAAGTCGCGCATGTGAGCACCTGGGGTGGATTACAGGCACGATTCATGGTCGGAGGGGCGTTGGTGTTGGGGCATAATGGACCTGTCGCGGTCTGGCCGGAGAAGGGGAGATGTTGCGGGCACCTATCGTCTCGCTTACCGTCGCGTTCGTCACGGTCTGTTCGCTCGGTGCCGGATCCGCACCATCGGCGCAGACCGCTGGAGGTGGCCAGGCCTCCACGGCGGCGGCCCAATCGACCGCGTCCCAGCGCGCGCTGATCGATCGCTATTGCGTGACCTGTCACAACGCCAAGCGCCTGAGCGCGGGGCTGGCACTCGACCAACTGGATATCAACAACATCGGCGGCCACGCTGCCACATGGGAGAAGGTCGCCGCAAAGCTTCGCAGCGGCGCGATGCCGCCGGCCGGGATGCCGCGACCCGACGGGGCCGCTTACGACGGGCTTGCGTCCTGGCTGGAGGCCGGGCTCGACCGCGCGGCCGCGGCCAATCCGAATCCGGGACGCTCGGCTCTCCACCGTCTCAATCGCGCCGAATACACCAATTCAGTTCGCGAGGTGTTGGCGCTCGAGATTGATGGACGATCGCTCCTGCCGGAAGACGACTCGGGCTACGGGTTCGACAACGTAGCCGACGTCCTGTCGGTCTCTCCGTCGCTCTTCGAGCGCTATATGTCCGCGGCCGCCAAGATCAGCCGGCTCGCGATCGGCGACCCGAAAACCCGCCCGTCAATCCAGATCTACCGCACTCGTCCGACGCTATTGCAAACCGACCGGATGAGCGAACAGCTGCCGTTCGGCTCGCGCGGTGGGATGGCCGTTGCCCACTACTTTCCCCTGGACGGTGAGTACGTGCTGAAGATCCGGCTGCAGCGGACCCATTCGAATCAAATCCGCGGCTTGGGGGAACCGAATCAGATCGAGGTGCGGCTGGACCGCGCGCGCATCAAGGCGTTCACGGTCGGTGGCGACGGGCCCCGCGATCCGTGGTCGGCCGTTCCGAGCGCCTCCTGGTACGAGCAGAGCGCCGACGATGGCCTGGAGGTCCGCTTGACCGTGAAGGCGGGCACCCGAGTGATTGGTGTCGCGTTCCCGCGAAAGAGCGGCGTGTCGGAAGGCGCGCTCGAGCCGCGGCTCTCGGTCGGCACGTACGAGTATGCCGGCGATCGAGATGCCCCGATGAGCGTGGACAGCATTCAGATCAGCGGGCCCTACGATCCGGCTCGGCCGGAGGAGACCCCAAGCCGCGCGCGCATTTACGTTTGTTCGCCGACCGGGAGCGTCGACGAGGAAACGTGTGCAAGGCAGATACTGTCCACGCTCGCGCGCCGGGCGTTTCGCCGACCCGTGGTCTCCGACGACATCGAGGCGTTGTTGAGCTACTACCGAACCGGGCGCGCGAAGGGCAGTTTCGATGCGGGCATCGAGCTCGCGGTTCGAGCCGTGCTCGTGGATCCAGATTTTCTCTTCCGCGTCGAGCGCCATCCGGCCCAGGTCGCGCGGGGAACGGCGTACCGCGTCAGCGACCTGGAGCTCGCTTCTCGCCTCGCGTTCTTTCTGTGGAGCAGCGTTCCCGACGACGAGCTGCTCGACCTGGCGGCTCGTCAGAAGCTACGCGAGCCGGCCGTGCAGGAGCGACAGGTGCTGCGGATGCTCCGCGACCCGCGTTCGAGCGCGCTCATCAGCAACTTCGCCGGCCAGTGGCTTCACTTGCGGAATCTGCGAACGATCGCCCCGGATCCGGACACGTTTCCGGATTTCGACGACAACCTCCGGGAAGCCCTCCAGCGCGAGACCGAGCTGTTCGTCGACAGCCAGTTGCGCGAGGATCGCGGCATCGTCGACCTGCTGACGGCGAACTACACCTTTGTCAACGAGCGGCTGGCCCGTCATTACGGGTTGTCGGGGATTTACGGGAGCCACTTTCGGCGCATCACCTTCAGCGATACCCGGCGTGGGGGTCTGTTGGGCCAGGGGAGTATTCTGACCGTCACGTCGTACCCCAATCGAACCTCGCCGACCCTGCGCGGAAAGTGGATGCTCGAAAATCTCCTGGGAGCTCCGCCGCCGCCGCCGCCGGCGAACGTGCCGGCGCTGGAGGACACCGCGGCGGGCCGGCCGGCCTCGGTGCGCGAGCGAATGGAAGCGCACCGGAAGAATCCGGTATGTGCGAGCTGCCACGCGCAAATGGACCCTCTGGGCTTGGCGATGGAGAACTTCGACGGCATCGGCCGGTGGCGGACGAGCGAGGCAAACGGTCCTATCGATGCGTCCGCCGCGCTCGCCGACGGCAGCAAGTTCGACGGGCCTGCCGGCGTGCGCAGCTTGTTGGTGAACCGTCGCGAACGGTTCGCCTCGACGGTGACCGAAAAACTCCTGACCTATGCCCTCGGGCGCGGCCTTGAGTACTATGATGCACCGGCCGTCCGTCAGATCTTGCGCGACGCTGCCCCGAACGACTACCGGTGGTCGTCGGTGATCGTGGGCATTGCCAAGAGCGTGCCGTTTCAGATGAGAGTGAAAGGCAACTAACCATGTTCATCACCAAGATGTCGCTACCGCGGCGAACCGTCCTGCGAGGGATAGGGGCTACGCTGGCGTTGCCGCTGCTGGACGGCATGGTCCCCGCCCTGTCGGCGCTCCGCGCGACGGCTGCGGCGCCAACGAGGCGCTTGGGCATCGTGTATGTCCCGAACGGGATTTTCATGAGCAAGTGGACGCCTGCGGCCGAGGGCTCGGCGTTCGAGCTGACCCAGACCCTGGAACCGTTGGCGGCGTTCCGCGACCGGATTTTGGTGCTGACAGGCCTCTCCAACAAACAGGGAGACGCGTTGCCAGGCGAAGGCGCCGGCGATCATGCGCGAGCGGCTGGGGCGTACCTGACCGGCGTTCATCCGAAGAAGACCGAAGGCTCCGACATTCAGGCCGGCGTCTCGATGGATCAGATTGCCGCGCGGGTGCTCGGGACTGAAACCCAACTGGCCTCGCTCGAGCTGTCGCTCGACTCGAGAGAGCCCGTCGGGGCCTGCGACCCAGGCTACAGCTGCGCGTACGCCAACACCTTGTGCTGGCGCAGCCCCACGACGCCGCTGCCCATGGAGAACGATCCGCGCGCGGTCTTCGAACGGCTGTTTGGCAGCAGCGACAGCACCGACCCGGCGACGTGGCGCGTACGGCGCGAGGAGGACCGCAGCATTCTGGATGGGCTGACCCGCAAGGTGACTCGCTTGAAGCGGGAGCTCGGTCCACGCGACAGCACGAAACTCGACGAGTACGTCGAAGCCATTCGCGACCTGGAGCGGCGCATCCACAAAGCCGAGGAGCAGAGCGCCAGGGAGCTTCCCGCCGTCGATCAGCCTGCCGGCATTCCGGCATCATTCGAAGAACACGCGAAGCTGATGTTCGATCTGCAGGCGCTCGCCTACCAGGCCGATCTGACCCGCGTCGCCACGTTCATGATTTCCCACGAAACCAGCCAGCGCGCGTACCCTGAGATCGGCGTGCCTGATGCGCATCATCCGTTGTCGCACCACGGCGGCGATCCCGACAAGATTGCGAAGCTCGTCAAGGTGAACCTCTATCATGCGCAGATGTTCGCCTACTACCTCGAGAAACTGCGGTCGACGGCCGATGGTGAGGGCTCGCTGCTGGATCACGTGACGATCCTTTACGGCAGCGGCATGAGCGACGGCAACACCCATAACCACCACGATCTGCCAACCCTTCTCGTCGGAGGCGGGGCGGGACGGATCAAGGGAGGCCACCACCTCCGGTACCCCAAGTACACACCGGTAACAAACCTCTTCGTGAGCGTGCTCGACAAGCTGGGGGTTCCGGTGGAGACCATCGGCGATAGCACGGGGAAAGTCGAGCCCCTCTCCACCGTGTAGTAAGGGTTGCACGATGCCCGTCAGACTCAGCACACTCGCCGCTTGCTGCCTGGCGCCACTGACTGTCGCGACGGTGGTGGCGGCCGCCGGCTCCGATCACCGGCTCGCCGACGCGGTCGAGGCCAGGGATCAGGAGACCGTGCGGGCGTTGGTGAAGCAGCACGCCGACGTCAACGCCGTCCAACCCGACGGGGCCACGGCGCTCCACTGGGCCGCCCACTGGGATGATCTGCAGACGGCCAACCTCCTGATCGGCGCCGGCGCCGCCCTCGACGCCGTGAACGAGCTGGGCGTCTCTCCGCTCTCGCTGGCGTGCACACACGCCAGCGCGCCGATGGTCGAGTTGCTCTTGGCGGCGGGTGCCCGCTCGAATGCCGCCCTTCCCGGCGGCGAGGCGCCGCTCATGACGTGCGCGCGGACGGGTAGCGTCGACGCTGTCAAAGCGCTGCTGGCTCGCGAAGCCGATCCGAACGCCGTCGAGACCGGACGCGGCCAGACGGCCCTGATGTGGGCTGTGGCCGGCAAACAGAGCGTGGTCGCAAAGCTGCTCATCGACAAGGGTGCCAATGTTCGTGCTCGGTCGACGGGAGGGTTCACGCCGCTGCTGTTTGCGGCGCAGGCGGGCGATGTGGAATCCGCCCGGCTTCTGCTCGCTGCCGGAGCTGATGTGAACGAGCGCGCGCCGGATGGCAGCAGCCCCCTGCTTGTCGCGGCGACGAGCGTCGAGGCCGTCACCATCAGCGACTATCGTTTAGTCCCGCAGCCAAGCGGCCACGAAGCGCTCGCCGAGCTGCTGTTGACGCGCGGCGCAGACCCGAATCAGGCCGATCGATTCGGTGTCACCCCGTTGCACGCCGCGGTCGAGACCCGAAAGCGATCCTTGGTGCAGGCGCTTCTGGCGGCGCCGGGTGCGAATCCGAACCTCCGCATCGTGAAGGGGCTCCCGTTTCGGCGGGCGGATTACGTCGGGCGAGCTTTCTATGCCGGCGCGACTCCGTTCTGGCTGGCAGCCAAGGACGGGGACGTGGCCATGATGAAGGTGCTCTTGACCGGTCGGGCCGACCCGAGCCTGCCGAGTGAGAACGGCACAACTCCGCTGATGGTGGCCGCCGGCGTCGGTCAGACCGATTCACGCCTGCCGCCCGAAGGCCGTCTTCTGGAAGCGGTCAAGTTCCTTGTCGGGCTTGGTGCCGACGTCAACGCGGTGAATCGTGGTGGTCAGAATGCCGTTCACGGAGCGGCAGGGGTTTCGGCCGACGCCGTCCTGCAGTTCCTGGCGGACCGCGGTGCACGAATCAACCTGAAGGACAGACAAGGTCGGACGCCGTTGGACCTCACGCAGATCATCATGCGTCCTCGTCCGTCCACGGCGAGCCTGCTTCGAAAGCTTGGGGCCGAAGGCCCGTCCGACGGTCGCTGAGAGCTCGCCAGTCCGGCGATCCCGATCGAAAAAATCGACCGCTGCCTGTGTCCTGGGTGTAGCATCGTGCCGAACCCCCACGGACATGATGTGAGAAGAGAGTGAGCCCTGCCTGTCGCCCGAGGCCAGGCGTCCCCGGCGAAGATGAGCAGGACTCTGTGCGCTTCGAAAATCCTAGCGGTCGAAGAAAGAGAGGACGCGATGCGAAGGAATCTGCTGGTGCTGCTCGGCTCGTTCGGCTTGCTGACGTCGCTTGGATTGTCTAGCGCAGCAACGCCAGACAAGGTCGGAGATCGCCAGGCGCCCGTGAAGGCCTCCGCCGCCGCGCTGAAGGATCGCTTCGTTGGAACGTGGAAGCTGGTCAGCATCGAACAGCGAAACGCCAAGGGCGAAGTCGTTCCGCCAGCCTCGCCTGGACCCCCCCCGGTCGGTTTCATCATCTACGATGCGGCGGGTTACGTCGCGGTGGCGATCATGCCAAGCGGTCGCCAGAAGTACGTGGCCCCCCAGCCCACGAACGAAGAAGCGCGGGCGGCGATGACGGGCTATGCGGCCTATTTCGGCACCTTCACGATCAACGAAGGCGAGGGAGCCGTCACGCATCACCTGCAGGGCAGCCTGAATCCCGCCATGGCGTCGGACCAGAAGCGTTTCTTTGAGCTCTCGGGAAACAGGCTCACCTTGAAACCGCCGCCAGGGCCCACCGGCAACCAGGCGCGGTTGACCTGGGAGCGTGTCCCCGACGTGCCCAACCTGACGGCCGAACACCGGCGTTTCGTCGGGTTCTGGAAACTCGTCTCGAACGAACGCCGCAACGAGAAAGGGGACGTGGTGGCGTCGAACCCGGGTCAGACGGGTTACATCATCTACACCGCCGCGGGTCATATGATGGTTCACATGGTGCAGCCCAATCGAAAGAAGTACGTGGGCGCGCAGCCGACCCCGGAAGAGGCGCGAGAGACGATCCGGACGTATACAAACTATTTCGGCCCGTTCTACATCCACGAAACGGACCACTACGTGGTTCACGACCAGTTCGGCACGCTGAATGTGGGCCGGAACGGACCGAGCCCGCAGCAGCGCTTCTATGCGTTCTCCGGTAATCGCCTGATTCTGAAGCCACCGTTGGCGCCCAACGCCCTCGACGGACAGATCTACCAGGGCACCATCACCTGGGAGCGGGTCGGCGGCAACGCCTCGAGCCAGTAGAGGGCGGTGGGGCAGGTAGGGCAGGTCGGGCGGGCAAGGCAGGTGGGCCAGCAGACCCACCCGCGCCATCGGGCCCACCGGCCTTACCAGCCTCACCCGGCCCACCAGCCCCCTTTCACCGCGACGGAGCCGCCGGGAAAATCGCGATCTTGTCGCCGCGCACTGAACCGACCCAGAGTTCCTTCCCGATCTGGATGGCCACCGTACCGGCCGTCAGCACATCGCCATAAGGCTGCCGTACCAGCTCCTGGAACTTCAGAGAGTTGGGATCGACCTTCGCAACGTTCGATGTCTGCGAAGGAGCCGTTCCTCCCTGACCCGCGGCCAACAGCATGTTGTCCGGCGCCCAGCGCACGTTGTCCACGCGGAACCCGACCTGAACAGCGTCTTTCTTGACCGGGGTCTGCCCGCGCGACAACCGAATGACCGATTGGGTTCCCCAACCACCGATGTAGAGCCATTTGCCGTCCTTCGAGATCTCGAGGCCATTCGGGCCGGCGGCTTCACTGCCCGGGACCTTCTTCCATCCGCTAGCGGTGTGCCATTCCCACAGCTCGCCGTTGTTTTCGCCCGCCATCATTCTGCCGCGCGCGGCGGCGTCGGAGTTGCGCGGCGAAAAATTCGT
>JBGPJH010000112.1:0-9965 GCA_041485305.1 Vicinamibacteria bacterium | reverse complement strand
CTCCTGCTCGGATTCGATATCGGCGGCGTCGGCGCCTGGCTGCGACGGCAGACCATTCAGCCAGTGCGTTCGCTCGCCGTCCTGCCGCTGGAGAACCTGTCTCGCGATCCTTCCCAGGAATACTTCGTCGACGGGATGACCGAACAGTTGATCACGACGCTGGCACAATTGCCGGGTGTCCACGTGATCTCGCGGACCTCGGCGATGCAATACAAGGGCACGAGAAAGCGGTTGCCAGAGATCGCTCGCGAGCTGAACGTCGACGCCGTTGTCGAAGGGTCCGTGCTGCGATCCGGGGGACGCGTGCGGATCTCGGCGCAGCTGGTCGACGCCAGAACGGATCAGCATCTGTGGGCCCAGAGCTACGAGCGCGACCTCAGCGACGTGTTGACCCTCCAGAACAGCATTGCACGATCGGTCGCCGACGAGATTCGAGTGCAGTTGACGCTCCGGCAACAGGTAGAGCTGGCTCGGGTCCGCCGTGTCATCCCATCCGCGCAGGAAGCCTATCTGAGGGGCCGCTACCATCTGAACAAAGGCGACGAGCTGGAGATCAGGAAGAGCATCGACGACTTCAACGAGGCGCTTGCGAATGATCCGGAGGACGCGCGTAGCTATGCGGGGCTGGCCGAGGGCTTCATCGCGCTGACCGACTACTACGACAGACCATCCGACACGATGCCCCGGGCTCGGGCCGCCGCCCAGCGCGCGCTGAAGCTGGACGACAGGCTGTCGTCGGCGCATGCATCACTCGGCGCCGTGCGGTTTCTCTACGATTGGGACTGGCAGGGTGCGGAAGCCGAGTTAAAACGAGCTAGCGAGCTGAACGAAGCGTCCGCTGATGCGCACGTGTGGTACGGCACGTTTCTCGCTCAAATGGGGCGACCCGAGGAAGCCCTCTTGGAAATAAAGCGAGCGGAAGCGCTCGATCCGCTTTCGGTCGCGGTGCACCTGAACGCCGGCTGGGTGTTCTTCCTGTTGCGGAAGAACGATCTGGCCATCGAGCAGTGGAGGAAGGGACTCGGTCTCGCGCCGAACCTGGGCGCCATTCACACGTCGATCTGGGCCGCGTACGCTCAGAAAAGAGAAACCGGAAGGATTGTGCCTCCGGTGAAAGAAGAGGCGGGAGACACGAGCCCGATGGATCTGGCCACGCTTGCGGGTGTCTATGCCATGTCGGGCAAACGGACAGAAGCCGAGCACGTTCTCGCGAGGCTCAAAGCGCTGTCAGAGCGGCGGTACGTGTGTCCGTACGAAATCGCCACGGCGCACGCCGTGCTGGAACAACCTGACGAAGCCATCCAATGGCTGCGAAAGGGACTCGATGACCGGTCCGTCTGCATGCCCGACATCAAGACCGATCCACGGCTGGATGGGTTGCGCAGCGACCCGCGGTTCAAGGAACTGCTGCGCCAGGTCGGCTTCACGCCGTAGACGCCGATGACGGGCGGAGGCGTGCTTAGAGGTCGACTTTGCCGGTGCTGTCGCCCAGGCTGTCGAGCGGCACGCCCAGCTTGTCCAGCAGCGTGAGCTCGAGGTTCGTCAGCGGCGTCTGCTCCTTGTAGCGGACATGACGCCCGCCCTTTATCGACCCGGCGCCTCCACCGGCGATCAAAATCGGCAGGTTCGTGTGTAGGTGCTGGTTGCCGTCGCTGATGCAGCAGCCGTACAGGAGAACGATGTGATCGAGCAACGTGCCATCGCCGTCTGGCGTGGCCTGCAGCTTCTCGAGGAAGTACGAGAGCAGCTTGACGTGGAACGTGTTCACCTTCGTCAAGAGTGCGATCTTGTCGGGGTTGTTGCCGTGGTGTGACAACCCGTGATGCGGATCCGAGATCCCGAGCTCCGGATAGGTCCGCGGGCTGACCTCGCGTGACAGCATGAAGGTCGAAATCCGCGTGGTGTCGGTCTGGAACGCCAGCACCTGCAGATCGAACATCAGCCTGGCGTGCTCCTCGTACGTCGCTGGAATCCCCATGGGTTTCTCGAGCGGCGGCAGCTCTCGGTTGCTGTGTGCCTCGGTCTTCTGAATGCGCAGCTCGATCTCGCGAACCGCTTCCAGATACTGATCGACTTTACGCCGGTCGCCAGCTCCGAGTCTGCTCTGCAGCCGGTTGACCTCGGGAACGAGCGAATCGAGGAGGCTCCGGTTCCTGCTGGCGCGCGCAACGCGCGCAGCCGGCGTCGTGTTGTCCACGTCGCCGAAGAGCCGCTCGAATACCAGACGCGGGTCGTTCTCCATCGGCAGCGGCGTCGTCGGCGTGCGCCACGAGAGGGTGTTCGCGTACGCGCAGCTCCATCCTGATTCGCAAGCACCGATCAAATCGTTCGAGTCGAGGCAGAGCTCGAGCGACGAGAGCGGCGTTTCCTTTCCGAGGACGGCAGCGGCGAGCTGATCCATGGAGACGCCGGCCCGAATATCAGGCCCTTCGGTCTTCTTGGGATGCGTCCCGCTCAGGAATGCCGACGACGCGCGCACGTGATCTCCCGTGCCCTCACCCCCCTGGGGCATGGCCGGGACGCTCGCCAGCCCGGAGACGATGGTCACACGATCGCGGAAAGGCGCCAGCGGCTCCAGGATCGGCGTCAGCTCCAGCGTTCCTTCAACCGCGGGCGTCCACTTGGGCATGTTGATGCCGTTGGGGACGTAGGTGACGCACAAGCGGGGAGTGGCCCGGGCGGCAGTCGCACGCTGTGCGGCGAATGCCGGGATCATTCCGTCCAGCAGGGGCAGAGCCAGCGACGCGCCCATGCCACGAAGAACGGTCCGACGCGAAAGCGATTTCTTGATGACGATCATGGGTGTCTGGCCTCAATCAATGCCGGTTGGCGGCGGTTCGCGCTGCCGGCGCATCCGCCACGGTCGCGCGAAACGGCAGGCTCTCGGCGATGGCGATGATGACCGCCGACCATCGATAGTCGTGTGACGCCGCCCTCCGCACGATCTGCCGCACGGTGGGGCGATCGTACGCCTCGACGCCGCGGCCCAGCGCGTAAGTGAGCAGCTTCTCGGTGAAGGTTTCCACGAACTGTTCCGGGCGCGCGACGAGTGCCTTCCGCAGCGATTCCGGCCCATCGAGCGCGGTGCCGTCGGGCATGACGCCCACCGGATCCACGGGGGAGTCGCCATCGGTCGTTCGATACCGGCCAAGGGCGTCGAAATTCTCGAGCGCGAAGCCCAGCGGGTCCATATTGCGATGGCAGCTCGCGCACACCGGGTTGGCTCGATGTTGCTCGAGTCGTCCCCGGACGGAGCGCGGCGGCTCCTTGGTGATGTTCTCTTGAAGCTGCGGTACGTTAGGAGGTGGTGGCGGCGGCGGCGTGCCGAGGATGTTCTCGAGGAGGAACTTGCCGCGAATGGTGGGCGCGGTCCGGTTCGGGTACGACGTGACGGTGAGAATGCTGCCTTGGCCGAGCAGGCCCCGGCGTTTTTCGTCGGTCCACGTGATGCGCCGGAAGTGACTGCCGTAGACGTTTGGCACGCCGTAGTGTCGCGCGAGCCGCTCATTAATAAAGGTGTAGTTAGCCGTGAGCAGCTCGATGATGCTCCGATCCTCGTGGATCTGGCTTTCCAGGAACAGCTCGGTTTCGCGCTGCAGCGATTCGCGCAGGTTGTCGTCGAAGTCAGGGAACTCGTACGGGTCGGGCGTGGCGAGCTTGAGATTCCGGAGCAACAGCCACTGGCCGGCAAAGTTGTCGATCAACGCCTTGGCGCGCGGGTCCGCGATCATGCGGCGCACCTGTCGCCCGAAGACCACCGGATCGGACAGTCGTCCTCGCGACGCCTGTTCCAGAAGCTCTTCATCCGGCAGGCTGCTCCAGAGGAAAAACGAGAGCCGCGACGCGAGTTGGACGTCGTTGAGCCGATATGTAGCGCCCGGGCGCGTGCCGGCCGGCGGATCCACCACGCGAAACAAGAACGCAGGGCTGACCAGGAGCCGTTCGAGCGCGGCCTGTATGCCGGCGTCGAAGTCTCTCTCCCTTCGTCCCGACCTGAAGAACTCGACGAGCGGCCGGATATCGTCGTCCCCGACCGGCCGACGGTATGCTTGCCGCGCCAGTCGCGTCAGAATCCGGACCGCGCAACGCTCCTCATCGCCGCTTCGAGCGGGCCGGCACAAGAAGATGCGTCGTCGACTCGGCGTGTCACCTCGCCCGGTGACGTTGTACGGACCGCGGATATCGATGCTCGCCACCATCGGATCTCCGACGGTGTTGCCGGCGTACTCGTAGCTGGTGATCATCAGCGTCGGACGACGCATGCCTTCGTGCAATGTGTCGTGCGCGACGAAGCTCACCCCGACGAGGGCAGGACCGGCTTTTGCGGGAAAGCGGACGAAGAGCTGGGCGTCGGCGCTGTGATCCTGCTCCGCACGCTGCCCGGAGATCTGCGCCTGCTGGACGATCTTTGCGGCGCGCTCCGCAATCTCCTCCGTCGTCAGCCGCTGACGGCCGGCTGCCTGCGGTCGTGACGATTGCGAGCGGTTCTCGGTCGCCAAGTCGCTGGCGCTCGGTGGCGACTGTCGCTGCTGGTCGGGCGTCCCGTTTCGGTTCTGTGGTGTCGTGGCCGATGCTTGCGGTCGGACCGGATTCCCCTCTGCATCGAGATCGGTGCCCCCGACCGCGAAGCTGTCCAGCACCTCGCCGTTGACGCGCACTTCGAGCCGATGTTGCTCGGCCAGACCGCGGACATTTCCCTGATACGTACGATCCAGATAGACCTTGAGCAGATATTCGCCGTCTACCGGGAAGTAGTGTCGGACGGCAAGGCCCCCGCGCGATCCGAACGGCAGGTCTCCGCTCCGGCGATCGTCCTGCCGGAAGTACTTGCCAACGGTGTACTCCTGCGAGGTGGGCGGCGCGGCTGGATCGCCGACCGCGAGCCGGGCGATTTTACCCGCGGCCGACAGGTAGCGTTCGAGCAGCAGCGGCGAGACCGAGAGCACGTCCGCGATGTTGTCGAAGCCGTATCCGGTGTCGTCGGCGGGGAAGAGCGATCGGCCGTCGATGTCGAGCGCCAGCAGGTCGCGAACGGCGTTGACGTACTCGGTACGGTTCAGCCGATGGATGGTCAGCTTGCCCGGATTCGGATGGTCGGCGGCGACCCGGTCGAGCGCCTGTTCGAGCGATCCGGCCAGCGCACGGTACGTGGCTGGATCCGGTCGTGGCGCGCCAGGCGGGGGCATCGATCCCGCGCGCAGCTTTCGTACGACCTGTTCCCACCGGTCGGCGTGAGGCCCGACGTTGGTCACATCGAGCGTATCGAGCATAAGCCCGGCCGTTTTCAGCCGCTCGTTGTGGCATGTCACGCAGTAGCGCGTCAGGACCGCGCGCTGATCGACACCGGCCGCAAACAGGGTGGGGGTTTGACCGGTGCCCTGAGCGCCGACCGCCGCGCGGACTCGCGGTTCAGCTTCGGGGGGGCGAAATGAGGCGTGCAGCGCGGGCACCCCGGAGGTCAGCCACCCGAGAGAGGCGACCGCGAGCAGCGCGAATGCGACGGCTGAAGTCACGGCCCACATCGAAGCTCTCATCGAAATTCCATCGTCCGGATCGGCCCGGGCGACGGCCCTCATGCCGCACCGCGCCGGGGTCTGATCGCAGACGGGAACCGCCCTATAATACGCGACAATGCGCCCGCACCTCACCGTGCTATCAGTCTGTGCGGTGGCCGTCCTGCTGAACGTCGTTGGCGCGACCGCCGCGCCGAACGGCCAACGGTTGGCCGAGGCCGTCAAGGCAGGCGACCGTCAAGCCGCGCGGGCGCTCCTCAGACAGGGCGTCGACGTGAACGTGCCGCTGGCCGACGGCGCCACCGCCTTGCACTGGGCTGCACAGTGGGACGACCTGGACACTGCGGCGATGCTCGTCCGGGCGGGCGCCCGGGTCAATGCGGTAGATGACCAGGGCACAACGCCGCTCTTCCTGGCGTGCATCAACGGTAGTGCCGCCATGACCGACATGCTGCTGGAGGCGCGCGCCGACCTAACGCTTGCCCGCGCCACCGGGGTCACGCCGATGATGATGGCGGCACGAACGGGCAACGTCGAGGTCGTCCGCGCGCTGCTAAGCCACGGCGCCGATGTCAACGCGAGGGAAACGACGCACGAACAAACGGCTCTCATGTGGGCCGTCGCCCAGAACCACTCAGGCGTCGTGCAATTACTGCTCGAGAGGGGCGCCAACGTTCGCGCGCGCACCCCCCCAAGGCGAACGCGCAACGCGGTGAGCGGGCAGTTCGCGGGCGGGGAGTGCTGTCTTCCGAATTACGTCGGGGGCTTCACGCCGTTGCTCTTCGCGGCCCAGCAGGGACACGTCGATGCAGCAAGACAGCTGCTCGGAGCGGGCGCAGATATCAACGACACGGCCGCGGACGGAACCAGCGCCCTGGTTCTGGCGATCGACAGTGCGCCCGTCGTCAGCGAGCGCGTCAACCGAAGCGAGCTCGCCTCTCAGAAGCTCCAGGAAACGATGGCCAGGTTCCTCCTCGAGAGCGGAGCGGATCCAAATCTCCACGGTTCCGGTCGCACGGCGCTGCATTCGGCCGTGCAACGAAAGATGCCCGAGCTGGTGCAGCTGCTCCTCGAGCGAGGTGCCCGCCCGAACGTCCGCCTCGAACGCCGGCTGCCGTCCGTGTCGCGGGACGTCGGTCTTCAGAATGGAATGGACGTGAACACGGTTGGGGCGACCCCGTTCTGGCTGGCCGCGGGCTACGGTGATGTGGCGACCATGCGCATCCTCCTGGCGCGCGGTACCGATCCGACGCTCGTTACCAGCGACAACACGACCGCCCTTATGGTGGCAGCAGGCATCGACTTCGTGGACGGACAGGACAAATACGGCGTGCGCACGTTCGACCAGGACATCTCGCACCTCGTGGTCCGTGCGCGCGACGCGGTCACGCTGTGTCTCGACCTCGGGCTCGATGTCAACGCTCGGAACGAGAAAGGGCAGACCGCACTGTTTGGTGCGGTCTATATGGGAAGTCCGCTGCTCGTACAACTGTTGGCCGATCGCGGCGCCGAGCTCAACGCGAAGAACAAACGAGGGCAGACGCCATGGGTCGTCGCTCGGGTCGGCGAGTATCGAGCGGGGTCATTTTTCACGAAGAAAGAAGCTGCAGATCTGCTCGAGAGACTTGGTGCGGACAAATAAGGTGCTTGGGTGCTGAGGTTCTTGGGTGCTTAGGTGCTCTCGTCCTCTCCCGGCACCCCAGCACCTGAAAGGCACCCCAGCACCCAAGCACCTAAGCACCCCCAGCACCTGAAAGGCACCCCAGCATCCTTGAACCGCGTGGAGTTTCGCGCGGCGACATCAAATTGCACCACACGTGACGACATAAGGCCGTTGCGCGAACGACTCGCCGTCGTCTCGCTCGATGGAGCACGCCATTTGCTTGGCACTTAGGGCCAAGGAGCCCCTGCGCGCGAAACCCCACGCGCGACACCGTTGCCGGTGACGGAATCGTGATCCGGGCCCCTATGTTCGTCTTGTCGGTGTGAGATTCGTCCCAGCGATTGACGCTGCGGATAACGGGGCTGTTAATCAACGGCTCGTGCAGGAGGAATTCAGATGACTCGTCATATCGTGGTCGTCGGCCTGGCGCTCTGTTTGAGCCCGTCATGGCTGTGCGCGCAGAGCACGGAGTTCAGCGTGAACTCCGCATCAACCAACATCTATACATCCCCCAGCACGGGCGGTCCTGTTATAGGCACCGCGCCACGCGGCACCGTCCTCGAGGTTACGCGCGAGCTCGGAAGCTGGGTCAAGATTTCATGGCCGAGCGCACCAGATGGCGCCGCGTACGTGCATGTGAGCACGATTACACGGAGTGTTGCACCTGATCAGGACCGCGCCGCCGGGTTCGCTTCGTCTCGGCCGGCGCCGGATGCTGCGCCGCCAACTACGACCGTCGTGCGCGTTGGACCCATCGGAGGTGGCGCAAAGCCCGCGGCGTCGACGCGGACGGTGTATGTCGCGCCGCCGGCCCATATCGTCGGGATCGGTGGCCGCATCGGCGGACCAACACTCGGAGTTGGAGTCAGTGCCAGAGCTTGGTCCCGCAAACGACTTGGCATCCAGTTCGAGGCGTTGCGTTACGGGCTCATTACCGCTGCGGTACCGGGGCACGTCACGTCCATGCAGCTCGCGCCGAGCCTTCTCTATTCAGTGGCCGACCGCGTGACCGACTTCGTGTGGATTCGGCCGTATCTTGGGGCAGGGGCTAGCCTGCACCGTCAAACCTTCGCAGTGCCAGGCGCTACCGACTCTGTGTCCAACAGCAGCCTGGGTGCCCAAGCGTTCGGCGGGAGCGAGTTTACGTTTCCAAGCGTGCCGCGATTCGCACTGAGCGCGGACGTCGGCTATCGCTGGTTGCGGACACCGTTCCCCGGCTTCGAGCTCGGTGGGCCAAGCGTATCCATCTCGGGACACTGGTACACCCGGTAGCAACGGCGCCCACCTACTGTGGGACAATCATTCCTCCCCCTGTGACAGCACCATTCGAGGAGGATTGACATGCGTAATTTCAAACTCATGGCGCTGGGCACTCTCATGGTGTGCTGCCTGGCCGGAGTAGGCGTGGTCCTTCTCGCCCAGAGCACGCTGAAGCCAGGCCATGACCGAGTACCGCCGTATAGGGAGCCGTCACCCTACATGAGCGCGGCGGAGATTGAGGCGGCACTCAATAAGCTAGACCCCACAGTCGTTGGGTCGAGGACGGGCGGAGCAATCCCATTTGCGGACGGCAAGGCCAACGGCGTGGTTCGACGTCGGATGAGTGGCCCCCAATACGCCATCACTCATCCACGGACCGTGGAGTACGTCATCTTCACAAGAGGTACCGGCACCCTCGTCACCGGGGGCACCCTGATACCGCCAACGATCGACAGCGATCCTTACCCCAACACAAATCCGAACGCCACGATCAGGAGCGCGGTGGGAGTCAAGGGCGGTTCGGCGCGGAAGGTTGGGCCAGGCGATGTCGTCGTGAACCTCCCAGGGACGCCCCATTGGTTGAGTGAGATCGACGGCACGATTGAGTATTTTGAAATATCCGTTCCGAACGTCGATCCCGCCCCTGGGGTCGAGCGGGCCGAAGTTGGTCCAGGGCCTCCAACGGCGAAGTAGGCGCGCGGGGTCTCTTGGACGTATGAAGAAAGCCTGTTTGACAGCAAGCCCGAAGAAGGTGCTGTCCTTCACTTCCACCTATCCGTGCTCGACCTGAATCGCCCGGTTTAGGTAGTAGATCGACGATTTGAGCTGCTACTTTGACTCGATGGATTCTCGACGCCTCGTCTCGAGCCATGAAAGCACTTCTGGCCAGTCTGCCTTGGTCACGCCATCGATCGCAGCCGCAAGGGTAGGACCGTTGGGCGGGTTATCGGCGAGAAGGTGCTGGCGAATCGTCGCCCAGCGTTCCTCAGTGTTCTTCGCGAAGAATCCCGGGGTCTCAGCAACTTGCCGGTAATGGACTTTCATCCAACCGTAAATCTCAAATTTGTCGATGGGGCTCATGTGTCAACTCCTCATCACGCGGACTTCTTCCTGCTCGCCCGGGTCCACGGCTGCATTACCAGCAAGCGGAGGTCGTGGTAGGGCTCGCCACCGACGTCGAGAGCGGTCGAACGATCTCCTCACGCGGAGCACCCGAACGCCGTAGAAGAAGTTTCTCGGCTGGTGGGGCCTGCTGCCACTGATGATCCGCAAACTCAGGCGGTCTCGGCGTGGCAATCACAGTGAGAACGTTCGAGTTCTTGCCCAGGCGGTTCGTCCGCAGATATTGAGACGGCTTGGTAAATCCTGCAGTGCAGGACGCCTGCGAGCGACCCCACCATAAGCCGAGCAATTCCTCGCGATACGTCGACGAGGGGACCCGTCCGAGAAGAATACACGAGCTCCAGACAAGCCACACAACCCAAGGCGGCGTGAAAGAGCAGCACCTGGAACCCGCGAGGTGTCCCATG
>JBGPJH010000111.1:0-9977 GCA_041485305.1 Vicinamibacteria bacterium | reverse complement strand
CCTCGCGGTGGAGGTCGTCGATTCCGGCGACTTCTTCCGCGACGCGCATCGGCGCATCTTCGACAAGATGGTGAAACTGGTCGAGCGCGGCGACGCGATCGACCTGGTCACCCTGAAGGACGAGCTCGGGCGCTCGGGCGAGCTGGACGAGGTAGGCGGCCCGGCGTACATCGCGGCGCTTGTCGACGGCGTCCCGCGATCGATGAACGTCGAGCACTACGCCCGAATCGTCAAGGAGAAGGCGACCCTTCGGAACCTGATCTTCTCGGCGAACAAGATTCTCGCCACCGCCTACGAGGGCGAACAGGACGCCGACCTCATCCTCGATCAAGCCGAGCACGCCATCTTCGCGATCGCGGACGACAAGGTTCGCGACGGGTTTGTGTCGCTCAAGGATTTGGCGCGCTCGAGCCTGGACAAGATCGAGCAGCTGCACGCCAGAAAAGAGCTGATCACCGGGGTGCCGACCGGCTTCACCGACCTCGACGAGCTGACCTCTGGACTCCAGCCCTCGGACCTCATCATCGTGGCCGCCCGCCCGGCGATGGGGAAGACCAGCCTGGTGCTGAACATCGCTCAGCACGTCGGCACGAAAACAGAGATGACGGTCGGTCTGTTCAGCCTCGAGATGTCGAAAGACCAGCTGTTCATGCGCATGCTGACCGCCGAGGCGCGCATCGACGCGCACCGCCTGCGCGGCGGATTTCTGGGTGAGCGCGACTGGGGAAAGCTGTCCCAGGCGATTGGCACGCTGAGCGAGGCGAAGATCTTCATTGACGACAGCCCGTCGATTGGCGTCCTCGAAATGCGCGCAAAGTGTCGCCGGCTGGCGGCCGAGCACCGCCTGCATCTGGTCGTCATCGACTACATTCAGCTCATGCAGGGTCGCGGCCGCTTCGAGAATCGCACGCTCGAGCTGGCGTCCATCTCGCGATCGCTCAAGGGCCTGGCCAAAGAACTGAGAGTACCCATCGTGGTTTTGTCGCAGCTCAGTCGCGCCCCCGAATCGCGCGCGGACCACCGGCCGCAGCTCTCGGACCTGCGCGAATCGGGCGCCCTCGAGCAGGACGCCGATCTCGTGCTCTTTATCTACCGCCAGGACCAGTACGCCGAGAAGAACGCCCCAGCCGCCGAGGCGAACGGCGTGGCCGAGATCATCATCGGGAAACAGCGCAACGGTCCGACCGGTCTCGTCAAGCTCGCCTTCATCCGCGAGTTCACCCGGTTCGAGAATCTGGCGCTGGGGACGGCGTGATCCGTCCGACGACCGCGCACATCGATCTCGCTGCCCTCAGATCGAACTATCGCCACGTTGTGGACTTTCTTTCCAGGGAACGGCCGCAGCCCTTGCCGGGCGTCATGGCGGTGGTCAAGGCAAACGCCTACGGCCACGGCTCAGCTCAGGTGGGGCGCGCGCTCGAAGAAGCGGGTGCCGACCTGCTTGCGTGTGCGGACATCGAGGAGGGCGCGGCGCTCCGAGCCTCGGGTGTCCAAGCGGAGATCCTGGTGTTTGGCGCTCTGAGCGTGAGCGATCTCGACGGGTTGTTCGACTGCGGTCTGACGCCGACGATTTCGACGCCTGGAGCCGCGCGGGCCGTGCAGGCGGCGGCGGCGCGGTACGGGCGGCGGCTCCGCTACCATCTCAAGATCGACACCGGCATGAACCGCCTGGGGTTCAGGTTCGATAACCTCCGCCGCACGCTGCCGGATTTGCTAGCGAGCGACAACCTGCAGCTCGACGCGGTCTATACCCATTTTGCGACAGCCGACGACCTTGAATCGCCGCTCTTCGATCTGCAGCGAGGGCGATTCGATCGGGCGCTCGCAGACATAGCCGCGCTGGGGGGCCGGCCCCGGTATCGTCACGCGGCCAATAGCGCCGCCCTGCTGCGCGATGCACGTGTGTGGTTCGATCGCGTGCGCCCGGGCCTGCTGCTCTATGGCATCGTACCGCCGCCTCTGTCGTCTACGATCGAGCTCGCACCGGTCATGACCCTCGTCAGTCGCGTCGTCGCCGTCAAAGGCATGCGCGCCGGCGAGATCACCGGGTACGGAGGGCGATTCACGACCGAACAGCCCACCTCGATTGCCATTATTCCGGCCGGCTACGCGGACGGCCTGGACCTGCGACTGGGGGGGCGAGCGAGCGTGCTGATCCGCGGCAGGCGCGCCAGGGTCGTCGGCGCAGTCAGCATGGACATGTTGATGGCCGATGTAACGGGCACGGACGTATCACCGGGAGACGAAGTGGTCATCATCGGATCCCAGGGCGACCAGCGCATCGACGCGCGCGAGATGGCCGCGGCGATTGGCACGATCCCATGGGAGATCGTGTGCCGCCTCGGCTCGCGGATCGAGCGCGTCTATGCCTAGCCGCCAAGGAGGCTTGAATGCGCTGTCGCGATCAGCTTTCAGATCTCCGAGCCTGTGAAACAATCGCTCCCCACGATTGTTTCACAAGCCCCCAGCTGTCAGCTTTTGAATCAGATGACCAAGTGACCAAATGACCAGCTGACCAGATGAGCAAATCTCCCAAGTCGGTCTTTGTCTGCCAGGAATGCGGCGCACAGTCGCCGAAGTGGTTGGGTCACTGCCCGGAGTGCGGTGCTTGGAACTCGTTTGTGGAGGAGCGCCCGGCGGAACCCTCGGGCGCGGTCGCCGGCCACCCCTACGCCATGGCGGGAGGCGAGGGAGGTGCTCGTCTCTACGCGGATATCGAAGTCGGAGAGCACCCGCGACTCTCAACCGGGATCGATGAATTCGATCGGGTGCTCGGCGGAGGCATCGTGCCCGGCTCGCTCGTGCTGCTGGGCGGAGAGCCCGGCATCGGCAAGTCCACCCTCCTGCTGCAGGCCGCAGCGAACCTGGCCCGGACGGCCGGGACGGTCCTCTACAGCTCGGGCGAGGAGTCTGAGCACCAGGTGAAATCGCGCGGCGAGCGACTGTTGATCGGCAACGCACCGTTGTATCTGCTGGCCGAAACCTGCCTGGAACGGATCCTCGACGAGATTGCCCGCATCAAGCCGGCGCTCGTCATCGTTGATTCGATCCAGACGGTCTTCTCGCTGCGGTTTCAGTCGGCGCCCGGCAGCATCGGCCAGGTCCGCGAAGCGGCCACGCAACTGCTGTTCACCGCCAAAGGACACAACATCCCGATCCTGCTCGTGGGCCACGTCACCAAGGACGGCAGCCTCGCGGGTCCAAAGGTCCTCGAGCATGTCGTCGACACGGTGCTCTCCTTCGAGGGGGAACGGCATCACTCGCACCGCGTGGTTCGAGCGGTGAAGAACCGTTTCGGCGCCGTGAGCGAGCTTGGCGTGTTCGAGATGACGTCGGGCGGGCTCCAGCCGGTTCCGAACCCTTCGAAGCTCTTTCTGGCGGAGCGTCCGGTCAACGCCCCCGGATCGGCAGTGTTGTGCTCGGTTGAAGGGCTGCGGCCGATTCTGGTCGAGGTGCAGGCCATTGTCAGCTCCAGCACCTACGGGACCTCGCGCCGCATGGCGAGTGGCGTGGATCAGCAGCGCCTCTCATTGCTGTTGGCGGTGATCGAGAAACGCGTGGGGCTGAATCTGGTGGGCGACGATGTCTTCGTCAACATTGCCGGTGGCATGACGGTGGACGAGCCCGCTTCGGATCTCGGCGTGCTGGCGGCCATCGCGTCCAGCGTGCGAAACCGTGTCATCCCGGCCACGACGGCGATGTTCGGGGAGGTTGGACTGGCCGGCGAAGTGCGGGGCATCAGCCAGGCCGCGCTGCGCGTCCGCGAGGCGGCCCAGATGGGGTTCCGCCGCTGCATCATGCCGGTCACGAACATCGATCGCGCTGTGGACCCCAGCCAGCATGGCGGCTGCGAGCTGGTGGGCGTGAGAACGGTCGGTGAAGCGCTGGATGCGTTGCTGCAATGATGGTATCGTGTGCCCTTTCTGCCAGCGCAATCTTCACGGGGGGCCAGGATGGGCTGGTTCGCGCTCGCACGTCTCCTGATCGTCGCGGCGGTGGCGTATTTGGCGGCCCTTCTCCGGCCTCTTCCTCTGGGCGTGCTCGCGAACATCGCCTTCGCGATCGTCCTCGCCGGTCTCGTTGTCGCCGTTGAGAGTCGCCTGCGTCACACAGCGCCCACACGCCTCCTCGGCGCGCTGATCGGCTGCGCGTTCGGTCTGGGCTTGGCTCGCGCCATCGAGGCCAGCCTCTACTGGGCCGACAGCGGCGACAAGCGGGTCGAGTTCCTGTACAGCGTCGTGCTGATTGCGTTGCCGTACCTTGGCCTGGTCATCGGGGCCAGAAACGGCGACTGGCTCGAACCTGCTCGACTGATCGGTTTGTTCCGAGCGAGCGGTCCCGAGCGGCGGTACAAGATTCTGGACACGAGCGTGATCATCGACGGCCGGATTGCGGACGTCTGCGAGACCGGATTTGTCGACGGCACCCTCGTCATTCCCCAGTTCGTGCTAAAGGAACTGCAGCTGGTGGCCGACTCCAGCGATTCGCTCAAGCGCAACCGCGGGCGCCGTGGCCTCGATATCCTGCAGAAGATTCAGAAGATGGCCGGCGTCGAGGTCTCGATTTCGGATGTCGATTTTCCCGACGTCCGCGAAGTCGATCTGAAGTTGATCGAGCTGGCGCGCACGCTGCCGGGCAAGATTGTGACCAACGACTTCAATCTGAATAAGGTCGCGCAGCTTCGCGGTGTTGAAGTCCTCAACGTGAACGAGCTGGCCAACTCCCTGAAGGCGGTCGTGTTGCCCGGGGAGATGATGAAGGTCTTCATTCTGAAAGAGGGAAAGGAATACAACCAGGGGGTGGCTTACCTTGACGATGGCACGATGGTCGTTGTGGACAACGCACGAAAGCTGATCAGCAAGACGATCGACATCGTGGTCACGAGCGTGCTGCAGACGACCGCGGGCAAGATGATTTTTGGCCGCTACATCGAGCCCGGTCCGGTCGCCCAGCCGGCGCCGGCGACCGTTCTGGACCGCGCTCGGGCAGCGACCCCCGCGTCTTCGTCGACCGCACCTGCCGTGCCGGCGGCACAGACCTAGTGCGGTTGCCCCCCTATCACTGGTGGCGGACCGTCTTCTTCCTCATTCCGGCCATCAGCATCTACACGATCGCGCTCGGCCTGGCGTCGGTGCTTTCGAGCGTGGTCGATCGACGCGGTCGCGTTGCGCATCGCTGTGCGCGCGCCTGGTCGTGGCTGATTCTGAAAACGACAGGTGTTCGGGTGGAGGTTCATGGGCTAGACCGCATCCGGCCGGGCCACACGTATGTGTTCGTGTCGAATCACCAGAGCATCTACGACATCCCGGTAATTTTCGCCTCGTTGCCCTACCAGCTTCGCATCATCGCGAAGGCGTCGCTCGCCAGGTTTCCGCTCCTGGGCTGGCATCTCAAACGCGGCGGACATCTCTTTGTCGACCGCGAGCATCCCGATCGCGCCGGAATTCTTGGGCGATGGCGTTCGCTCGTATCGGAGAGCGTCTCGCTGATTATCTTCGCGGAAGGCACGCGGAGCCGGGACGGGCACGTGGGGCGATTCAAGGCGGGCAGCTTTCTGCTGGCCCTCGAAGCGGGCCTCGCCGTTGTACCGATCGCCGTCGTCGGGACGCGGCAGGTGATGCCGAAGGGTCGTCTGCGCACGGAGCCGGCTGCCGTGAAGCTGGTGGTTCACGATCCGATTGCACCACTGTCGGTCGGTGCGCCCACTGTGAGGGACGCGCGGGCGCTTGCCGCACGCGTCCACGCGATCGTCGAGGACACCGTCGACCGATTGCAGCACGGAGGGACCGAGGTTTCTGATCGCAGAGCTAACCTATAATGGAGGTTTGCCCGACGCGATCTTTGTCTCGGCGATCATTGCTGCCGGAGGCCGTGGCCGGCGTGTCGGGGGTGCCGCGCCCAAACAGTTTCTGCTGGTCGGCGGCCGGTCCATCCTCGAGTGGAGCGTCGCGGCGTACCTGGAGCACCCGCAGGTCGACGAGCTCGTCGTGGCGCTTCCGGTCGAGGTCGCCGCCGATCCGCCGGGCTTCTTGAGGAACACGCCGAAGACGGTGCGCCTGGTTCCGGGGGGCGATCGACGTCAGGACTCGGTCTCGAACGCCTTCAGGGCCGTGAGCGTGCGGTGCGACATCGTCGTGGTGCACGACGCCGCCCGGCCCTTCGTGACCGCGGCGCTCATCTCGCGCACCATCGCTGCCGCAGCCGAGTCTGGTGCGGCCCTGGCCGCCCTGGCTTCGCGGGACACGGTGAAACGTGCGACGCACAAGCCAGAGGGCGTTGTCGTGGCCGAGACGCTTCCGCGCGAGACGATCTTCCTGGCCCAGACGCCGCAGGCGTTCAGACGCCACGTGCTGCAGGCGGCGATCGCGCTCGGCGAGTTGGGTGTCGACGCGACCGACGAGTCTCAGCTGGCCGAACGGGCGGGGCACGCGGTGAGGATCGTCGAAGGCGAGCACTCGAACATCAAGATCGCGGCGCCCGGGGATCTACTTGTGGCGGAGGGGATCGCACACCGCGGAGAGCCGACGCAGAGCGGACGCGCCGGCGTGGGCTACGATTTGCACCGGCTTGTCGAAGGCCGGCCGCTGATTCTTGGCGGCGTGACGATTCCCTTCGAGCGCGGGCTCTTGGGGCACTCCGATGCGGATGCCGTCTGCCACGCCATCACGGACGCGATCCTCGGAGCCGCGGGCACCGGCGACATCGGCCGCCATTTCCCGGATACCGATCCCCGTTGGAAAGGCGCCTCGAGCCTCGAGATGCTGAGGCGCGCGGTGGCGCTGGTTCGCGCCGCGGGCTTCGACGTGGGCAATGTCGACGCGTCGGTCGTTGCCGAACGGCCGACGCTGGCGCCGTACATTGAGGCGATGCGCGCGAACATCGCCGACGCGGTGCGCGTCGGCATCGAGCGTGTGAGCGTCAAAGGTAAGACCAACGAGGGCGTCGGCGCGCTCGGTCGTGGCGAGGCGATTGCGGTCTATGCGGTTGCACTGCTTCGGAAGGGCTGACCGGATGCCGATCGCAAGGGCAGCCGCCGTGAGCAAGGCCCCGCGCGCGATGAGCGCGCGAAGGCCCTTGCGATCGGGGCGGAGCCTTGTCGCGTAGAGATGCCGGAACATGCGCGTCAGATTCGCTCCCAGCCCGACCGGTCACCTGCACGTGGGCAACGCGCGCACGGCGCTCTTCAACTGGTTGCTGGCGCGTGGATCCGGCGGCACGTTCGTGCTGAGGGTCGAGGACACGGATGTTGAGCGTTCGACGGCCGAATCCGAAGCGGCCATCCTTCGCGATCTGCGCTGGCTGGGACTCGATTGGGACGAGGGACCGGATATCGGCGGTCCCTTCGGCCCCTACCGCCAGTCCGAGCGGATGCCTCTGTACGACGCGCACGCGAAACGGCTGCTGGGGTCGGGTCACGCGTACCCGTGCTTTTGCTCGCGCGCCCAGCTCGAGGCCGAACGACGGGAGGCGCTCGCGCTCGGTCGCCCTGCCCGCTACGCCGGCACGTGCCGCCACCTGACACCTGCCCAGATCGAGGCACGCCTCGCGGCGGGTGATCGTCCGGCGATCCGATTTCGTGTGCCCGAGCATCGCGACGTGGTGTTTGCCGATCGGGTGCGGGGCGAGGTGCGATTTCACACCGACGTGATCGGCGACCCGATCGTCATGCGCGCCGACCTCACGCCAGCCTACAACTTCGCCGTCGTGGTGGACGATGCGTTGATGGCGATCACGCATGTGGTTCGGGGAGAGGATCACATCTCGAATACGCCGCGGCAGATTCTGCTCTGCGAGGCGTTGGGCTTGACGATTCCCAGCTTCGGCCATCTCGCAATGGTAATGGGTCCCGACCACGCGCGGCTCTCAAAGCGCCACGGTGCGACGTCGGTTGCGGAGTTCCGATCGAAGGGCTACCTGGCTGAGGCGCTGGTGAACTATCTCGCGCTCATCGGCTGGTCGCCGGGAGGTGGCGACGAGCTGCTACCGGTTGAGGAACTCGTCCGCCGGTTCTCGCTCGATGCCGTTGGGCTGAGCGCGGGCGTGTTCGACGAAGAGAAGCTGTCGTGGGTCAATCGGCATTACCTCAAGCACGCGAACGCGTCGCGCCTAGCGGAGCTGTCCTTGCCGTACTTCCGGAGCCAGGGCGTTCCCCTGGCGCCGTTACCCGCAGGCGTGGAGTTTCTGGCTTCGGTGATGCCGATTGCGTCGGACTCGGTAGACCGACTCGACCAGGTGCCGGCGCGGCTCTGGTTTCTGTTCGACTTCTCGCCCGCCGAGGCCCTAGAGGACCGGACGGTGCGGGAGGAGATGTTCCGCGAAGGGGCGCGCGCCGTGGCGCGCGCGCTCGCAGAGGAATTGGCAGACGCGCCCCGGCTCGATCGCGAACGGTTCCGCGCGGTGGCCAATCAGGTGAGGTCGCGCACGGGGCAAAAGGCGCGAGCACTCTTTCATCCGATCCGAATCGTCCTCACCGGACGCGCCGAAGGACCGGAGCTCGATCTCGTCGTGCCCGCCATCGATCGCGGCGCCGACCTGGAGGCAGCAGCGGGCCTTCCAAAGATTCTCGGCTGCCGGGAACGGGCGGCCCAATTCGTCCGCGTGCTGGATGACCTCTAGGGCGCTGAGATGCTCATTTACGGCATTAACCCGGTTCTCGAAGCTCTCCGAGCGGGGCGCGTCAAGGAGCTGCGTGTCGCCGATCGAGTTCCCTCCGGTCGGGTGGTCGAAGCGATGCAGGCGGCCGCGCGCGAAGGCGTTGCGGTGCGCCGTGTCACGCCCGCCGATCTCGACCGAGCGGCGCGCGGTGGCGTGCATCAGGGCATCGCGGCCGAGCTGCTCGAAGCGAGGCGGTTCGATGTTCCGGCTTTGGTCGCGGCGGCCACCGGCCCCCCGCTCCTCGTCGTGCTCGACGGGATCGAAGATCCCCAAAACGTGGGCGCGATCCTTCGGACCGTCGACGCGGCTGGCGCCGATGGGGTTGTTCGGCAGACCCGGCGCGCCGCCCCGCTCGACGGCGCGGCCGCCAAGGCGTCGGCCGGGGCCGTGTCCCACGTCAAGATTGCTGAGGTCGTGAACATCGCCCGAGCGCTCGAGGAGCTGAAAGAGGCGGGCGTCTGGACAGTCGGGCTTGCGACCGACTCGGCCGCGCAGTACGATCTCCTGGATTTGACCCTGCCGACCGCCTTCGTGCTGGGGGCGGAGCACGGCGGGCTGCGTCGGCTGGTCCGCGAGCGGTGCGACTGGCTCGTGTCGATTCCGATGCAGGGCCGTGTGCAGAGCCTGAACGTGGCCGTGGCGGCCGGTATCGCGTTATTCGAGGCTCTCCGGCAGCGTCGAAGGGCCCGTAGCCAGGGAAAGGCTTGATACATCGAGGTATTGCACGAGTGGCACGAGACGTGCTAAAGTGCATCTTTTGTCTAGGTGTAACTTTGTCTGGCTGGCGTAGCTCAGTCCGGTAGAGCAGCTGATTTGTAATCAGCGGGTCGGGGGTTCAAATCCCTTCGCCAGCTCCAACGGCTTGAGCGCATCCGGTCCGCAGCGCAAGCGTCGAAAGCACCGATTCCAGAAAACAGACAGTTGGCGAGGTAGCGAAGCGGTCAAACGCAGCAGACTGTAAATCTGTCGCCCTAGCGGCTTCGAAGGTTCGAGTCCTTCCCTCGCCACCAACCTCCACCCCGCGTTGTATGGGGAGGCGGGCTCGGTTGGCGGGCCAAGCGTCAGGTGGAGGGTTTGCCTGAGCGCGCGGCGCATAGGCGACTCACGTCAGCGAGCGTGGGGCGACAGGTCTTGTTGAGTGTGACGGTGGCGCGCGGCTCACCTTGGCAACGCGGCGCCATCGGTCGGGACCGTGGGGCGCTAGGCGGGCGGACCAAACCGGTGAAGCGTGTGAAGTGTGAAGGCGGGAGTAACTCAGTGGTAGAGTCACAGCCTTCCAAGCTGTTGGTCGCGGGTTCGATCCCCGTCTCCCGCTCCAGCCT
>JBGPJH010000110.1:0-10033 GCA_041485305.1 Vicinamibacteria bacterium | reverse complement strand
CGAGGGTATCGGCGTCGAGGCAGGGGATGCCGTGGCGCGCGAACTGCGCGAGGACGTAACTCTTGCCGGTGGCAATACCACCGGTCAGGGCGACCTTCAAAAGGCTGGACATGCTAGCGAGGATGGTCGGCCGCTTCGGCGCGCGCCTCGGCGGCACGGACCGTGTTCTTGAGCAGCATGGCGATCGTCAGCGGACCGACTCCGCCTGGAACGGGCGTCAGGGCCCCGGCTACGTGCTCGACCGCCGGATGCACGTCACCCAACACGACCGCCCCGCGCCGCTCGAACGCCTGGCGCCGCTTGGAACCGGGCTCGAACAGGCGCTCGACCATCGCTCGGTCTTCGACGCGCGTCGTACCGACGTCGATGACGGTTGCCCCAGGTTTGACGAACTCGGGCGTCACGAAGGCCGGTCGACCGAGCGCTGCCACCAGGATGTCTGCTTCGCGGGCGACGCTGGCGAGATCTCTGGTTCGGGAATGGCACACTGTCACAGTGGCATGACGGTGCAGGAACAACAGCGCCATCGGCTTGCCCACGATGTCGCTCCGGCCGATGACCACGGCTCGCGCACCGGCAATCGGAACCGCCGACCGATCGAGCAGCTCGATGATGCCGGACGGCGTGCAGGCCGTGAGCGTCGCGCGCCCCTGGACCAGCTTACCCACGTTCACGGGATGAACGCCATCAACGTCCTTCTCCGGCGCAATGGTGTCAAAGACCCGGTGCTCGGCATCTGGTCCCATGCCCGCGGGCAACGGAGATTGCACGAGAATGCCGTCGTGCACGCTGCTTCGGTTCAGCCGCCCGACCAGGCGCAGAAGCTCCTCTAGCGTGGCCTGTGCCGGCAACCGCTCGATATCCGCGCGCAGTCCGCTCTCGGCGGCCGATCTCAACTTGCTCCCGACGTAGAGCTCTGAGGACGGATGGTTCCCGACCAATACCAGCGCCAGGCCAGGCGCCCGACCGGCCCGGGCCGTAAAGGCGTCCACTGAAGGCCGGATCTCGGCTCGAATCGCCTGCGCCACGGATGAACCGTCGAGAAGTCGCGCCGCCATCTAGGGCGCCGCCTCCAGTTCGAGGCGCTTCCGGGAAGCTGGTCGGGCGAGCACGACCAGCTTGTCGCCGGCCCGAATGAAGGCGGCCGGTTCCGGGTTGTCAGAACCGGTCCCCAGCTGTACGGAATCGACCACCGCAGGCCGCAGCGCTGTCTGAACCATCTGCTCGGCGCCCATCTCCTCGCTTTCAGTCCTGCCGACGATGTAGAGGTCGGGCCTCAGCACCCGCGCACTAAGGACCGCGTACACGTTCTCCGCGTCGGTGCCGACCGCGGCGATGAGCCCACGTGCAGCCATGCCTCGGTCGGCTCACAGCCGACGTGCGCTGCCGGCAGCCACTCCTGCGGCCGCCAGCGCGTCGCTGCGCTTGCGAAGCTCGCTGTGGCGATAGCCGTACGAGAAGTAGATCGCCAGACCGAGCGCCATCCAAACGATCAGCCGGTACCAATTCTCGGGCGGCAATGAGAACATCAAGAGCAGGCACGCCAGGATGCCCAAGATCGGCACGAGCGGATACAGAGGCGCGCGGAACGGACGCTCGGCCTGCGGATTCGTCCGTCGCATGATGAGCACGGCCGCACAGACGATCAGGAACGCGAAGAGCGTCCCGATGTTGGCCAGGTGCAGCAGCGCGTCAATCGGCAGGAAGCCGGTCATCGTGGACACGAACACGCCGATCAGGATCGTGGACTTCCAGGGCGTACGGAAGTGCGGGTGGACGTCGGCAAAAAAACTCGCTGGGAGCATCCCGTCCCGGGCCATGGCCAGAAACACCCGCGGCCCGGACAGCATCAGCACGAGCAGCACCGAGGTGATGCCAGCCACGCCAGCCGCAGCGATGATGAACTCCGCCCAGGGCAAACCCGCTTGCTTGAAGGCATCGGACACGCCGGCATCGACGCTGAGCTTCGCGTAGCTCACCATCCCCGTGAGCACGGCCACCACGGCGATATAGAGCACGGTGCATATCAGCAGCGAGGCAATGATGCCGATCGGCACGTCGCGCTTGGGCTGCCTGGCCTCTTCCGCGTGAGTGGACACCGAGTCGAAGCCGATATAGGCGAAGAAGATGATGGCCGCGCCCGCAATCATGCCCACCGGCTGCCCCCCGGCGTTCACCTGACCGAACAGCGTGTACCCGAACATGCTGACGCCCGTCATCCCGTAGGGTGCAAACGGCGTCCAGTTCGCGGGATTGATGTAAAAGGTTCCCACCAGGATCACGAACAGGACGGCAGCTAATTTCACGAACACCATCGTCGCGTTGAAGCTGGCGCTCTCCTGGATTCCTTTGACGAGAACGAAAGTCACCAGGGTCACGATCAGGATCGCCGGCAGGTTCACCACGCCGCCGGTCTGGACGAAGTGGCCCGCCGCGGTGTCATAGACGATCGGGGGACCGCTCAAGGCCGTGGGAAAGTGGACGTCGAACTTGGCCAGCACGCTCTGGAAGTATCCCGACCAACCGTTGGCAACCGTTGCCGCCCCTACCGCGTATTCGAGGACGAGGTCCCACCCGATGATCCAGGCGAACAGCTCGCCGAGCGTCGCATACGCATACGTGTAGGCCGATCCAGCCACGGGCACCATCGACGCGAACTCGGCGTAGCACAGCGCGGCGAAGACACACGTGATCCCCGCGACGACGTACGAGAGCATGAGCGAGGGTCCTGCCACGTTGTGGGCGGCAGCGCCGGTCGCGACAAAGATCCCGGCGCCGATGATCGCGCCGACGCCCAGGCTCGTCAGTTGAACCGGACCGAGCACGCGGCGCAGCCGATTCTCGCCGGCCATCTCCTCCAGCAATTGACCGAGCGACTTCGTCGCGAAGAGTTGACCCTTCATGCGGGCGAATTATACATGGAGCGGTCTGGACAGCTTCTCAAGCCGCGGTCCTGTCAAGTGAAGCAAGTGTTCACTGGCGCGCGGCTGCCGTCGGAGGTTACGTAGCCAAACGGTCGAGGTACGCCCGTACTCTCTGCTCGGGATTCTGGCCGGTCAACAGATCCGAAGCGACCGCCACGGCGCTGGCGCCGGCCGCGATGATTGAGGGTGCGCGCTCGAGCGTGATCCCACCGATGGCGACGACCGGCAGCTTCCGCGACCCGGTAGCGACCGAGGCGTCGCGAACCAGCTCCACGCCCACGGCCGCATAGCCGGTGTCCTTGGTCGCGGTGCCGAACACCGGACCCACCGCCAGGTAGGAAATCGGTTCACCCGTCGCTCGGTTAATCTGATCCGCGGTGTGCGCCGACAACCCGACCACGGCCGCATCACCCACAATCGAGCGCACGGCGGCCGGCGACAGGTCATCTTGCCCCACGTGCACGCCGTGGGCGCCAGCCAGCCTGGCGATGTCCGCGCGATCGTTCACGATGACGATCGCACCAGCCAAGCGAACGCGTTCCATGATCGCAATCGTCGTGTCGAGCAACGAACCGCTCGACGCGCGCTTGGCCCGGATCTGCAGCACCCGCGCTCCCCCGTCGACACACGCGACCGCAAAGTCGACGAGCGTCCAGCCGGAGCGCTCGCAAAGGTCCCCGTCGCAGATGACGTAAAGCGGAGGGAGAGGGGCTACACGGCCTCCGCGAGGTGACCGCCAGGGCGCGGCTGAGCAAGAAGGCGGTCCATGAAGGACGTGCTGAGACGCCCCGCCAGAAACTCTCGGTCGTTCACGATCCGGAGGTGCAGCGGGATACTGGTCTTGATGCCTTCGATGACGGTCATCTCGAGGGTGCGACGCATGCGCGCGATCGCTTCCTGGCGGTCGCGACCGTGAACGATGATCTTCGCGATCATCGAGTCGTAGTAGGGCGAGATGGTGCAGTCGGAATGAGCGAAGGTCTCCACCCGCACGCCAGGACCACCCGGGACGCTGAACACGTGAATCACTCCGGGAGACGGGACGAACGAGTCGGGATCCTCCGCGTTGATGCGGCACTCGATCGAATGACCGGTGAACGTCACATCGCCCTGCTTGAACCCGAGGCGCTGACCGGCTGCGATACGAATCTGCTCCTTGACGATGTCAATGCCGGTCACCATCTCGGTGACCGCGTGCTCGACCTGCAAGCGGGTATTGGCCTCCATGAAATAGAACCGTCCGTCGGGATCCATGAGGAACTCGAACGTGCCGGCGTTCGTGTACTGAACGGCCTTCGCGGCGTCGATGACCAGGCTGCCCATCTTCCGCCGGACCTTTTCGCTCAGCGCGGGCGACGGCGACTCTTCCACCAACTTCTGGTGTCGCCGCTGAATCGAGCACTCGCGCTCGCCTAGATGGACGACCGAGCCGTGATGGTCGCCGAGCACCTGGAACTCGATATGACGCGGCGACTCGATGTACTTCTCGATGTACACGTCCCCAACACCGAAGGCCGCCTCGGCTTCGCGCTGGGCGGTCTTGACCGCGTTCGACAACTCTGCTGGGACGCGAACCACGCGCATCCCTCGTCCACCGCCGCCAGCCGTGGCCTTGACGATGACCGGATACCCGATCTCCTTGGCCAGCTTGAGTGCCTTCTCCTCGTTCTCGATCGGCCCGTCGCTGCCGGGAAGCACCGGGACGCCGGCCTTTTTCATGACGCGGCGGGCCCGCGCCTTGTCGCCCATCAGGCGAATGACTTGCGGGTCTGGCCCGATGAACCGGATGTGGCAAGCCTCGCAGACCTCCGCCAGATAGGCGCTTTCAGACAGGAAGCCGTACCCGGGATGAATCGCGTCGGCGCCGGTGATTTCGGCAGCGCTGATCACGGCCGGCACGTTCAAGTAGCTGTCCGCGCTTCGAGCGGGTCCGATACAGACGTCTTCGTCAGCAAAGCGGACGTGCAAAGAGTTCTCGTCGGCCTCCGAATACACCGCCACGGTCTTGATACCGAGCTCTCGGCACGCGAAAATAACCCGCAGTGCCACCTCGCCGCGATTCGCAATCAGAATCTTCTTGAACATTTACCTGGTGCGAATCGCAAATAGCCGCTCGCCGTACTGAACCGGATGCCCGTTCTCGACGTAGATGTTCGCAATCTCTCCATCGCAGTCGGAGTCGATCTCGTTCATCAGCTTCATCGCCTCGATGATGCAGAGCACCTGACCCTTTTTCACCGTCGAGCCTATCTCCACATATGGTTGGGCGCCGGGCTCGGGAGATCGGTAGAAGGTGCCGACAATCGGCGACTTCACGACCGCCAGCTCGATATCCGCCCCGCCGCCGCCATCGTCACCCGCCGCCACGACCCCCACGACCGGTGCCCCCGGTGTCACGACCATCGGAAGAGGAAGAGGAGGCGAGGGCGCCGCCACGAGCAGCCTCCCCGCTTCCTTTCGAACTTTCAGCCGCAAGCCGTCCTGTTCGACCTCGAACTCCGAGAGCTCGTGCTCCCGCACGAGGTCGAGAATCTGCTTGAGCTGGTCGAGGTCCATCACGGTGACTGTCAGAGTTCCAGGAGCTGGGTCGTGACGTCGGTCAAGAGCTCCACACCCGAGTCGGTCACGAGCACATCGTCCTCGATCCGCACGCCACCCCATCCCGGGAAGTACGCGCCTGGCTCGATCGTAAAAACCATACCTGGTGCCACGAACTCGTGGCGGGGGTCGACGTCGGGCCCCTGGCGGACGATCCTCGGATCCTCGTGCACCTCGAGGCCCAGACCGTGTCCTGTTCCATGGCCGAACGCCTCGGCCATGCCTGCCGCCGCCAGTCGTTCGCGGGCGGCGGCGTCAATCGCGAACCGAGAACGACCCGGTGCGACCACGGACACGGCCTGATCGTGAGCCGCGAGCACCGCCGCGTGCACCTCGCGGCTCCGCTCGGACGCCGATCCCACCACCACAGTCCGCGTGAGGTCCACGCAGTATGAGTCGTAGACCCCGCCGAAGTCCAGCACCACCACGTCACCTTCGCTTAACGTTCGCTCCCCGGGCCTCGCGTGGGGCAGTGCCGCATTTGGACCACTCGCAACAATTGTGTCAAACGCCGATCGCTCGAACCCGGCCTCCCTGATCCGGATGTCGATGCTCAGCGCGACGTCTCGCTCGGTCCGGCCGGCGCGCACGTCGGAAAACACGCGCTCGGCGGCGCGGGAAAGGCGACGCCCGGCCTCTCTCAGCACTTGCTGCTCGTAGTCGTCCTTCACGATGCGCGCGCCCTCGACAAAACCTGTAGCCGGCACCAGCTCCGGTGCCTGAGCCAGCGCGCCAAGAGCCTCGCGCAGCCACAGATGGCGGCTGACGCTGAGATGCGCCCCCTCAAAGGCTAGGCGCGCCGGGGCCACCGCCGACAGGACCCGAACGAGGGTCGGGTCGTAAGCGCCCTCGACGGTGACCAATTCGAGGCCCGGGCACTCACTCGACGTCCCGATTGTCTGGTTGAGGGAGGCCACGTATCGGGAGTCCGTGATGAACAACAGCCGGGTCGCCGTCAGGATCACGATGGCCGAGCTACCGCCGAAGTTCGTCAGGTACGCGATGTTCGGCAATGACGTGACGAGCAGGGCGTCCACGGGTTCCCGTTCCAGGACGCGGCGAACCTGCTGATGACGCAGCCTAAGGGCGTGGGTGGGCGCGAGTGACATGGATCGCGGCGAGCCACTGTTCGAGCACGACGAGGGCCTTGCGGTCGTTGTCCCCCGCGCTCTTCTCGAGCCGCTCCGGTTCCGGGGTAGCGGGAGGCGCCTTCAGTGCCGGCTCCGCAACCTGCGCCGACAGCTCGCTAACCGCCCTTTCGAGGTCGGGGTCGTTGCTGGCCAACACAAGGGCCGCTCGGTACTGCTCCAGTGCTTCGGCCCAAGCCCCCCGCCTGCGGTGGGTTTCGGCAAGCGCCCGAATGGCAGCCAGGTTCTGTGGCGCGCTGCTCAGAACGAGCTCGAGCTCATGGCGGGCCTCGTCGAGCCGGCCGAGCTCGATCAAGGCGCGGCCCAACGTGATACGCGCGGACAGGTACCGAGGATGAATGCGCAACCCAGCCTGGCAGACGTTGACCGATTCCTCATACTGCTTGGCTCGACGGTGCTCCTCGGCGAGCTGTGCAAAGGCAATCGACGCCGGGTCAGTCTGAACGCGGCGTCGCAGATCTTCAATTCGTGGATTCTCCGGCATGCCGCTAGGACGGCGCGTCGGTTGGGCAAGCTACGGCGAGACGACAATCGTCTTGAAGATGCTGCCAATCCGACCCACGTCGTCGACCACCCCCAGCACCATTGTATAGGTCCCAGGGACCTCATACACATGGGAGGCGTCGTTCCCCTCCTCGCTTTGTGGCAGCCCGTCGCCGAAGTCCCAGAAATAGGTCGTGAGCCGATGGCCGGGTGCCGGCTGACTCGATGTGGCGTCGAACGTCACGAGCTGACCAACCTTTGGGCTGGACGGTGAGAAGGTCACGGTCGCAGTCGGGCCTCCTGGGACCGGCGTCAGAAGAGGAGGCGGAGTCACCTTGATGTCGGCGCGCTGAGAAATTGCCTTTCGATAGTCGTTTCCAACCGGGGTGGCCACCACCGAGACGATGGTCGGCGGACCCCCTGCCAGGTAGGGAGACGCCGTTGGGGAGGTGTACGTGGACGTTGCCCTCCCGTCTGCACCGGTGAAGACGGTTCGTGCGGACAACGTTCCGAATGCGGCCTGGGTGTTGGACACAACGATCGCGAGGCCGAGTTGGAGTCCCGCGACGGGCGCGCCGCTCGCATCGCGCGCGGTGACAACAATCGAAGATTGAGAAACACCGTCCTGCGTGATGCTATCCGGCGTAGCAGCCACGCTGAACGACAGCGCAAACTCTGACGGGCCGGCCAGAGCCGGCGCCTCCGTCGGGTGAACAGTGCAGGCGGAGGCGAGAGCCATCGCGGCACAGAGCGACAGGCGAGCAGGCAGCCCCTTGATCATGGCGTTAGAAGTCCCCGAAGTTCCCGAAATCGATCTGAATCGAGCCGGTGACGCTGATCTCGTTGCCCACCTGGTCCCGGCCGTAGAACGTCACGTCGGCAACGGTCGTGATGACGGTGGGGCTCGAGATGAGTTGAACGAGGGGCGACTCCATCTTCGACGTGATCCGAACGAGCTCGAATCCGAGCGTCAGCGTTCCTCCGATGGGCACCGTGCCGGTGACGGCTCCGTCGAAGCCGAAGGGCACGTCGACGCCAGCGGTGTTCCGTCCGTCGGCGCGCCGGTAGGTGACGCGGTATCGGTTGATCGTCACCGCGTTGTTCGTGGAAGGGGCCGCCGGCGCCGCCACCGAGCCGATGTCTTTCGGAGACAGACGCAAGATCACCTGCCCGCCGTCGCCAAACACGGTCGCGCACGGGGTCGTCGACGAGCAGGGCTCAGGCGAGGTCACCAAAGTGAGCACATCGGACTGCAGCGTTCCGCTCAGGGTTCCCGACGTCTTCCCGCCGCGCGCACCCTGGAGCGAGTCCATGACCATGTACACCGGCGCCCGTCCCTGCCGCACGACGTCGCCACAGGAGACGCTCGCAACGAGAAGCGGCGCCAGTGCGGCCAGTTTCGTCCTCTTACCCATAGCCATCAGTCGCACGCTACCCCTTGATGATCCGAGGCGTGATGAAGATCAGCAGCTCAGTGCTGTCGTCTTTGACCTCATCGCGCCTGAAGAGCCACTTGATGAGCGGAATTTGCCCAAGGCCGGGCGTCCGATCGGTCGACGCCTGCTGCTGACTGATGAAGATCCCGCCGATGACCGTTGTCTGCCCGTCACCTACGAGCACCTGCGTATTGGCGCGCTGCGTGTTGATCGGCGGGATGCCGTTGACGGCGCGACTGAAGTCGGGCTGCGCGTTCTCGAGCGCGATCTTCATGATGACCGTGCCAGCCGCGCTAATCTGCGGGGTCACTTTCAGTGTCAGCGCGGCGTCCTTGAACGTGACGGTCACTGTGTTGTTCGCGACCGTCTGAATCGGAATCTGCACGCCCTGGGTTATCTCGGCCTCGCCATTGTTCTGCGCCGTTACTCGCGGCGTCGACAGGACACGCAGATTGCCGGAGTTCTCCGCGGCCGTCAGCGCGACGTCGAGGTTGAAGGCGCCATTGATGGCGCCCAGCGCGAGACCCACCGCGCTATTAGGGGACGGGGCGCCGAGATTGACCGCGGTGCCCGTCTGGCCGGGCCCCTGGGTGCCGGCTCGACCACCAAGGCTGCCGTTGTTGGGAAACGCGAGGTTCGTGGTGTTGCCCAGCGCAGGATCGACTCGGCCATTGAAACCCCACTGAATCCCGAGCCGCCGCGCGAAATTCTTGTTCGCCTGGACGATGCGCGCTTCAATCTCGACCTGCGGCTGCGCTTTGTCGAGCGTGACCAGCAGCTCGGACGCGGTGTTGAGGCGCTCCTGAAGGTCGGTGATGATCAGCGTGTTCGTGCGGGGGTCGACCTGCACGGTGCCCCGCTGGGACAACGCGCTTTTCGTGAGAAGCTCCTTTAGTTCTTCGGCCTTTGCGTAGCTCAGCGTCTTGGTCAGGACGCGCAGCTCGCCGGCCAAGGCTTGCTCGTCGGCCAGCTTCCGACGCTGCCCCTCTTCGTCGGCCAGCGCCGACAAAGGGGCGATGCGCACCACGGTGCCGTCGACGATGTACCCCAGCCTGTTGGCCCGAAGAATGATGTCGAGCGCCTGGTCCCAAGGCACGTCTCGCAGCGCCACGTCCACGGTTCCCTGCACCAACGGATCAATGACGATGTTCAAGCTGCTGATTTCGGAGAAGACCCGAAGGACGGCGCGCAGGTCGGCCTGCTGAAAATCGAGGCTGACCGGATTGCCGGTGTAGTTTCGACCGTTGCGCGGCGAGGGCTGGGTCGGCGTCGCCTGCGCGGCCTGAGCCGCCTGGGACGACGCCTCGAGGACCGCGACCGCGGCCAGGGACCGGCCGATGGACGTGGTCTGGGATACCCCAAGGCCCAGCGCGACGATCGGATCCACGGCTGGCCCATCGACACGAACTCCGGTGGCCTCGGCCGCCGCCTGACGCGCGACGGG
>JBGPJH010000109.1:0-10103 GCA_041485305.1 Vicinamibacteria bacterium | reverse complement strand
GCGGAAGGCCCGCCATCCGCAGCATCGTGAGCACGTTCACGTAGTCCCACTCGAAGGAGACGGAAAACGCGAGCACGTCGAACTCGTCCACTCTGGTCTGCGACTCGAGCGTGATGAGCGGAGTGCGGGACGAGACGAGCGAAGCGAGTTCTTGCTTCGGCGGCAGGAACACGCGCTCGCAGACGATGCCTTCCTGGGTGTTGAACAGGCGGTAAACGGTCTGAAACCCCAGGTTCGACATCCCGACCCAGTAGGTGTTCGGAAACGCGAGAGCCACGCGCAGACGGCTGCCGTGCGGCTTTCGGATGTAGCCGGTTTCTTTGGCGAGGATGCCTTGTGCGCGTTCGCGCTGTTGCCAGGATGTCATGCGTGCAGGTCGGGCGGGAACCCGCGCCGCAACCGGATGCGGCGGCCCCCTCGGCTCCCCGGCCCGAACCCGTGCGGCACCTGACGCTTACACGTCGGCGCTCTCGCTGGCCGTGGATCTATCTAGTGTACCACCAGGGCCCCTCTCAGTGCCGCGCCGCCCGAACGAGAGGCCCCCAGGTTCTTCAGCCTTCCTGGCGGCGCAGGAAGGCTGGAACGTCGAAGGTCGAGTCGGACTCCTCGGCGGTCGTCCGACGGACAGGCGGCACAGCCAGATCCGAGCCCGGGCCGCTAGCCGACGTCGGGGCGCCCGCTGCCGCGGAAAGCGGAAGGTCGATCGCCGGTCGTCTCGCGACGGCCAACCGCGAGGCCGCCAGTCGGTCCACGGCGATCGTTGCGCCCGGCGCCTCGGTACGGATGCGCGTCTGATCCGCATAGTGCGCCATGTCGATGGGCGTCTGAGCGGCAGAGGCGGCAGGGCGCGCCGCGACCGAGGGAACGAAGCCGGTGGCGATCACGGTGATCTTCACCTTGCCTGTCAGCGCCGGATCGACGACCGCGCCGAAGATGATGTTCGCGTCTTCGTCGGCCGCTTCCTGCACGATCGTCGACGCGTCGCTTATCTCCATCAGCGTTAGATCCGGTCCGCCGGTGATGTTGATGATCACGCCCCGGGCGCCATCGACGGACGCGCCTTCGAGGAGCGGACTCGAGATGGCGCGGCGTGCCGCTTCGACCGCTCGGTGTTCGCCCTCCGCGATTCCGGTGCCCATCATGGCCAGCCCCATGCCGGCCATGATCGTCTTGACGTCGGCAAAATCGAGATTGATCAACCCTGGCACGAGAATCAGGTCTGAGATGCCCTGGATCGCCTGTCTCAGCACGTCGTCAGCCGTGGCAAACGCGTCGGTGAGCGGCGTGGCGCGATCGATGATGGCCAGCAGGCGCTCGTTGGGAATCGTGATGATCGTGTCCACACAGTCGCGCAAAGCCTCGAGACCGCGTTCGGCCTGAATCTGCCGCTTTTTCCCTTCGAACTTGAACGGCTTGGTGACGACGGCTACCGTCAGTGCGCCCAACTCGCTGGCGAGACTGGCAATGACCGGCGCGGCGCCCGTGCCGGTGCCCCCTCCGAGGCCGGCGGTTACGAAGACCATGTCCGCACCACCGAGTGCGTGGATAAGGCGCTCGGTGTCTTCGAGCGCGGCGGATCGCCCGACGTTCGGATCGGCTCCGGCCCCGAGGCCCTTGGTCAACTTCGCGCCGATTTGAACCCGGAGTGGCGCGGCGTTGCTTCTGAGCGCCTGGAGGTCGGTGTTGGTGACGATGAACTCGACGCCGTCGAGTCCCGTCCTGACCATGCGGTTGACGGCGTTGCCACCACCCCCGCCGACGCCGATCACTTTGATGCAGGCGCTCGGGTGAATCTCCTCGTCGAGGCTCAGCCGGAGACGGTCGGCGTGTGCGGCGTCGCTTGCGCCGGCGGCAGGCCGAGGATCCCTGAAGTCAGCCATGGGTCACTCCGTTCGAAGTAGCGCGGATCGGCAGACCCGCAGTTGTCAGAAAAACTCCCTGAACAGGCCGCGCAGCCGTCCGGCGACGCGAACCAGCGCACCCGCACCGACCGGAGCCCGGGCGCGCTTGCCCTCCCAGTTGCGATATCCGTACAGCACCAGACCGACGCCGGTCGCAAACGTCGGGCTGTTCACATGGTCGGCGAGGCCGCCGACGCCGGTCGGGCATCCTCGTCGAATCGGCAGATCGAAAATCTGCTCCGCGATTTCCGGCATCCCGTCGAGGATCGAGCCGCCGCCGGTCAGCACGATGCCCGAGTTCAAGCTCTTCTCGTAGCCCGCCCGTCGAATCTCGTCCCACACCAGGTGAAAAATCTCTTCGGCCCGCGGCTGCAGGATTTCGGTGAGGATCTGCCGTGCCATCACCCGCGGCTTGCGGCCCCCGACGCTGGCCACTTCCATGGTCTCGTCTTCGTCGACCATAGCGGACAAGGCGCATCCAGACTTCCTCTTGATCTTTTCCGCATCGGGTACCGGCGTCCGAAGCCCGACAGCGATGTCGTTGGTGAAGTGATCGCCGCCGACACCGGTCACGGCGGTGTGCCACAGGCTGCCACGCTCGTAGATGGCGACATCGGTCGTCCCGCCGCCGATGTCGACAAGGGCAACGCCGAGCTCCTTTTCGTCCTCGGTCAAGACCGACTCGCTCGCTGCCAGTTGCTCGGCGACGGTCTCCGCCACGTTGATGCCGGCGCGGTTCACGCAGGCCACGATGTTCTGCGTTGAGCTCTGGCTACCCGTGATGATGTGCACGTTGACTTCCAGGCGCGTCCCCATCATGCCAACCGGTGCGCCAATGCCGTCCTGCTCGTCGACCACGAAATCCTGAGGCAATACGTGAAGGATCTCCCGTCCGGTCGGCAGCGACACGGCTTTGGCAGCCTCGATCGCGCGGCGAACATCGTCACGCGTGATCTCCCGGTTCTTGCCGGCGACCGCGATGACACCGCGGCTGTTGAACCCCTTGATATGCGGCCCGGACAGCGCGAGGTGCACCGAGTCCACCTCGATCCCGGCCATGAGCTCGGCGTCTTCGATCGCCTTCTTGATGGAATCGACCGCCGCCTCGAGATTGACCACGACCCCTCGTCGGATGCCTCGTGACTCGGCGACGCCAATCCCGATGATGTCGAGCCCTTCGCCGTCGAGGATTTCGCCGACGACCGCGGTCACCTTCGTCGTGCCTACGTCGAGACCGACCAGATACCGTTCTTTGCGCGCCACGCTGCCTCCGAACCCCGTTCCGTTAGCGCTTTCTCGCCTTGTGACTCCGCGTGCCCACCGCCTGACCTTGAACAACGGGACGCGCCGGAGGAGCGGCGGCGGCTTTGCCCGCGGGCCGAACGTAGACACGATCGTCGAATCGCAGGTCGACGTAGTCGATGTCGGTCACCTGTTCGCGCAGGGCCGCCGCCAGCTCCAGATACGCTTCGACCCGCGGGAGAAATCGGTCCTCCCCCACATAGATCACGGCCGAATCCCCGTTCAGAATGACCCCCGCGTTGTGGGGGTCGGTCACGTCGATCTGCGACACCCGATGGGCGACGTCGGGCTTCGCCTTGAACGAGAGAATCAGCCGCGCCGCCAGCCCAGCGCGCGCCTCGTCTGGCGCAGACGTCGAGTGGCGCGCCCCCGCCAGTCCGTCGACGATCGGCAGATCGAGATCGGCGTGCTGCGGACCGAACTGGTCGATCACGGCGCCTCGGCCATCGATGAGATACAGCCCGTCACTGAGACGGCCGACCGCGATCGGCTCGCGCTCCGACACGACGACTTCTACGGTCGACGGCAACGACCGCCTGAGAAATGCGTCCGCAACCCAGGGCGATGCCAGCAAGCGCTCCCGCCATCGATCGAGGTCGGTCCAGAGGATGTGCTCGCCCCGGAGTCCGTCGAGTACTGCCAGCACCTCGCCGCTCGAGAGGTGGTGGTTCCCACGCACGACAATGCGGCCAACCTGCAGAACCCGCGCCTGGGCCACCGCCTCACCGCCGCGATAGACCGCCACCGCCGCCAGCAGTGCGACAAGCCCACCCTTCAGCGCGCGCGCCGCCGGGCGTCGCCAGCGTTCGCGTTTCCGCGCCGGCCTGACGTAGGCCCGCCGAAAGTGTCTGTCGGAGGGGACGGCGACTGAGCTCACGGCCGATCTCCACGCGCTGAAGGGAGACCGGGCGCGGCCAGCAGCCGAAGCAACTGTTCCGGCACGCTCCCGATCGAACCAGCGCCGAGCGTGATGACCACGTCACCGGGCTGGGCAATCCGCGCGAGCGCCGTTGGAACGTCGGCGAGCCTTGGCACGACGTCGACTGGACATCCGGCGTCACGTCTGACCGCCGCCGCCAGGGCTTCGAGCGTGACGCCGGGAATCGGTTCTTCGCCGGCGGCGTAGATGTCGGTGAGCACCACGCGGGCTGCCCCCGAGAGGGCCGGGCCGAATGCCCCGAGCAGCGCCCGGGTCCGCGTAAAGCGATGAGGCTGAAACGCGATGACGATGCGGCGGCCGAGCGCCCGGGCCGCGTCAATCACGGCGGCCATCTCGGTTGGGTGATGGCCGTAGTCGTCCACGACCAGGATGCCGTGTACCTCCCCACGAACGTCGAACCGCCGTTCCGCGCCACTAAAATCCCGGAGCCCCGCCGCGATCCGCTCGAATGGCAGGTCCAGCTCGAGACCCACAGCCACGGTGGCGAGCGCGTTCAGCAAATTGTGGCGACCAGGTACGTTGAGCGTAAGGACGCCGAGCGGGGACAGCCGCCGAGCGGGCTCGCCCGGGTGGCGCGAGCGCCGCGCGACGGTTGCGGTCGCCGTCAGCGGACCCAGCGCGACGTCGGTCGCCGTGAGGTCCGCCCGATCCGACTCGAGCCCATAGGTCGTCACACGCCGCGTGATGTCAGGGATCACCGCGGCCAGATTCTTGTCGTCCGCGCAGCATACGACCGACCCGTAGAACGGCACGCGGTTGGCGAAGTCGACAAACGCCCTCTGCAGCTCGGCAAAGTCACCGTAGCTTTCGAGGTGCTCGTAGTCGATGTTGGTGATCACCGCCATCGTCGGAAACAGCTTCAGAAACGACCGGTCGCTTTCGTCCGCCTCGACCACCATCAGCTCTCCTCGGCCGAGCCGGGCGTTACTGCCAAACGCGCTCAGCCGCCCGCCGATCACGGCGGTGGGATCGAGTCCAGCTCGCTCCAACACGAACGCAATCATCGACGTCGTCGTCGTCTTGCCGTGGGCCCCTGCGACGGCCACCGCGTAGCGCAGGCGCGTCAGCTCCGCGAGCATCTCCCCCCGCGGAATCACAGGAATCTGGCGCCGAACAGCCTCCACGACCTCGGGATTCGTGGGGCGAATTGCGGAAGACACGACGACCACGTCCGCGCCGCCGACCCGCTCGGCCTGGTGCCCGTACTCGACGCCGACGCCGAGCCCAGTCAGACGCTCGGTTAGCGGCGATCGGGTCTCGTCCGACCCGGTGACCGCGTACCCGAGATTGGCCAACAGCTCGGCAATGCCGCTCATGCCGATGCCGCCGATCCCGATGAAGTGCACGCGGCGCGTCTTACCCAGCATCCGCCAGTGCCAACGCGCGATCGACGATGGCCCGTGCCGCGTCTGGACGCGCGTACGACCGGACCGCAGCCGACATCCGCGCGCGCTTGGCCGGATCGTCGGCCAGCGCGCGAATTCGCCGTGCCAGCTCGGAGCCGGTCGCGTCGTTCTGCAGCAGCAAGTCGGCCGCCCCCGACCGGGCCAGTACGTCGGCGTTCTTCCGCTGGTGGTCGTCGGTCGCCGCGGGCAACGGGATGAGAATCGCGGCCTTCCCGGCTGCAGCGATCTCCGCGATCGTCGTCGCCCCGGCGCGAGAGACGATGAGGTCCGTGGCGCTCATTCGCTGCCCCATGTCGTAGATGAACGGTTCAACCTCCGCTCGAAGTCCGGCCCGCCGATAGGCTGCTCGCACCATCTCGAGATCGCGTTCTCCCGTCTGGTGGGTGAGGCGCAAGAGCGATCCGCCGGCCGCCAGCTCCGGGGCGGCCTCCACCATGGCGACGTTGATCGCGTGCGCGCCCTGGGACCCGCCGAAGACCAGAACCTTGACGTCAGCTGGACGATGCTCCGGTCCCCAGTCTCGCGCCGCTGCAACTCCGGCGACGAACTCCGGCCGAACCGGGTTCCCGCTGACGAACGCCTTGCGCCCGAAGAACGGCTGCGTGGATTCGAACGTCACCGCCGCGGCGCGCACGAACCGCGCCAGCAGACGGTTGGTCAAACCCGGCACCGCGTTCTGCTCGAGCAGCATCGTCGGCACGCCCCGCAGCGCCGCCACCAGTACCACGGGGCCGGAACTGTACCCGCCGACCCCGATCACCAGTTGCGGTCGACGCAGAGAGACGATCCGCCACGCGTCGGCCAGACTCAGGGGGACAAGGGCGACACCCCTGAGTCGTTCTGCGGGCGACTTGCCCTTCAAGCCGCCGCTGCGAATCAGGTCGAGCGCAAACCCCTCACGCGGCACCACCTGCGCCTCGATCCCCCGCGCCGTGCCCGCGAACGTAACTTGCGCGTCCGGACGACGGCCCAACAGTTCCCGCGCGATCGCGACGCCGGGATAGAGATGGCCTCCGGTCCCACCCCCGGCAATCACGATTCGCAGTCCCTCGCCCCGCATGTCCCTGTCGCCCGCCAGAAGCCCCCTCCACCGGCAGCCTCACGTCTCCGACGAGGCATGCTGCGAGACATTGAGCAGCACACCCATGCCGAGCAGGCTCATCACCAGCGACGATCCTCCCGCGCTCACCAGCGGAAGCGGAATGCCTTTGGTCGGCAGCAGCCCGAGCACGACACTCATGTTGACGAACGCCTGCACGGCAACCATCGTGGTCAAGCCCAAGGCGACCAGCGATCCGAAGGCGTCTGGCGCGCGGACGGCCACGCGAAGCCCGCGCCACGTGATGATGCCAAAGCACGCCAGCACGAGCGAGGCGCCGATCAGGCCAAACTCTTCGGCGATCACGGCGTAGATGAAATCGGTGTGCGGCTCGGGGAGGTAGAACAGCTTCTGCACGCTGTTCATCAACCCCCGGCCGGAAATGCCCCCGGTGCCGACGGCAATGAGCGACTGGATGATCTGAAACCCGTCGCCGAGGGGGTCTTCCCACGGGTTGAGAAACGCCAACAGGCGCCGGCGGCGGTAGGCGGCTCCCATGGCCACAACCGCCACGATGGGCCCAACCGTGAGAACGGCGCCGAGGATGTACGTGTAGTTGAGGCCGGCCGCGAAGACCATGACCGCCGCAATCAAGGCGAGCGACATCGACGTGCCGAAGTCGGGCTCGAGCAGGATCAGACCGACGAGGGCGGCCACGACGACGCCGATCGGCACAAGCGAGTACCGGACCTCGTTGATGCGATGCATCCGGCGCTCGAGGAGTGCGGCGATAAAGAAGATCGCCGCCAGCTTGGCGAGCTCCGACGGCTGGATGCCGAGTCCACCGACACTGAACCAGCGCCGGGCGTTGTTCACCGGCGGGCTGAACAGCACCGCGATGAGGCACAGCCCGACGATCCCGAGGCTCGACCAGATGAAGACCGGTTCGCGGTACACGCGGTAGTCAACGCGCATCACCAGGCCGAGGACGGCGATGCCCAGCGCCGCCAACGTCACCTGCTTTGCGAGAAAGAGGTACGGCTGCTGATAGCGTTGGAGCGCCACGACCGCCGACGCGCTGTAGACCATCACAATGCTGAGGGCAACCAGGAGAATGGTCGTCAGGAACAGGACCGGATCGGACTTGAGTTTTCGAGCCATTTCTGCCTATAAAGCCTAGCCTGCCATCAACCGACATACTGTGAGCGGTCGGCAGTCATCAGTCGGCCTTGGATGAAGGCACCAGCTTCGCAGGCCGAGGCAGCCTGCGTTCCCAGCAGCCAGCCCTTCACCGCAAAACCGACTGACGACTGCCCACCGCTCACAGCCACAGACAGACCTGAACGTCCGCACTACACGGCGTGCCTCAGGCGCGCGATCTCCTCTTTGAACCGGCGCCCGCGATCCGCGTAGTCGCGGAACATGTCGAAGCTGGCGCACGCCGGCGCCAGCAGCACCACGCCGACCGGCTTGGCCAGCTCGAACGCGGTGGCCACGGCCTCCTCGAGCGAGGCCGCCTCGTGCACCGCGACAAGGTCGCCGACCGCCTCCCGGACCAGCGGTCGCGCTTCACCGATGGCGACGACCGCCTTGGCGCGCCCTCCGAGCGGCCCTCGAAGCAGCCGAAGGTCGCCGCCTTTGAAGCGGCCTCCGATGATTGGCACCAGATTGCTCTCGAAGCTCTCGATGGCAGACCGGGCCGACGCCACGTTGGTCGCCTTCGAGTCGTTGACGAACCGCACGCCCTCGATCTCGGCGACCAGCTCCATGACGTGCTCGAGGCCGCGAAACGCTTCGACGGCCCCCGTCATCGCCGCGGGCGCCGCGCCCGCAATCACCCCGATGGTCGCGGCGGCCAGCACGTCGTCCAGGAGGTGCGCGCCGAGCACGTGAACGGCAGCGAGCGGCACCAGCCGCTCTCGGTCGCCGCCGCGCCGGTCCACGATCCAGCCGCTCTCGATCAGCGTGCCGTCTGCGATCGGGGTCTGGCGGGCAAACAGGCGCTTCGCCGCGCGCGCGCGCCCGGCCAGTTCGACGACCGTCGGATCATCAGCGTTGACGACTGCCCAGTCGCTTACGTCCTGGTTCTCGAAAATCCTCGCCTTGGCCGCCGCGTACGTGGCGAGGCTTGGGTGTCGATCGAGGTGGTCGGGCGAGATGTTCAGCATTACGGCAATCCAGGGACGAAAGGTGTCGATCTGCTCCAACTGAAAGCTGCTGGTCTCGACGACGTGGAGCGTGTCGGGCGTCGAGCCGTCCACCTGAGCGCTGAGCGGTATCCCGATGTTGCCTCCGACGGTGACGGTGAAACCCGCGGCTTCCAGAATCCGACCTGTCAGCGCCGCGGTCGTGGACTTGCCCTTCGTGCCGGTGATCGCGATCACGCGGCCGGCGAGCCACCGGGACGCCAGCTCCAGCTCGCCGATCACCGGCACGCCCCGGGCGCGCGCGGCGGCGACAGCCGGCTGCTCCGGCGGCACCCCGGGGCTGAGGACCACCATGTCTGCCTGGGTGAACGTCTCAACCCGGTGTCCGCCGAGCTCGAGCGTCACCCCGAGACGCGCGAGCCGCCCTAGGTCGCCCTCTTCCCGACGCTCGTCCGACAACGTCACGTGCGCCCCGCGCCGTACGAGCAGTTCGGCGACTGCCGATCCGCTCCGCGCCGCACCGGCCACGGTGACTCGCTTGCCCGCCGCACTGAACGCTCTCACCGCAGTTTCAGCGTCGTCAGACTGAACAGCGCGAACACGACGGCCGCGATCACAAACCGCGTGATCACCTTGGGCTCGCTCCAACCGATCAGTTCGAAGTGATGGTGAAGCGGGGCCATCTTGAACACACGCTGGCCGGTCAGCTTGAACGAAGCGACCTGGATGATGACCGACAGCGCCTCCAGCACGAACACGCCACCTACGACCGCCAGCAGCAGCTCCTGTTTGATCAGAATCGCGACCGTGCCGAGCGCAGCGCCAAGCGCCAGCGACCCAACGTCGCCCATGAAAATGTCCGCCGGGTAGGAGTTGTACCAAAGGAAGCCCAGCGAGGCGCCGACCAGCGCGCCGCAAAACACCGTCAGCTCCGCCGACTGCGGAAACCTCACGAGCAACAGATAGTCGGCAAGCACGCGATGCCCGGTGACGTACGCAAGGGCCGCGTAAGCGGCGGCCGCAATGGCGAAGGTGCTGATGGCGAGCCCGTCCAGACCGTCGGTCAGGTTGACCGAGTTCGATGCCGCCACGAGAACGAAGACCGCGAACGGCAGGTACAGCCAGCCGAGGTCGGGGATGAGGCGTTTGAAGAACGGAAAGATCAGCCTGGTGTTGTATTGCCCCTGCTGAGCCAGCACGAGCAGCGCGACGCCCATCGCAGCTGCCACCAGAATCTGACAGCCGATCTTGTCGCGCGGACGCAGGCCATGGTGCGACCGCCGCGTAATCTTCAGATAGTCGTCGAGGAACCCCACCCCTCCGAACAAGGCGGTCGTCAACACCGCGATCCAGATGTACACATTCGTC
>JBGPJH010000108.1:0-10124 GCA_041485305.1 Vicinamibacteria bacterium | reverse complement strand
CTGAGGATTTTTCTCGACGTTGTGGGCGGCTTCGAAGCGCGGTGATTCGGAAACTCGCCGAGTGAACTTATACGGCCAGCTCGAGAGGGTGTCAGCGGCCAATGGTGCCGATCGTGACCAGCCATGAAAATAAATCGTTCATCCCGTCTGAAGTCTCATTCACAGACGACGTTAGTCTCCCTTCAGGAGGACACAGCAGCGGTCGCGTGAGCGTGTGTTGCCCATGTGACTCGGGTGCGGATCCAACGTCGAACGGTGAGGTGGGACACAGCGCACACGGTCGTGCAGGAAATACGTTGACCCACTGGCGTACTCGGCGGTCGAAGGAGGGCATCCTCGTTCTGGCATCGCATGATCGCCACTGCCATCGCCGTGCAGCCGACCCTCGCCAGAGTCGGGTGATGCTGGAGAACGAGATCGATCGACTTCAGTTGGGACCGGACGGGGGTTTAGACTGAGGCTCGATGAAGCTCAGAACATTCGTCCTGACAGGATTGCTGTGTGCTGCCCCCCACCGCCCCGCATTCGCGCAGAACGCCGTCCAAGTCCTTCGACGCGCCCGCACGAGGCGCTGAGGATTTTTCTCGACGTTGTGGGCGGCTTCGAAGCGCGGTGATTCGGAAACTCGCCAACTTATACGACCAAGCTCGAGAGGGTGTCAATGGCCAATGGTGGCGATGGTGACCAGCCATGAAAATAGATCGTTTATCCCGTCTGAAGTCTCATTCACAGAAGACGTTAGTCTCCCTTCAGGAGGACACTGCAGCGGTCGCGTGAGCGTGTGTTGCCATGTGAGTCGGGTGCGGATCCACCTCGGGTGATGCTGGAGAACGAGGCCGATCGACTTCAGTTGGGACCGGACGTGGGTTTAGACTGACGCTTGATGAAGCTCAGAACATTCGTCCTGGCAGGATTGCTCTGTGCTGCCCCCCACCGCTCCGCATTCGCGCAGAACGCCCCTCCAAGTCCCCCGACACGCCCGGACGAGGCGCTGAGGATTTTGCTTGACTGTACGGACTTCTACTGTGATCTCGACTTTTTCCGCATCGAGATTACGTTCGTCAACTTCGTGCGGGATCGCACCGACGCCGAGGTCCACATCCTCGGCACGGCCCAGCCGACCAACGGCGGCGGCCGGCAGTACACCCTCGACTTCATCGGGCTCAGAGCCTTCGCCGGCCGCAACGATCAGCTTCGCTACCTATCGCAGCCCAACGAGCCCGACGACGCCACCCGCCGAGGTCTGGCGCGCATCTTCAAGCTCGGGCTCGTCCGCTACGTGGCCGACACGGCCTTCGCCGATCAACTGCAGATTTCCGCTCAGCCGGCGACGCAAGCGGTGCGGACGCCGTCGGGCAGCCTCATCGATCCCTGGAACCTCTGGGTCTTCCGCACGCGGGTCAACGGATCCGTCAACGGCGAGCGCTCGTCGAAGTCGTCGAACATCAGCGCGGGTTTCTCCGAGAATCGGACGACGGAAGCGTGGAAGATCAATCTGGAGATGACCGGCAACTACAGCGCGCGCAGCTTCCTTCTGAGCGACGAGACCACCTTCAACACCATCTCGCGCAACCTCGGCGTCAATTTTCTCGTCGTCAAGAGCCTGAACGACCATTGGTCGGCGGTCGCCAACTCGTCGGTATCTTCGTCGACGTTTCTCAGCCAGGCTCTAGCGGTCCGGGCGGGCCCCGGTATCGAGTACGACCTGTTTCCTTATGCCGAGTCGACCAGGCGCCAGCTCACGTTTCAGTATGTCGCCGGCATCAGCGGCTTTCGGTACGACTCGGAGACGATCTTCGACAAGCTGTCCGAAACACTCTTCGACGAAACGCTGCTCGTCTCGCTCGACATCAAACAACGATGGGGATCGGCCGGCCTCTCGTTCGAGGCGGCGCACTATTTCCACGACCTCCACAAGAACCACCTGGTGCTCTTCGGCGAGACCGACATCAAGCTGTTCAAAGGCTTCTCGGTCACTCTGAACGGGTCCGCCTCACGGATTCACGATCAGCTTTATCTGCGGAAGGGCGAGGCGACGCCGGAAGAGATCCTGGTCCGACAGCGGCAACTGCTGACGTCGTACCGCTATTTCTTGTCGGTAGGCATCAGGTACACGTTCGGTTCGATCTACAACAATGTCGCCAATCCGCGCTTCAACGGGTCAGGCAGATCCTTCTGAAGGGTGAACCCAAAGCCGCGGCGGCGCTCCATCTCAAGCAGCCACATCATGATGCGATGGTGGTGGTTCGGCCCGGGCCGTCACCAAGCCCGAGCTCGAGCGCGAGCTGCGGCTGATGAAGGAAGGCGGCAAGATCCGGATTGGACGGCGTTGTAATCCGAAATAGACGTCTGTCCAATCCCATATGGACGATACTCGAATCCGATTCGGATGACACCAATATCCGAAATGGACGACCGCGAGCTCTTCCGCCGGTTTGCAGCCGACCGGGTGACGGCCGCGCTCAAGCCACGCCGGTCGTCTCATGGTCAACGGTCCGCGCCAATGCGGAACAAGGACCAGGACGAGGTCGACATCGTCATCGAAAACAAAACGGCAGAACCTGTCGGGATCGAAGCCAAGGGCGGCTGCCACGGTCAACGCCAGCGACTTCAAAACGGCTGCGAAAGCTGGCGGACGCCACTCGTGACGCGCTGGGGCTGAATCGTTCATCCCCATTCGGAGCGACGGTTATAATCGAGATTCGCCGCGGGTCATGCCCCGCACACTTGCCGCCGTCGTCCGCCGGTTCATCAGCCCGACCTCGCGCAGTCGCGGCGAGTCGTACTTCCTGAGTGGACGCGTGTCCGCTATTCGCGCCGACTCCACCAACTTCTCTGGCGCCGTGCGCGAAGTCGTGGGCAGGGGCCCCCGAAGGCGCCCCAGCCCCCACAACAACAACGCACCCCAATGCCGGCGCCGAGCGACGGCCGCCTTTTTTCTTCGCGCCGCCCTTTTTCTTCGCGCCGCTTTTTTTCTTCGCGGCACCTTTTCGTTTCGACCCGCCTGCGCGTTTGGCCGTCTTTCGCGTCGCCTTACCCGCGGTCTTGCGCGCGGCTTTCCGGCTGCTCTTCTTCTTGACACTGGACTTTTTCGCGGCTTTTCGCGCGCCGCCGGCTTTCCTGGCGCCGCTGGCGCCGCCCTTCCGGCCTCCGCCGGCGGCCTTTCGTGGAGCCGACTTCGGGCGAGCCGCCGAGGCGGTTCGCGCCCGGGCGCCACCGGGACGACCCGTCGGTGCCTGTGCGCCCAGATCCAGCTCAGCCTCCCCTCCGGCTTCGAGATCGCCCAGATCCGCGCCACCAGTCATTTCTTCCTCGGGAAGTCCCATTCCGCCGTCGTCGAAATCGTCCTTCATAGTGCGCCTCGTGTGGGGACCGTGCCCCGGTTAATATCCCGATCCGTCCGGTCGGGCGCTTAGTCTCTCGCGCCACCGCACACCTGTCAACCTGATCGGGCTTTGATGGTCGCGGTCCATCTCAGACCACGCCCCTTTTACATCACAGCGAGCGTCCGGTGATCTCTCTATGGTTGAGCCCGGCCGAACGATCCAACTTGTGGACGATCGCCGGCAGCTCGGTTGCGACGCGCCACTCGTCGGCCCGCCCTCCAGCATCTTCGAAGACACGCCGCCAGCGGTTCCACCAGGGGGCAACGAATCTGCCGAGCGGCTCCACCACGAGCACGTGGCCGCCGCCTGCTCGGCGGGTGACGAATCGCGGTAACACAGCCTCGCGCGACCGATCGTCGAGCTCGTTCAGCGTAAACGCCGCGAGCACGCTCCCAGAGGATGGAAGGTCGGCTCGCCTCAGATCGCCGAGATGCACTCGGGCATCGAGCCCGAAGTGCCGGTAGGTCCGCCGCGCCTCCTCCACCGTCCAGGGATGACGATCGATCCCGACAACCTTCGGCCGCGCGGCGACACTTGTCGCCCAAGCGGCTCCCGAGGCGCCCGTGCCGCATCCCAGATCGATCACCGCCTGTCGAACGGCGGCCGCACCGGGCAGCGCGCGCACGATGTGGCGAATCAGCAGGTAGTGCAGGGGACCATAGAACAGCGCGAATGCAGCCCGTTTGCCCAAGCCCGAGAGCGCGGCTCCGCGAGAGAGGCGGCTGCGACGTTCAACGTAGGCCGAGGACAGCGCACGGAGCGCCCGCGACACCTCCGGAAACGTCAGATCGGCCAGGTACCGGACTTCGAGGGCGCGAATCCACTCGTCGAGTGCGAGATCCGACATCAAGATCGAGTTGGGCGCGTCGCCTGACATCGCTCGCACGAGGTCCAGGAACAGAGAGGGCGACGTGGATTCCGAGAACGGGCGCAAAGCATCGCCAAGGCAGCGCCAGCGAGCGCGTGCTACTGCCCCTCCTGGATCATCACCCACACCGTGATGAGCAAGAGCGCGTTCGGCATGAACGCCCACCAGAACGCGTGCCACCATTCGCGCCGACCGAGCGACGTGGACGGGGCGCGGCCGGCCCAGATGTCCACCGCGAGCCCGATGAGCACGATGAACGCCGAGGGGAGCAGGCCTTCGGCCACCGTGCTCATCGCGTAATTCGGCGGCCAGACTCCGTGCCGGAGGACGTGCTGCTGGACCTGCGCGACCCAGAACCACGCGACGGACACACCCCAGCCGGCTGCAAACATATGCATCGACTTGCCAAACACGCGAACGGCCGACGGCGACGGGTGAATCATGACCGGATCGGAGAGGCGAAAAAGAAGAGACCCGTCAGGCACGGTGGCGGAGGGAGATGCGGGTCACCCCGGTAGTGTGGCACATCCCGTGAACATATAATCATGGACAACTTATACGGAGTCGACTGTGATTGTGCCCAACATCTCCTCCCGCGCTGCCCGCGCGCGGCTCGCCGCACGAAGCGTCGGCGTTCTCGCCGCGGTCTTGATCGCCGCGATTGCTCATGCGGACACGGTGCGGGTCACCGCAGATCGAGCCTTGATCTGGAACTCGCCCGGGGGCGTCAGCGTCGTGCTGACCCAGGTGACCAAGGGTGCCTCGCTCCAGATGCGGCGCCGCGTCGGCGACTGGTTCGAAGTCGTCCTCCCCCCGGGGTCGGCCAGAGACACAAGAGACGTCGGCTACATTCGCGCATCGCAAGTCGTGGTCGAGCCTGGCAATCTGCCACCGCAGGGTTCCGGCGGTATCCCCCGGCCGGCTGCACCTGGTGCCGCGCCACAGGGCACAGGGGGTGGGCGACCGGAGGCCGCCGGCGCGGTCGAACGCCCGGCCCCGGCCGAAGAACCGACATCCTCCTCGTCGTCCTCCTCCTCGGCCAGGATGTTTGTGAATATCGATGCCGCGTATCGGAAGGGCGCCTCAGCGCTCAAGCGGTCGGTTCCAGCGTTCGGCGACGTGTACGCGGAGCCGGGCCAACTCGTAACGGACTACGGCCGGGGCACCGGGTTACAGCTCGACTTGATGGGCGGTCGCTCCCTCTGGGGGCCAATCGGGGTAGGCGTAGGGTTCGCCTACTATCGGCACCAGTCGTCCGCGCGCGTCGACGCGCGCGTGCCGCATCCTTTCTTCTTCAATCAGCTGCGTGACGCCACCTTCACGACGAAGCCCCTGAAACGCGAAGAGATCGCGGTCCATGTCCCCGCGCTGTGGATGCCAGAGATGGGCGGGCCCGTCAAGATTCTCGTCTTCGGAGGCCCTTCGTTTTTCCGAGTCGCGCAGAATGCCGTCATCGATGTCTCGCTTGCCGAGACCTATCCTTACGATGTGGCCGCCATCGGCGGCGTCACGACCGCAATTAAGAACGGCACCACCATCGGCTTTCACGCTGGAGCCGATGTGGGTTACATGTTCGCCCGGACGGTGGGCGTGGGCGCAGGGGTACGCTACGCGCAAGCGCGGGTCAAGTTCCGCAACGACACGAGCGCCACGATAGAAGGAGACGTCGCCGGGCTCCAGTTCGTCGTTGGTCTCAGGTATAGGTTCTAATCAACCCCAGCGCGGCTGTTCATCCAGACTGATGCCGAGCGTGAGCTTTCCGACAATCTCGTGCGTCAAGGCCGAATTGGCAGGATGGAACCGTCCGGCCCGGCAGTCGCGGAAGAGTCGCTCGAGCTCGCTCTTCTTGAACATGCCGAACCCACCCGACAGATCGAGAGCGAGGTCGGCGATCCGAAACGCGCCCTCGACAGCGTGATATTTCATCGCGACGAGCCGTAGAAACCAATCATCCCCGACGGCGCCGGCGGCCCAGTCGCGGGCGATTGCCTCGATGTGGGGGCCGATCGATTCCAGCTCCAGCGAGATCTCGGCCACCCCGTGCTGAATCTCCGGATGATAGGCCATCGTCCGGGTCACCGCGAGCGAGGTCTTCGATTTGAGCTGCTCGACGATGAGCTCGCGAACCCGGAGCGCCAGGCCGTAATACACGTTCGCAAAGCCGGTCAGGCCCCAGGTGAAGAAGCCGATGACGAAAGAGTCGACCCCTGCGGCACCCGCAGGCACAACACGGGCTACGTACTTGTCCGGCACGAACGCGCCGTCGAGCACCGTGTCGTCGCTCCTGGTCGCCCGCATGCCAAGCACGTCCCACGTCTCCTTGATCGTCAGGCCCTTGGTGTCGCGGGGCAGGAAGACGTGCACGATCTTCGGAGCGGTGGGATCGCTAGCGTCCATGCCGTGCATGCCCATCCTCGTCCAGACCGGCGTGAGGCTGCCGAACGACTTCCGGCCGGTGAACCGATAGCCCCCCTCCACCCGTTCAGCCTTCGTTGTCGACAACAACCCTGGGATGTCGTTGCCGGTTTCGGCGTGCCCGGCCGCGAAGACGTGCCCCGCCGCCGTGTCATGCAGAATCCACTCGAGCGATTTGTCCCCGCGCCGCCAGTGATCGGCCGCATCGCCCACCCAGTAGTTGTGCATGTTCAAGCCGAGAGCCGTGGCCGGGGCGTACTGCGCCACGCGGCGCGTCTCGCGGGCCACCTCGGGCAGCGTCATGCCGAGTCCGCCGAGCTCGCGCGGGAGTGCCATGCGCAGATACCCCGCGTCCCGAAGATCGTCGAAGTCCTCCTGGAAGAACCGATTGTCGCGGTCGTAGCCCGCGGCTCGAGACCGCAGCGTTTCGAGAAGCTTTGGCGAGACGACGTGCTCTGCGACGACAGCCATGTGCAAGTCTCCTGTGTTCACAGGCCTCCCTTTATTCTTGGGCGCCCAGTTTGCGGAGCAGATCCACGGTGCTCTTGCGGCTGATATCTTCGCCCGTGAATTGCCGCCCCCGTATTGCCGCAGTGGCCGCCAGTGGCGTTTGTCCCCGCTTGTTCTTGGCCTCGAGGTTGCCGCCGCGGGCGACGAGGAGCTCGACCACAGTGTTCAGGCCTTGCACGGCCGCCATGTGGAGAGCGGTGTCGCCAGTCTGAGTGGCGGCGTTGACGTCGACGCCCAGCTCGAGCACGAGCTTGGCGGCCTCGAGCGTGATCTTCTCGTCTTCGCCCGGGGCTTTCGCCGCGGCATCGGCCGGCGACAAGTAGCGGTCGCGGCGGGTTGCCACTCCGGGGCCCGAGGTCGCCGCGATGTCGGCCATGAGCGTCGTCGTCCCGTCGGGGAGCGCCAGGCGCGGATCGCCGCCCGCGGCGACGAGGCGCCGCATCATCTCGACGTCGCCGTACCGCGAGGTCAGCCAGAACGGGTTGGCGCCAATCAGCGCTTCGTTGAACGCGGAGTCCTTGCTGTAGTACCGCGACGGCGTGCCCTTCGTGAGCTTGGCGTTCGGGTTGGCCCCGCGGGCCAGCAGCGCTTTGACGAGATCGTGATCCCCGTGGAGCACCGCAGAGTGCAGCGCGGTGTAGCCGGCACCCGCGGCGTTCGGATCGGCACCCTTGTCGAGCAGGAACAGGGAAAACGCGCTGTGCCCGCTGAGGGCGGCAATGGCCAACGCGCTCGCACCGGTTGGCGCGGTCTCGTTCACGTTGGCACCGGCAGCGAGCAGGATCCTGGCCGGCTCGATGGCACCCTGGCGCGCGGTGAAGAGCAGCGGCGTGAACCCGCCGAGATCCATCCGCACCACGCCCTTGTCGTTGCCGCGATCTCCGAAGCGGTTTCCCGTGTGAACCGTCCGAGTGCGGACTTCCGACCGAAGGTTGATGTCCGCCCCGCCTTCAATGAGGACCTTCACCGCATCCGAATGCCCGTAGGCGGCAGCCCACATGAGAGCGGTCTGCCCATGTGAGGCTTCCTTTGCGTTGACGTTGGCGCCGCGGGCGAGCAGGGCGCGAACGGCGGCACCACTCCCCGTCCGTGCGGCGGTCATCAAGGCCGTTTCTCCCGTCGCCACCGCGGCATTCTGGTTCGCGCCAGCTTGCAACAGGCGGTCGACCATCGCACCGTTCCCGTTTTCGCAGGCGAGCGCGAGCGGCGTGACGCCGTGGTCGTTGGCCGCGTCCACTTTCGCACCTGCGCGCAGGAGCCGGTCGGCGGTCTCGACGTCGTCCCAGTGTGCGGCCCAGTGGAGCGCCGTGGCCCCGTCGGGCTGCGGCGCTTTGACGTCGGCGCCCGACTTGATTAGCGCGGCGACAGCCGCGCGGTCCCTCTGCTCGACTGCATCTGCCACACGCGCGTCGGGAGGAGCCGCCGCCGCCAGCGTGGCGAGGGAGAGAAGCGGAAACATCCATAAGCCCACGAGATGCTTCACGGCGGCGTGCATTTCTGCCTCCCAGTTCCCAAGGTCCGGTCTCTATAAGATCGCACCGTGCGCGCCCGATCGAGGGACGGTCATTAGCCTATATAGCATAGGGGAACCCTGTATAATCGGCTTTTCGTCGCGGGAGGATAGCGATGACACGGATCTCTGCGGCGATCGCCGGTCTGCTTGGAATCGCTGCGGTCGCCGGGGTCTACGTCCACGCCGAGAAGCCTCTCTCGACGCCTCAGACTCCCCTGACGCGGGCGGCGAGCGCGTGGGTCGTCGCGCCCCAGCCGCGCACTCCGCTTTCGTACCAGCGTGACAGCACCGCGTCACCCGCCCAGCCGCAGCAACGGCAGCTTTTCGATCGCTATTGCGTCAGGTGCCACAACGAGCGCCTGCAGAACGGCGGCATCGCGCTCGACAAAGTGGATGTCCAGCAGGCGGGCGCCAACGCCCCGGTGTTCGAAAAGGTCGTCCGCATGCTGCGCAGCGGGCAGATGCCGCCGTCCGGCCAGCCGCGACCCGACAAGCCGACGGTCGACACCTTCGTGGCTGCGCTCGAAACGGGGCTCGACAAGGCGGCAGCAGTCCAGCCCAACCCGGGCCGGCCCATCGTGCATCGCCTCAACCGCACCGAGTACGCGAACGCGATTCGCGACTTGCTGGGCCTGGACACCGACGACCGATCGCTCTTGCCAGCAGACGACACCGACCCGAACGGTTTCGACAATAACGCCGACGTGCTGACCATTTCGCCGTTGCTGCTCGAGCGCTACATGTCGGCCGCCCACAAGATCGGTCGGCTCGCCCTGGGCCGGCCGTTGCCCGGCTCGACGATCGAGATCTACAACCTCCCGAAGCTGCTGGTTCAGGACGATCGGTTGAGCGAAGGCCTGCCGTTCGGGTCCCGCGGCGGCATTGCCCTCCGCCACAACTTTCCGGTCGATGGCCAGTACGCGGTGAAGATTCGCCTCCAGACGAACAACTACAGCTACGTTCGGGGGCTGGCCAAGCCGCATTTGCTCGAGATCCGTCTCGATCGCGCACGAATCAAGACGTTCACGGTGGGCGGCAACAACCCCCCGGGAGAAGCCCCGGCGAGCTGGGGCGGTACGGTGTACGGCACGCCGGAGTGGGAGAAGTACGCGCTCACCGCCGACGCGGACCTCGAGATGCGATTCTCAGCAAAAGCGGGAACGCACACACTGGGCATTTCGTTCGCAAAGGCCGCCTGGGTGCCCGACGAGGTGCTGCAGCCGCGCGAGGTCGGCTGGCCCCTCTCGACTGACGAAGAGTTCGACTCGAACCCGGCCGTCGACAGCGTCAGAATCGAAGGACCCTTCGACCCGGGCTCGCCCGGGGACACGCCCAGCCGGCGCAAGGTGTTCCTCTGCCGTCCGAAGAACGCCCCGGACGAAGGCCCCTGCGCACGAACGATTCTCTCGGCGCTCGCTCGACGCGCGTATCG
>JBGPJH010000107.1:0-10126 GCA_041485305.1 Vicinamibacteria bacterium | reverse complement strand
GGGCTGCGCGAGCGCTATCAGATCCATCACAAGGTGAATTTCAAGGACGCGGCCCTCGTTGCGGCGGCCGTGTTGTCGAACCGCTACATCTCCGACCGCTTCCTGCCGGACAAGGCGATCGATCTCGTCGACGAGGCCGCATCGAAGCTGCGGATGGAAATCGACTCCATGCCCGCGGAGCTGGACGAAATCGAGCGCCGCATCATGCAGCTCGAGATCGAGCGGGAAGCCCTTCGAAAAGAAACAGACAAAGCGTCGGTCGAACGGCTGGGAAAGCTGGAGAAAGAGCTCGCCGATCTCAAGGAGGAGCGCGGGCGCCTGGCGACCCACTGGCAGCAGGAGAAAGAGGCGATCCAGCAGGCGCGCAAGATCAAGGAGGAGCTGGAAACCGTGCGCCAAGAGGTCGATCGAACGCAGCGGGCCGGCGACTACGCGAAGGCTTCCGAACTGCAATACGGCCGCGTGCCGCAACTCGAGAAACGGATTAGGGACGAAGAGACACGACTTGCGGATCTCCAACGAGGCCAGCGGATGCTGAAAGAGGAGGTCGACGAAGAAGATATCGCGGACGTCGTCAGCAAGTGGACGCACATCCCCGTCAGCCGGCTGATGGAGGGCGAGATCCAGAAACTCATCCACATGGAAGAGCGGCTGCATCACCGCGTCATCGGCCAGGACGAAGCCATCGTGGCCGTCTCGAACGCCATCAGACGCGCGCGCGCCGGGCTCCAGGATCCGAACCGTCCACTGGGGAGCTTCCTGGTCCTCGGCCCGACCGGCGTGGGCAAGACCGAGCTGGCCCGTGCGCTCGCCGAATTCCTCTTCGACGACGAACAAGCGATGGTGCGTATCGACATGTCGGAGTACCAGGAAAAGCACACCGTCTCGCGGATGATCGGTGCCCCTCCCGGATACGTGGGCTACGAGGAAGCCGGCCAGCTGACGGAGGTCGTGCGGCGTCGGCCGTACGCTGTCGTATTGTTCGACGAGGTCGAGAAGGCGCATCCCGAGGTGCTCAACGTCCTCCTGCAGCTCCTCGACGACGGACGTTTGACCGACGGCAAGGGGCGCACGATCGATTTCAAAAACACCGTGGTCATCATGACGTCGAATCTGGGCAGCCAGTTCATCGCCGAAAGTGCGATCGCCGATGCCGAGCGTGAGCGTGGCGTCGCGGACGACCACATCGCCTCCGGCACGCGGCGAGAGGTGCTGGAGGCGCTCCGCGCGCATTTCCGGCCCGAGTTCCTCAATCGGATTGACGAGATCATCTTCTTCCATGCGCTCGGACGAGATCACTTGAAGCAGATCGTCGACATCCAGATCGCCGGCCTGATGAAGCGTCTGGAGGAACGTAAGATCCACGTCCGGCTGACCGACGCGGCAAAGGAGCAGCTCGTGCACGAAGGCTACGACCCGACCTACGGCGCGCGACCGCTCAAGCGCACCATTCAGCGCCGCGTCCTCGACCCCCTGGCGTTGAGGGTATTGGAGGGCGACTTCGTCGAGGGCGACACGATCGTCGTCAACGGCGGCACCGATCGGCTCACGTTCGAGAAGCGGCAGGCGGTGGAGGCATAATGGTGGAAGGCGAGACCGCCGCGCCCGGCGGGCCCGCCCACTTAATCATGGCATCACCAAAACCCACGCCTCGCTTCAAAGCCCGGGGCGGAGATCGTCGCGGACAGCGACCGCTCGGCGGCCGCCCCAGCTCGTCTCTGTGGTTCGGCCTCTCACTTCTCCTGCTGCTGTTTCTGGCGCAGATGTACTACCTCGGCCCCACTGGTCGATCCATCCCCTACAGCGACTTCAAGGAGCTCGTAAAGGGCGGTGGCGTGGCGGAGGTGGCGGTTGGAGACCAGGTCATCAGGGGTACGTTGAAACAGGCGGCTCCCGACGATCCCAAGCAGTCCAAGCAGTTCACGACCAACCGCGTCGACGATCCCAAACTGACGGAAGAGCTCGAGGCGAAGGGTGTCAAGTACAGCGGGGAACTCGCCAACCGCTGGCTGCCCGAGCTGCTGGGGTGGGTCGTGCCGCTGCTCTTCTTCATCGGGATCTGGGGCTTCTTCTTCCGGCGGATGGGTGGAGCCGAAGGGGGCGTGATGTCCTTCGGCCGCAGCCGGGCCAAGATTTACGCCGACGACGAAGTGAAGGTGCGGTTCACCGATGTGGCCGGTGTCGATGAGGCGGAAGAAGAGCTGAAGGAAATCGTGGAGTTCCTGAAGAACCCGAAGAAGTACACGAACCTCGGAGGCCGAATCCCCAAAGGCGTGCTGCTCGTCGGCCCACCCGGCACTGGTAAGACCCTGTTGGCGCGGGCCGTAGCAGGCGAAGCGCACGTGCCCTTCTTCAGCCTGAGCGGATCGGAATTCGTCGAGATGTTCGTCGGAGTCGGCGCGGCGCGCATTCGGGATCTGTTCCAGCAGGCCGAATCCAAGGCTCCCTGCATCGTGTTCATCGACGAGCTCGATGCGCTCGGGAAAGCGCGTGTCCAGAGTCCGTTCGGCAGCCACGAAGAGCGGGAGCAGACGCTCAATCAGCTCCTCGCGGAAATGGACGGCTTCGACGCCCGGAAGGGCGTGATCATCATGGCCGCGACAAACCGCCCCGAAGTGCTCGACGCTGCCCTGCTCCGCCCCGGCCGCTTCGATCGGCAGGTCCTGGTGGACAAGCCCGATGTGAAGGGCCGGGAAGACATTCTCAAGATCCACATCAGGAACGTGAAAATCGCGCCAGACGTCGATCTGAGGATCATCGCGGCCCGGACCGCTGGCTTTGCTGGCGCCGACCTCGCCAACCTCGTGAACGAGGCGGCGCTTCTCGCGGCCCGCGTCGACAAGACCGCCGTGGGACGGAAGGACTTTGAGGCCGCCATCGACCGGCTGGTGGCCGGTCTCGAGAAAAAGCGCGTGATGAGCACGAAAGAACGCGAGATCGTCGCCTACCACGAGTCGGGCCATGCCATTGTGGCCAGCGTCCTGCCGGGCCTCGACCCTGTCCACAAGCTGTCGATCGTGCAACGCGGGTTCGGCGCTCTCGGCTACACCATGCAGCTGCCGCTCGAGGACCGGTACTTGATGACCCGGAAAGATCTCCTGAGCCAGCTTGCCGTTCTGCTCGGGGGCCGCACGGGGGAGGAGATTGCGCTCGGCGAGATCTCGACCGGGGCGCAAAACGATCTGCAGCGGGCGACGGATATCGCCCGGGCAATGGTCACCGAATTCGGGATGAGCGATTCGCTCGGAGCCATCAACTACGACGGCAACAGGCGTACGCGCTTCCTAGACATTCCAATGATGCAAGAACGGGGCTTGTACGCCGAAGAGACCGCGCAGATGATCGACGCCGAGATCAAGCGAATCCTCACCGATGCCCGCAACACGGCCCGCCAGATCCTGACCGAGCATCGCGAGCAGCTCGAAGCCGTCACGCGGCGGCTCCTGCAAATTGAGGTCATGGAAGGCGACGAACTACGGCAGATCCTGGGAGTCGCGCCGGTGCCGCAAGGGTCACCCTCGCCGGATCAGACGCCGATCCCTACCGCCGATTAGTCTGCCGGCCGGGCATCACGCCACGACTGAAGCGCGATCGCCAAGGTGACGGCCTGTACGGCAATCACCAGCAGCACGCAGCCTACCCATCCGGCCCTGGTCCAGAAGAGCGACGGTAGCGCCCCGCCCAGACTTCCGCCTGCATAGTAGAAGGTCGAGTACACGCCAACGGCCAAGCCTCGGTCCTGCCGTGTTACGGTCCCGATATAACTACTCGTGGTGGCTTGCGCGATAAAGACGCCGGTCGCCACCAGAGCCAGTCCGGCGACGATGACTGGCAGCCGCGGCACGAGCGTCAACAGCGACCCGAGTGCACCGATCCCCATGCCCGAGGCCAGCCCCGCCCGGTGTCCTCTGACGTCGATCCATCGGCCGGCAAAAGGCGTCACCGCCGCACCAAACAGATACACGGCGAACAACCATCCGAGTGCCGCCGTGCTCAGACCAAACGGCGCCGCCTCGAGGTGGAAGGTCACGTATGTGAACATCGCCACTTGTGTAAACAGCACGCAGAACCCGACCGCGTTGGTGGCGACGAGCTGAGGATTCCGGGCGACCTCGGCAATCGACCTGACGTGACCGTCCCCACGCTGTACTGAGATGGAGCCGCGCTCGGCGGGGAGGCCCACGGCCAAAGCGACGGCCACCGCGACATTGACCACCGCGAGCCAAGCGAAGGCGGTCTGCCAACCAGCTCCAGCGGCAACAAACCCCACCAGAGCCCGACCGCAAAAGCCTCCGACAACAGTACCGCTGACGTAGGCCGCCGTCGCTCGACCGACGTACGAGCCCGGCCACTCTTCGTGGATATAGGCGATCGTGACGGCGAAGATGCCGGGCGTGGCCAGTCCCTGCACGAAGCGCCAGGCGACAAAGTGCGGAAGGTCTGACGAAGTCGCTGCAAGCGCCGTCGCACTGGCGAGCACGAAGGCCGATCCGACAATCACCCGCTTGCGACCGACGACGTCGGCAAGCCGCCCGACGAAGGGAGCCGCCAGGGCCACCGCGACGGTCGACGCCGTCACCGTCCAGCTGACCGCAAAGTGCGTGGCGTGAAAAACGCGCACCAGGAGCGGCAGAAGAGGCTGGGTAGCGTACAGATCGAGAAACGCCGCGAAGCCGGCGAGGACAATCGGGAAAGTCCGGGGCGCGGATCGCTTGGCCCCTATCTCGGAGCTCAACGAGGGCCAGAGCACCACCCTTCGTCGCCAGCGACTACGCGGGTTGGTCGCTCCCCGGGAGCACGGCCGCCTCTTCGGCCTGGAACCCGAGCGTCCGATGAGTGCCATCGCAGAACGGCTTTTTCGCCGAGCCGCCACAACGGCACAGCGCGAATGGCCGCTTGGCGATCGGATATGGATTGCCGTTCCAATCCACGAGAGCGACCTCGTCGCCCTCGACAAGGTAGGAACCGTTGCGTCTCACTCGGATCGTCGCCGCCATCGTTTTTCTCTCCCCGCCCCGGCCGGCTTGCGGCCCTGGCCGGCAGGCGCGCAGTTAGGTCATCTTCTGCATCGACGCCAGGAAGTCGCTATTCGATCGCGTCTTGCCCATCCTGTCGAGCAGGAGTTCCATCGCCTCGACCTGGGACAGCGGCGTGAGGACCTTCCGCAGCACCCAGATGCGATTGAGGTCCTCGCGGGGCAGGAGCAGCTCCTCTTTGCGGGTCCCGCTCTTCCCGATGTCGATCGCCGGAAACACCCGCTTGTCCACGAGCTTGCGATCGAGGTGGATTTCCATGTTGCCGGTGCCCTTGAACTCCTCGAAGATCACATCATCCATGCGGGAGCCGGTATCGATCAGTGCCGTGGCCATGATGGTCAACGACCCACCCTCTTCGATGTTCCGTGCCGCTCCGAAGAAGCGTTTGGGTTTCTGAAGCGCGTTGGAATCGAGACCTCCGGACAGCACCTTGCCGGAGGGCGGAATGACGATGTTGTACGCCCGCGCGAGGCGCGTGATCGAGTCGAGAAGGATGAGAACGTCCTTCTTGTGCTCGACCAGTCGCTTAGCCTTCTCGATGACCATCTCGGCGACCTGTACGTGACGCTGAGCGGGCTCGTCGAAGGTGGACGAGATGACTTCGCCGTCGACCGACCGCTGCATGTCGGTGACCTCCTCGGGTCGTTCGTCGATGAGCAACACGATGAGGTACACCTCGGGGTGGTTGGCGGACACCGATTGCGCGATGCTCTGGAGCAGCATCGTCTTGCCGGTTCGCGGCGGCGCGACGATGAGGCCTCTCTGGCCCTTCCCGATCGGCGTCAACAGATCCATGACGCGACCAGCCAGATTCTCGGCCGAGGTTTCAAGCTTGAGCCGCTCCTGCGGATAGAGCGGCGTCAAGTTTTCGAAGAACAGTTTGTCCCGGGCCTGATCGGGCGCCTCGAAGTTGACGGCCTCGACCTTGATCAGCGCGAAGTAGCGCTCTCCCTCCTTGGGCGGACGAATCTGTCCAGACACGGTGTCGCCTGTCTGCAGATCGAATTTGCGAATCTGCGACGGCGACACGTAGATGTCGTCGGGCCCCGGCAGGTAGTTGTAGTCGGGCGCGCGAAGAAATCCGAAGCCGTCGGGCAGGACTTCGAGGACGCCTTCGGAAAAAATGAACCCGCTCTGCTCAGTCTGCGCCTTGAGGATCTGGAAGATCAGCTCCTGTTTACGCATGCCGGTGGCGCCGGCGACGTTCAGGTCCTTCGCGATCTGCGTCAGATTCTGAATGCTCTTGTCCTTCAGGTCGGCGATTTTGTGGCTGTCGGCGGCCCGCCCCTGTGGCACGCCTTTGGTTTGGTCGGCCGATGTGGCGTCGGCAGGAGCAGGCGGCTCTGGAGAAGGCGATCCGTTCGCGGTGCGCGCGGGTGCTTGGCGCTTGTGATTGCTTGGCATGGGTGCTCGGGCAGGAAAGGGTTGACTACATGGCGTAGGGGTTCTGGCCGACCGCGACGATGCTGCAGGCCACGATCGGCCTGACCGACAGGCTCCTCGCCCGTGCTATCAGCGCATCGCTTTCAGCCCCGGGATTCAGCCACACCTCGGGGATCCGCTTCTGCGCGACCTCCTCGATGACCCGCTCGCCCACCTCCGGCGGAACGTAGAACGACGCCATGTCGATAGCCAGGGGGACGTCGAGAACAGACGCGTACGATTTCAGACCTTCGATTTCCGCTTCGTGAGGATTGATAGGGATCACCGTGTAACCCTCGCGAACAAAGGCGCGCACCGCCCTGTTTCCGAATTTCTCGCGGTTGTTCGAGGCACCGATGACCGCCACGACCTTGGGCATCAAAGAATCGGTTCAGCGCGCCGCCTGTGCCTGTGGTGCATGTCTGGCGACAAACTCGTGCAGCCGCCGGCTACCTTCGCGCAGGTTCTCCATCGACGTCGCGTACGAGATGCGTACGAAGCCAGGGGCCTCGAAGGCTTCGCCAGGCGTGACAGCGACGCGGAACTCGTCGAGCAGCGCCTGCGCAAATTCGGTCGTCGTCGGGAACCGGCTCTCCGTCAACACATCGCTGACGTCCAGGAACAAGTAAAACGCCCCGGCAGGCTTGGTGCAGCGGAGCCGGGGGTCCGAGGTCAGCCACTGATGCAGGTTGTCGCGGCGCGTTCGATACTCGTTCAGCATCGCCGTGACTGGCGCCTGCGACCCGGTGAGCGCGGCGACCACCGCCTTCTGGGTGATCGAGGACACGTTCGACGTAGCGTGACTCTGAATGGCCGTCTGGGCCGCGACCACCGGAGCGGGCGCCAGGGTCCAGCCGCAGCGCCACCCGGTCATCGCGTAGGCCTTCGACGCGGACCCGCAGATGACAGCCAGATCGCGGCAGTGCGCGGAAAGCACCGCAGGCAGGTTGTGGGGCGCAGGGTCGTAGATGAGCTTCTCGTAACACAGATCCACGATGAGCCAGATCCCCCGCCGGGCCGCGGCTTTCGCCAGGCTGGTCAGCTCTTCTTCGGCGATTAGGGCGCCGGTCGGGTTACACGGCGAGTTCACGATGATGCCGCGCGTGCGCGGCGTGATCGCGTTCAGGATCGGCCCGGACGTGATGGCAAAGCCGTCTTTCGCGGTCGTGGAAACCAGAACCGGTGTGGCCTCCGCCAGCTTCACCTGCTCCGCCAGGGTCGGCCAGTATGGCGCGTGCGTGATCACCTCGTCGCCCGGGTTGAAGAGCGTGAGCGCCGTGTTGAAGAGCGCCTGCTTACCGCCAGCGCTGGCGATGACCTCGTTCTCCTTGAACTCCACCCCGTAATCGATCCAATACCGCTCGCAGATCGCACGCTTCAGCTCGACCGTTCCCGCGACCGGAGTGTATTTCGTGAAGTTCTGGTCGATAGCCGCGTGCGCCGCGGCGTTGATCGAGGTGGGCGTGGAGAAATCCGGCTCCCCGGCCCCGAAGTCGATCACGTCGACTCCCTCGCGACGCAGGCGATCGACGGTCGCGGTGACCTTCATGGTCGGAGAACTGGCGATTCGAGAGGTGCGATCCGCTAACCGAAACGTCACTTGGCTATCGCTCCCGAAAGTTTCTCGCGCAGACGCTGCTCCACCACTTCAGGGACCAGGCCGTGCACAGCGCCGCCGAGCGAGAAGACTTCTTTGATCAGGCGCGAGCTGATGTAGGTGTACTGCTCGGCCGGCATCATGAACACTGTGTCGATCTTACCATTCAGACGCTGATTCATCAGCGCCATCTGGAACTCGACCTCGAAGTCGGAGACTGCGCGCAATCCGCGCACGATAACTTGCGCTCCGCGCCCCTCGACGTAGTCCACCAACAGGCCCTTGAAGGTGTCCACTTCGACGTTGGGCAGCGGCGCGAACACGCTGCGGGCGACCTCAACGCGCTCCTCCATCGTAAACAACGGCGACTTCTCCGCGTTCACCAGAATGGCCACGATGATCCGATCGAACAGCCGGGCGCCGCGCGTGATGATGTCCACGTGGCCGTTGGTGAGCGGATCGAACGAACCTGGATAGACGGCTAGGGTCGGCATGCGTAGAACGACAGCACCGAATCGCCGGACGTCAGCTCGCGCGTCCGGAACAGTCGACCCTCGGCGGCGGGAGCCGCCTGTCGGCGGGCGTGTTCAAGAACCACGACTCCATCTGGCACGAGCAGAGTGTCCATGTTCCGTAGTACCTCGGCGGGCAGCCGCGCGTACGGCGGGTCGAGCAGGATGACATCGAATGGCACGAACGCGGGATCCTCACGCAGCTGGTCGGCACCGCGTGCGGCGGTTGCTCGGATAATAACATAGCTATCCTCGATTCCGCACCGCGCCAGGTTTTCGGCGATAAGGGCGCACGCGCGCGTATCGTCTTCCAGGAACACGACCGCCCGCGCGCCGCGGCTGATCGCCTCGATGCCAATCGCTCCCGTGCCGGCGTAGCCGTCCAGTACGCGTGCCCCGGCGACGCGCCCGGCCAGCACGTTGAACAGCGTCTCCCGCAGCCGATCCGACGTAGGGCGCAGCCCCTGCCACCGGGGCGCCTTCAGCTGACGGCCCTTCAACGACCCGGCGATGACCCGCATGCCACACACACCTTCGTCGCGACATCTCTCGCCAGACCTCCGCGGCGGCCGCGCAGGCCAGCAACCATCCCCCGCTTAGGCAACGTCGAACAACCTGAAACGACTGGTCCATTCGTCGATCAGCTTGGCCAACGCGGCTGGTGCGGGGGCCGCTGAGGCGAGCCAGTCGGCCGCCTCGCGCTGCGCCAGGTCGAGCAGCTCGCTGTCGCGCCTCAAATCAATCAGCCGGAACGTCGGCACGCCGGCCTGACGCGTACCGAAGAAGTCTCCGGGGCCGCGAAGTTGCAGGTCGCGTTCGGCAATCTCGAAACCGTTCGTCGTCTCGGTCATCGCCCGCAGTCGGCCGCGGGCGTCGTCGGAGAGCGGAGACTGGTACAGGAGACAGCAGTACGACTGATGGCCCGCTCGTCCGACACGCCCGCGAAGCTGATGCAGCTGGGAGAGGCCGAAGCGTTCAGCGTGCTCGACGATCATCACTGTCGCATTCGGCACGTCGATGCCGACTTCGACCACGCTCGTCGACACGAGCAGGTCCAGCTCGCCGGCCGCGAAGGCTTTCATCACCCGGTCCTTTCCTTCCGGCTTCATGCGGCCGTGGAGGAGCCCGACGCGGTATTCCGGAAAGACTTCGTGCCCGAGATGGTCGGCCATCTCCGTCGCCGCCTTGAGGTCGACCTTTTCCGACTCCTCGACGAGCGGGTAGATGACGTACGCCTGCCGGCCGGCATCGAGCTCGCGCCTGGTGAACGCGTAGAGGTCCTCGCGCCGGGACTCGGGCCTCGCGATCGTCTTGATCGGCAATCGGCCAGGCGGCACGTCCCGGATGAAGGACGTGTCGAGGTCGCCGTACACCGTCAGGGCGAGCGTGCGCGGAATGGGCGTCGCCGTCATGACCAGCACGTCCGGATGCAGTGCTTTGTCGCGCAGCATCGCTCTCTGAAGAACGCCAAACCGGTGCTGCTCGTCGATGACAATCAGGCCCAGCTGCTTGAAGCTGACGGGGCCCTGGACGAGCGCGTGGGTCCCAACAACGAGCTG
>JBGPJH010000106.1:0-10150 GCA_041485305.1 Vicinamibacteria bacterium | reverse complement strand
GGGATTCCACCCATGCCGGCGGGGATGCCGCGGGTGCAGGTGCAGTTTCAGATCGACGCAAACGGGATTCTCGCGGTGACCGCGACGGAGCTTCGGACCGGCATCGAGCAGGCGATCGAGGTGAAACCATCGTACGGCCTGACCGACGACGAGGTCGAACGGATGCTGCTCGACTCGTTCGAGCACGCGGAGGCCGATTTTGCCGCCCGCCTGCTCATCGAGGCCCGCAACGAAGCCGAGTCGGTAATCATGGCGACAGAAAAGTCGCTGCGGTCGCCCGAATTTCCCGAGATCGCCCAGCGCGATCTCAAGTCTGGCGAACAGCGGCGGATCGAGCAGACGCTGGCCGGTCTCAAGCACGTGCTGACGTCGTCGGATCGCGGCGCGATTCAGCAGTGGACCACCGTGCTCAACGACGCGACCCGCCATCTCGCCGAGGTCATGATGAATCGGTCCGTCCAGGCGGCGCTGGCCGGCAAGAACATCGATCAGGTGTGACATGCCCAAAGTCACGTTCATCATCGACGGCGAGCCCCAGAGCGTCGAGTTCGAGCACGGCCGGCTGCCATACTCGAATCACGGCAAGGCGGAATCGTTTCTCGACGTCGCCAAGAACTTTCACGTCCCCCTCGAACACGCGTGCGGTGGAAGTTGTGCCTGCACGACGTGTCACGTGATCATCCGGGAGGGCGAACAGAATCTGAGCGACATGCAGGACGATGAGGTTGACCGCCTCGACACCGCCTGGGACGTGACGCCGCACTCGCGGCTCGGTTGCCAGGCGGTGATCCACGGCGACGTCGTCTGCGAGTTCCCGATGTACACCCGGAACTACGTGCAGGAGGGAGGCGCCATTCAGCTTGGAAAGTCCGACAAGCGGCGAGCCGGGGAGGTTGCGCGATGAAGTGGATCGATGCCGAGGACATTGCCATCGCGCTGGCGGAGAAGTTTCCGCAGGTCGATCCGCTAACCCTCCGGTTCACCGATCTCCGCGAGCGCATACTGGCACTCGACGACTTCGACGACGATCCCAAGACGTCGAACGAGCCCAAGCTCGAGGCGATTCAGATGGCGTGGTACGAGGAATTCAAGGAGACGTAACGAAAAAGCGCCATCAGGCCGTGTGTTACACTCGCCGGCATGAGCCTGCGCGGGATGTTCCGCCCGGGAATGCGCGCATACATCATCCCGCTCGTGGCCGGCATCGCGCTGGCGGTCAGCGCGTTTCTCCCCTGGATCGACGTCGGAGACGTCTCGATTCGCGTGTTCCCCGATATGACGGCGTTGTGGATCGTCGCGCTCGGGATCGCGGCCGCTGTCCTCGCCGCGCTCAGCCTGTGGACCCGGAAGAACTCGCGTCATCCGCTGCTTGTGGTCGGCCTGGTCGCCCTCGGCATCATGTTTCTGTCATGGCGCCTGATGCCGGGCGTGATTGCGGATCGCGCGCTGACGCGATCGCAAGCGATCGCGATCGTCGAAAATGCGCCGATACAGTCGGCGCCGCCCGCCATCATCGGGTCCGGCATTTACGTCGGTCTCGCCGCGTCGTGTGCCATCGTCGGCTTCGGGCTGACGATCGTCGTCAAGCGCGCATCGAGCCCCTATGTCGCCGAGCTTGATGACGACGTGTGAGGCCCAAGACCCCATGAGAGTTCGAATCGCCCACAGTCCCGATTCTGACGACGCGTTCATGTTCTACGGCCTGGCCAGCGGCAAAGTGCCGTCGCTGGGCTTCGAGCTCGAACACGTGCTGTCGGATATCGAATCGTTGAATCGTGCGGCGCTCGAAGGCCGCTACGAGATCACGGCCGTGTCGTTCCATGCCTACGCGCACCTGACCGATCGGTATCTCCTGCTCCCGCACGGAGCGAGCATGGGAGATCGGTACGGTCCGGTGGTCGTCGCGAAGACCGACGGTCCCCTGTCGCTCAAAGGCGTTCGCGTGGCGGTGCCCGGCGAGCTCACCACGGCCCTTCTCGCACTTCGCCTGTACGACCCGGCGGTCGAGTATACGGTGATGCCCTTCGACCGTATTCAGGAGAACGTGCACTCGGGCGCCGTCGCCGCGGGCCTCCTGATTCACGAAGGACAACTGACTTACGCCGAAGAGGGCCTGAAGAAAATCGTCGATCTGGGCGAGTGGTGGGCGGATCGAACCGGCGGGCTACCGCTCCCCCTCGGCGGCAATGTGATTCGGCGCGACCTTGGTCCCGAGCACGTCTCGGCCCTTTCGCGCTTGTTGCACGATAGCATCGCCTACGGGTTGGCGCATCGCGACGAAGCCGTGCAGTACGCGATGCAGTTCGGTCGGGGCCTCGATCGCACGAGAACCGATCGCTTTGTCGGCATGTATGTGAACGAACTGACGCTCGACTACGGCGAACGAGGGCGGACGGCGGTCGAGCGGCTGCTGCACGATGCGGAGGCGGCCGGGTTGGTACCACCGGTCCGCGTCGAGTTCGCCTGCTGACCGGCTCGACGAATCTGCTCATCTGAGCATTCGGTCATTTAATGACGAGATGACCAAATGACCAATTGAACAAATTCAAGGGTCTGGGTGCAGCGTCTTCGCCAGCCTTTGAGCGGCCGTCACCACGCGCGGTCCCGGCACGACGAATTCGTCTCCGACTAGAACAAAGACCCGCCGGTTCCGCACAGCTGGAACGGAGGCGAGCGCGTTCCAGGGGGCGAGGTCGCGCGAGGGATCCTGAGATCGGGCGCCGTTTCCGTACCGCAGCTCGACGATCGCTTCCGGCCGTCGCGTCAGGATCATCTCCGTGCTCACTTGCACCGACGGCTGCATGATGTCGCCAAGAGCGTTGTCGGCGCCGGCAATATCCAGGAGATCCGCCAGAAAGCCGTAACCCCCGCTGGCGTTGACGTTTCGCAAGGACCCTGGATCGCGGCCAAACACCAGCAGGGTCTTCGGGCGTGGCTTCGAGGCGACCGCGTTCCGCACGGCCGCAAGCGACTGCTCGATTGTGGTGGCCAAGGAGTTCGCGCGTTCAGAGAGACCGATTCGCGTGCCAATCGACCGAATGGTTTTCATGATGTCCCACAACGTGCCCAGCTCGTACGGGTAGGAGGGCACGCCCACGCGGTCGAGCCGCTGCTTCAGCTCGACCTGCGTTCCGTACAGCACGACAAGATCGGGACGCAGCGCCAGGATTCGCTCGGTATCGGGGTCGATGAGTCCGCCGACGCGCGGGAGACGAGAGACCTCGTGAGGGAACCGGTCGTAGCTGCCCACACCGACGAGGCGGTCACCGGCCTCAATCGCAAACAGGATTTCGGTGGTGGCCGGCACGAGCGACACGATGCGGTGAGGGCCCGCCAGATTCTGCGGCCCCGCAATGACGGATCGTGGAAAGGCACAACAGAGCGCCAGCCCCACTGCGAGCGATGGCGCGCACCCGAGGACCGCGAACCCGGTCAGCCATGCCGCGAATTTGGTCAGGTGGTCATTTCGGCATCTGGTCATGAGCATGGTTGGGTCAACGACGACCCTGGCGCAAGAGCAGCCACAGAAAGAAGGGACCTCCGATGAGCGCGGTCACAATGCCGACCGGCACTTCGACCGGCGAAAAAACCGTCCTGGCCGCGAGATCGCAGACGATAAGGAACGCCGCCCCAAACAACATGGACGCGGGAAGGACGAGCCGGTGATCCGCCGACCGTACGAGGAGCCGTACGAGATGGGGGACGACAATGCCGACGAACGCGACAGGGCCGCTGATCGACACCGCCGCCCCAGTCGCAAGCGACCCGCCGATTAGCGCCATGCGCTCGGCGCGGACCACATCCACCCCGCGAGCCCACGCCGCATCTGGGCCAAGGCTGATGAGATCGAGCGGCCGCGGCAGGAGCGCGAACAGGACGAACGCGACGGTCAGCATCGGCATCGCGGCCAGGATCGGCACATAGCTGCCGATGTCGAGCATCCCCATCAGCCACCGCACCGTTCGGAACGTGTCCGTGAAGTCGGCCAGGTACTGCGTGAACAGAACTAGCGCCGAGAAAAACGCCGTCATCGTCACGCCAGCGAGCAGGAGGACGGTCGTCGACATCCCTCGTCGTCGGGCCGTTGAGAGCGCGTACACGATACCCAGCGCACCGAGCGATCCGAGGAGGCTGGCCAGTGGAACAGCTGTCAGGCCGAACAGGTCCACGTCGAGGTGAAAGGTGAGCGCGATCATCGCCCCCAGGGCGGCTCCGCTCTAGATGCCCAGGGTATCCGGCGTGGCGAGAGGATTGCGCAGCAGGGCCTGAAAGACCACGCCAGCCGCCGCGAGCGATGCGCCGACCACTCCCGCCGCCAGGATCCTGGGCAGGCGGGCGACGAAGAAGATCTGCGCGTCCACGTTGTCGGAGAAGGGAATGCTGCGGTCGACCACGCGCGCGAGCGAAATCGTCGTCGATCCAACGAGCGGAGCAACCAGCGCGGTGGCGGCCAGCAGCCCACCAAAGAGGGTCAGCGTCGCGAGTAGGCGAGCTCGGATTGGCCTCACGTCGAGACCCGCGCAATCGGCGTGACCGTGACGTGACCGGCGCGGGGATGATGATGGACGTCCGCTTCGACGTCGTAGAGCGCCCTTACGGACTCGGCGGTGAGGACTCGATCGGTTGGTCCGGAAACGACGACGCGGCCCTCGCGCAGGAGGACCAGCTTTCTACAGAGCGCGCCGGCAAAATTCAGATCGTGGGTGGACAGCACCATGGTGACCCCGCGCTCGTTGTTGAGTTGCCGGAGCAAGGTCTGCACGTCGAGCTGGTGGCCGATGTCGAGCGATGCCGTCGGCTCATCGAGCAGCAGAAGCCTCGGGCTTTGCGCCAGGGCGCTAGCGATGACCACCCGCTGCTTCTCGCCACCGCTCAGCGTATTGAACGCCCGGTCCTCGAACGAACCCGTGCCGGTAGCGTCGAGGGCCTGCCGCGCAATCGCGAGGTCGTCAGGCCCTTCGAGGGCGAAGGCTCCCAGATGCGGGTAGCGCCCCATCAGCACGATGTCGAGAACCGAAAAATCGAAGGGCGCGAGCGTCTCCTGCGGCACGTACGCGATGTGCCGTGCGGCCTCTCGGCGAGACCATTCTGTGAGCCGCCGCCCCTCGAGAAGCACCTCGCCGGCTTTCGGCGCCAGCATGCCCCCCAGCAGCTTGAGCAGAGTCGTTTTTCCCGATCCGTTTGGTCCGAGAATGCCAACCAAATCACCGGGCTCAATTTTCAGCGACACGTGATCCAGCACGCGGGGCCCGCGGCCGGCGTACGCGAAGGAGACGTCGGCGGCGGAAAGCACGGCCTTTTTCAGAACGTGACGCGAGCACCCAGCCGGATCGCACGGCCAAGGACCGGGTAGCCGAGCGGCTCCATGTGGTGCGAGTCCAGCACGTTATCGACGGCTGCGAGCACCGTCAGCTGACGGGTGATGGCGCAAGTGGCTCGCGCGGTCCACCACCGGTGACCCTCGCTTTCTGTGAGCGCGGGCTCGAGCGAGGAGAAGTCGCTGTCCACAGAACGGCCGACAAAGACGCCGTCGACGTTGGCGGTGGCACGCCGCCAGGCCCAGCCAACGCCTGCATAGCCGGAGTGCCTGGGACGGCGGAGCAGCCATTGGCCTTTTCGAAAAACCGGATCATCGAACGCCGACGTACTTTCGAGTACTTCCGACGCCAGGAAGGTGTAGCCCCCACGAACACGAAGGCTCGAGATGGGCGCGAGGTCCGCAGTCGCTTCTGTGCCGCGCGCGCGGGTCAGCCCGACGTTGAAGTATTGGGATCGGAACGGGCTGAAGCTCAGGGTCTTCGTCGAGATGAGATCCCTGAAGCGGCCGTCAAACCAGGTGAATTCCAGCCTTGCCCGATCGAAAGCCAGGCGCTGGGCGGCGCCCGCTTCAAAAGTCCGCGACCGCTCCGGTTTGAGATTCGGATTCCCAAGGAAGAAGGGCGACAGGCTGAACGACTGCAGGATGGTCGGCTCCTTGACACCGCCTCCCTCCGATGCATGCACCGTTGTCTCGCCGAACCACCGAGCGGCCTGGTGAGCGACCACCACCACCGAGGCGCGGGGTGCGAGGGCCGTGCCGAAGCTTGCGTTGTGTTCCAGGCGCGCGCCCGCCGTCACAAACAACCGACGCCAGGCACCCTGATCCTGGATCGACCACCCGAAGTTGTTCCTCGACGCATGGCTCGAAGTGCCCTCAAGGCGATCGTCCAGGTCTGCATGTTCGCCGTCCCAATCGACCAGCGCGGTCAAGAGGTGACTGCCGCGCATCCGGTCGGCCGAAAACCGCCAATCAGCCTGATAGCTCGCGTGCAGGCGGTTGAGCCTCGTGCGGCTGTCGTAGGCGAAATCGAAAAACTCGTAGGGGGCCACGAGGCTCCCGTACCGGGGCGTGTACGGCGGGTCCAGCAAGAGGTTCGTCGACTGCTGAGTCGACCGAGCGCTCGACACGGACGCGCGTTGCCGGAGGCGTTCGGACAATTGCTGGTCGAACGTCACGCCGGCTACCGTGTCCTCGCGATCGAAAAACGCATCGAGGTCCGGGCGGCCAAACGCGGTCTGTCCCGGGACGCCGGTGCGGCCCATCTCGGCTCGCACGACAAACCGCACGAGCCCCGAGCTGGCAACCCGCAGGCCGCCGTTGCCCGAGACCGTCGTGTTCTCGAACGTGTCGTTCGGCGCATTGTTGTCGGTTCTAAGCCGCGCCGCGCTCAGTGCGTAGTCGAGGCGCCCTCTCGTGCCCGAGGCGCTCGCGTTCGCGCGAAGGGTGCCGAACGTGCCGCTCTCGAGCGCTGCCGACCCTTGCGTCGCTCGATCGCCCGGTTTGGCGCGCTTCGTAAAGAGCTGGACGACGCCGGCCATCGCGTCCGATCCAAAGAGGGCGGACTGCGCGCCGCGCACGATTTCCACGCGCTCGAGGCCGTCGGTCGCCACGTTGCTGAAATTGAACGTGCCCCCGGGTTCGTTGATCGGGACACCGTCGAGCAGCACCTTGTTGTAGCTGCTTTCTCCGCCGCGCATGAAGAGCGACGACACGCCGCCCAGACCGCCCGAGGTTACCACCACGGCGCCCGGCGTGCTGCGCAGCAGGTCGGAGACGAGTGGCACGCGCCGGCGCTCGAGATCTTCTGCCGTGAAGGTCGTGACACCCGCACCGGCAAACGCGGACGGCAGCTCGGTTCGCGTGGCCGTGACGACGACGGTCTCTTCGACGGGCGCGACTCTCAGCGTGATGCGCTGGAGCGTACCCGCGGCGCAGGGAACAGTCGCCGGCTGGAACCCGGTGAGTCCGGCTTCGACGCGGCAGTCCTCGGGGCCGGCGAGGCGAAACCGTCCGGATTCGTCCGTGAAGGCGCCATCGCGCACCGCGCCGACCGAATCGACGACCCGTACGTACACCAGAGGCAGCGCCTGGCCAGCCTGGTCGACGACGAGCCCCCTGATGTCTCCCGCCGCCGAGGGCGCGGCGGCCAACGTCAGAGCAACGAACGGGAAGATGGCAGCGTGAGAGAAGCGGTGGGCCGCAGCCCTCCGCGCAGGGCGTGGTGAGCGCATCGGTGCTCCTTCCGGCGTCTCGCGCGCCGAAAAAGGACGCCCCCGGTGGCCAGGTTTCCTGACTCGCGGATCACTGCGCCTTCGCCGTCTTCCCGGACGTTGTCCAGTGACTGTTCCTGGTGACCTGAGTTCGAAGGCGACCAGGAACCGTGCGAACGCGCTAGCCGCTTACAGTGGCGGGACCGTGTGGGCCTTTCACCCACTTCGCGTGGCCGCCGGGGTGAGCGTCTGTTTTTCCCCGCCCGGACCAGTTGTCGAGGTCCGGCGGGAAGTTGAGTAAGGTCGAGTATACCGGATTCGCGAAGCGGGTTGCCTCGTACCCGCTATTTTTCGTAAGATACCCTGTTGTTTGCAGCTGGGCGTTCCCCAACAGCCGAGAGGAGAGCATGAGCAAGAGTTCGACCGTCACCGTTCGAGAGCGGCCTGTGGAAGAGGTGGCTTCGGCGAAGGTCGGCGGCCTCACGATTCACGGCGAGACGTTTGTTGTGGAGACCGATCAGCGCATCGAGCTCGTCGATCTCACGAACCGGGTCATGGAGTTTGTTCGGCGCTTCAACATCCGTGAGGGGTTGGTGAGCCTCTGGTCGATGCACACGACCTGCGCGCTCTTCATCAACGAATTCCAGACGGCCCTGCTCGCCGACATCCGGCGCTTCCTCGAACAGATGGTCGCCCGGGATGCCGAGTGGATGCACAACGACCCCGAGCACTCCGACTGCGATCGGATGAACGCCGACTCGCACCTGCGCGCGCTCTTGCTCGGACACAACCTGACCTTGCAGGTGAGCGGTGGTGAGGTCGTCCTCGGCCAGTGGCAGCGCATCTTGATGGCGGAGCTCGACGGTCCGCGCGCTCGCTCCCTGCGGATCCAGATCTTCGGCGTGTCCTGACTTGCCTCATCGAATGTGGTCATCTGGCACTTGGTCATCTGGTCATTTCTCGAACAGCTCGGCCGCCAAATGACCAGCTGATCCAATGACCAGCTGATTAAATGACCGATTGACGAGATGTTGGCCTCCCGCTTCGCCGACGCCGGCCTCGCGGACATCGTCGAAAAACTGGACGCTGGTCTCCGCCTCGATCTGCGGGATGGAGTTCGTCTGTTCGAGTCGCCCGATCTGCTCGCGGTCGGCTGGCTGGCCAATCGTGAACGCGAGCGCCGCCACGGCGCCCGGGCCTACTACAACTTCAACATCAGGCTCGAGGCGACCAACGTCTGCGTGGCTAGCTGTCTCTTTTGCTCGTTCGCCCGGCTCAAGCCCGGCGATCCGGGCGCCTACACGATGTCGCTCGAACAGGCGTGGGACAAGCTCCGCCAGCGGCGCCTTCAGCCGCTTACCGAAGTCCACATCGTCAACGGACTGCACCCAGACCTGCCATTCGACTACTACACCGAGCTTCTCCGCGGCTTCAAGCGAATCCGTGCCGACGTCCACCTCAAGTGCTTCACGGCCGTGGAGATCGCGTTTTTCGCGGATCTCTACGGCATGACCGACGAACAGGTGTTGCGGGAGCTCATGACGGCCGGGCTCGATTCGCTGCCGGGCGGGGGCGCGGAGATTTTCGCGGCTCGCGTACGCCGGAAAATTGCCCACGACAAGTGCGGCACCGAGCGGTACCTGGAGATTCACCGCATCGCGCACCGGCTCGGTCTGCGGTCGAACGTGACGATGCTCTACGGCCATATCGAGACGAGCGAAGAGCGCGTGGATCACATGCTGCGAGCCCGCGCGCTGCAGGACGAAACGGGCGGCTTCCAGGCGTTCATTCCGCTGGCGTTCCATCCCGACAACAACCAGATGCGGAAGTTGCCGGCGCCGACCGCGGCCGATACTCTTCGCGTGCACGCCGTTGCAAGGCTCGTGCTCGACAACATCGCGCACGTCAAGGCGTTCTGGATTGCCACCGGGGTGGAGGTGGCGCAGACCTCTCTGTGGTTCGGCGTGGACGATCTCGACGGGACCGTGCAGGAAGAGAAGATCTACCACATGGCTGGCGCCCGCACGCCCGAGTCGATGACGACCCGTGAGATAGCGCGGCTGATCCGAGCGACCGGCCGCGACCCTGTGGAGCGGGACACCCTGTACAACGTGGTCGCGCGCGCCGCTTCCTAGATCTTCCTTGAATGGCTTCCGCCTGCATGGCGGGAGACTCCGCGCGTCTGAGAGTGGTAGCCGCGTGTCCGTCCCGCCCGCCCTACCCGTCCGACCTGCCCCACCCGCCCGACCGGCCCCACCCGCCCAAGTGTCGGGGTGCTATACTTCAAGAGACGCCAAGCTTCACGCTCGATTCGGTGGGGCTTGGCTTTTTCGACTCCCGCGCTTGAGAAAATTTTCACAAGCGCTGGGGCTCGAGCCCAAAATTGCCCATGCTGCTGCCCGTCCTCACCGAGTACGAAAAAGGGCATCTCTCCGAGCGCCAGCCGCTGCCGGAGCGTTATGTTGCGCTGTCCGACGAGGCGATGGACGAGCGCATTGCGGCTGCCAAAGCGACGCTCGGGCGCCGCCTCGTCATTCTAGGTCACCATTACCAGCGCGACGAGGTCATCAAGTTCGCCGACTACACCGGCGATTCCTACAAGCTGGCCAAGCACGTGGCG
>JBGPJH010000105.1:0-10242 GCA_041485305.1 Vicinamibacteria bacterium | reverse complement strand
GCTACAATGTCGCTCACCCGGCCCGGAATCGTCAACCAGATTCACTCCGGTCTCGCATCTTCGACCCGCCTCCACCGCGCACGGTCAGTAACGAAGCTCCGCCTCAAACCGCCGAGTAGAGGCTCAGCAGAACAGGGCGGCGAAGCTTCGTTACTAGGCGGCCGCGATGCGGCCGCAGCTAAGACAGCTTCTAGAGCCGAACCGAGGAAAACTTGCTTCATTTGCGAGGACACCGGCTTTAGAAGATGTTTAGAAGATGTCTAGAAGATATAGCGTCCCCGGGCGACGGCCTCATTGGCCAGCCTTTGTCGCAGCGCGGCGGTGTTGATCGGCATCTGCCTGAACAGGCGCCGCAAGGCGGCCACTGCCGTGCGGAGCGCGTCGCCCTCGAGCATGGCGGCCAGCCCCTGGCGCGCGGACGCTTCGAGGTGCATCGCCGCGTCGTTCACGAAGACCCTCGCAGCGTCGACCTGCAGCCCCGCGCCCTGATGCCCCGCGTTCGCGGTCGCCAGCGCGCGCAGCACGGCGCTCTCGGCGCTGTAGACGTCAATCACCATGTTGGCCAGGTGCGTAAGGACTTCTTGTTGCTCGACGAGCTTGTCGCGATAGGTCTGCATGGCCAGCCCGAGCACCATCAGGGCGGCTTTCTTGAATGACTCGATGGCCCGCGTTTCTTCCCAAAGCCGCGACCCATCGTCTGAGGGGACCGCGAGCGGGGACAACAGCTCGTCCTGGAGCGCCCGCGCGGCGGCGATGATCGCCAGGTCGCCCTTCGCAGCGCGTCGCGCGAGCATGCCGGAGACGAGCAGCCGGTTGATCTCGTTCGTGCCTTCGAAAATGCGGTTCACCCGCGAATCCCGATAGTGCCGCTCGGCCGGGTAGTCTCGGACATAGCCGTTGCCGCCGTGTATCTGGATGTTCTCGTCGAGGACGAAGTCCAGCGTCTCGCTGCCAGCAACCTTTGCGATGGATGCCTCGATGGCGTATTCCTCGAGCGTGGACAAAGCCACCGACTGGTCGCTCGGATCGTGCGGTGTGGCCGCGATCCGGGCGTCAATCAATCCGGCGGTGCGATAGATCAGGCTCTCGATCGCGTACGTACGGACGATCATCTCGCCCAGCTTGTGCTTGATCGCGCCAAACGACGCGATCGGCTGGCCGAACTGCCTGCGCTGGCCGGCATAGCGGGCGGCCTCGCCAATCGCCCCTTGTGCGCCGCCGCTGCACATGGCCCCGAGCTTGAACCGCGCGAAGTTCAGCACGTTGAACGCGATCTTGTGGCCCTTGCCGACCTCCCCCAGCAGGTTCTCCGCCGGCACCTTGACGTCCTGCAGGATCACCGCTGTCGTCGACGAGCCATGGAGGCCCATCTTGTGTTCCTCTTGTCCGCTTGACACACCCGCGAACGCCCGCTCGACAGCAAACGCGCTGAAGTGCTCGCCATCGACCTTGGCGAAGACGATGAAGAGGTCGGCGAAGCCGCCGTTGGTGGTCCACATCTTCTCGCCGTTCAGCACGAAGCTCCCATCGGCCGCGCGGGTTGCTCGAGTCTTCGCGCCGAGGGCGTCGGAACCCGATCCCGATTCGCTGAGGCAATATGCCCCGACCAGGTCGCCGGCGATCAGGGGCGGCAGGTACTTCCGCTTCTGAGCCTCGCTGCCGAACAGCGACAGCGGAAGAATCATCAGGTTCGCATGGGCGCCGAAGGTCGCACCAAACGATGCCGCCGACGAGATGCGCTCGCTGATGACGACCGAGGTCACTTTATCGAGCTGCACGCCCCCGTACGCCTCCTCGACATCGACGCCGAGTAGCCCAAGCTCCCCGCAGCGCTGGACCAGACGTCTTGCGAGAGCCCAGTCCTTCTGTTCCAGGCGATCGAGGACTGGCAGGACCTCGTTGTTCACGAAATCACTGACGGTCTTCTCGATGAGGCGGTGCTCGTCGGTCAGCTGTTCCGGCGTGAAGATGCCGACGGGATCCGAGGCGTGCAGGAGCCACTCGGCACCTCGGGGCGTGGGCGCGATCGAGGGGGTTGTGACAGCCATGTCGAGGTCCTTTCGAGAATGTCTCAGGCCCGTTCGAATATGCCCGCGGCTCCCATGCCGCCGCCGATGCACATGGTGACCATCCCGTACCGCGCGCCGCGGCGTCTCATTTCGTACAGCAAGGTAGCCGTGAGCTTGGCGCCCGTGCAGCCAAGAGGATGACCCAACGCGATCGCGCCGCCGTTGACGTTCAAGCGGTCTGGATCGATGGGCAGTTCCTTCAGGCACGCGAGGACTTGCGCCGCAAACGCTTCGTTGAGCTCGACGAGATCGATCTGGTCGAGCGTCAGGCCCGCCATTTTGAGCACCTTTCGAACCGCGGGAACGGGACCGATCCCGAAACGTTCGGGCTCGACGCCCGCAACCGCAAACGCCACGAAACGGCCGAGGGGCGTGAGGCCTCGCTCTTTGGCCAGTGCCGCCGAGGTGACCAAGACGGCGGCGGCGCCGTCGCTCGTTTGCGACGAGTTGCCGGCCGTGACCGTTCCACGGGCATGAAACGCCGGCCGAAGTGCGGCGAGGGCTCCGAGCGAGGTATCTCGGCGAGGGCCTTCGTCCACGGCGAAGGTCACTTCGGTGGCTCGCGGTCCGGATGGATCTACAAGCCGCGCGCTGAGGGGCACGATCTCCTCGGCGAAGCGACCGGCGTCGATGGCAGCGATCGCGCGCTGATGACTCCGGAGCGCGAGCGCATCCTGCTCTTCGCGCGAGATGCCCGACTCGCGCGCGTGGTTCTCGGCTACCAGGCCCGTGCTCAGATAGACGTCCGGGTAGGCGTCGACGAGCGTGGGGTTGGGGGCGACCGTGTGGCCGCCCATCGGGATGAGACTCATCGATTCGGTGCCGCCCGCCACGACAGCCGACGCGGCGCCGCACATGATGCGTTCGGCGGCGAACGCGATGGCTTGCAGCCCCGACGAGCAAAAACGGTTGATGGTGACAGCGGACGCGCTAACAGGAATCCCAGCGCGGAGGCTCGCGATGCGCGCCACGTTCAAACCCTGTTCGGCCTCCGGCATGGCGCAGCCGACAATCACATCGTCGATTTCGCCGGGGTCAATGCCCGGGGCCCGGCGGAGCGCCTCGCGAATGGCCACCGCGGCGAGCTCGTCGGGACGAGTACCGCGCAAGGTGCCGTTCGGCGCCTTGCCAACCGGCGTGCGTGCTGCTGAGACGATCACCGCGTCGTGCATCACAATGCCTCGCTTACGAATGCCAGTCGGCCAGCAAATCCTCGATCGCGTCCCCGACTTCTCCAACCCTGCCGTCGAACAGGTGGTCTGCCGCGTCGATGACGACGAGCTCTTTGGGCTCGGCCGTGCCCGCCTAGAACTCGCGCATCTCTTTCACCGAACACACGTCGTCGCGTTCTCCGTGGCGACAACGGACGTCGCGCTCAGGCGTCGAGGCTCGCCTTCGCCCGTCTCCAGAAACTCCCGGACGATGGCCGCAAACTCGCGCGGGTGGGTCATGGTGCCGAGATGGCCCGTCCGTTCGAGGAGCATCGTGGCTGCGCCGGCGATCAACCGACCGTACTCGGACGTGCCGTCGACTGGAACAACGTGATCCAAACCCGATTCGCCGTGCACGACGAGCGTCGGCGCCGAGACGCGCCTGCAGTCCGCCGCCCGATCCGACCCCGCAATCATCCTCGCCCGCGCGGCCATGCGTGTGAGAGACAGCGGTGCTCGCGTCAGCGTCAGCAGCTGTTCCCACACAAAGCGCCGGCGCTCTCGGACATCGGGCAGAGCCCGCGCAATCTCGTGCCCGAGGCGCCAGGGGGCTTCGGCGAGAAACAGTGGCCCGAGCAGCCACGGCGCGCGCGAATAGAAGTCGTGCTTGCGCTTGAGATGCCAGCGGGGACCGGGTGTCGATACGAGAATCAGCGACGAGGTGCGTTCCGGATGGCGTCCAGCGAAACGGAGCGCGACGATGCCGCCGAATGACACACCGCAGATTGCCGCGCGCGGCAGATTGAGGCCGTCGAGTGCCGAGCGCACCTGGTCGACGAAGTTATCCAATCCCATTGCCGGATCGTACGGTGCCCGGGCGCTCCGCTCGTCGCACAGTGGGAACGTGACGACGCGGCAGAACGCCCCGAGCGCGTCGATGGCCGCACGGAGGTACTCCCACCGGCCCTGAAGGCCCGGTATCAACACAAGAGGCTGACCGTTTCCCCGCTCGACAACCGTCATCCCCATCGTCCCGCAAAACCTCCCGTAGATGCGTCGCGCACGTCCCAGATCCGTAATGGCCGCCTCCTCGCGCGACCGCCCTTGGTAAGGGATCCCAGGGGCACCCGCGGCGGGCTTTCAGTTTCGGAGCGTCCTGCCCGTCTTCAGCGTGTGCTGGATCCGTTCGAGCGTCTTGCGCTCCCCGCACAGCTTCAAGAACGCCTCGCGTTCGAGATCCAGCAGATGCGTTTCGCTGACAACGGTCGCGTGCGGCAGGCTGCCCCCAGCCACCACGTGGGCAAGCGTCCGGCCAATCAGCGCGTCGTGATCCGAGATCCGTCCGGCACGCCAGGCGAGATGGACACCGAGCTTCAGGGCCGCTTCGACGGTTTCTCCTCCGACCGCGACCGTCCCTCGCTGGGGGCGCTGATAACCATCGCGGGCCCGGGCGAGTGCCAGCGCCTTCGCGTCGCTCATTAGCCGCTCCCGGTTCATCGTGACGCCGTCCTGGTCGCGGAGGTACAAAAGCTGGCGTGCGTGAGCGGCGCTGGTCGAGACCTTGCCCAACGCGATCGCTTCGAACGCCGGCTGGACGAGCGGCAGCAGATCCGCGCGGGCGCCAACGGCGCCGCGCGTGGCTCTCGCCACCATTTCCTTGGTGCCGCCGCCGGCCGGGACGAGCCCCACGCCGACCTCGACGAGGCCGATGTAGGTTTCGGCCGCCGCCTGTACTCGGTCGCCGTGCAGGGCAATCTCGCATCCGCCGCCAAGCGTTCTGCCTGCCGGTGCCACAACCACCGGAACGTCGGCATACCGCAGCGCTTGGGTGACTCCCTGGAACGCGCGGACCATTGCATCGATCTCGTCCCAGTGGCCGTCCTGCGCTTCGAGCAGCACGAGCGTCAGGTTCGCGCCCGCCGAAAAATCCGGTGCGTCGCTGCCGACGACGAGCGCTGCAAACCCGGCGGCCGCCTCCTTGAGGCCTTCGTGCAGCATTTGCACCGTGTCGCCGCCGATGGCGTTCATCTTCGAATGAAATTCGACCGCGAGCACGCCGTCCCCGAGATCCACGAGGCTTGCTCCCGGATTCCGCCGCAGCACGTGCTGTCGATCTTTGGCGGCCCGAAGAATCCCGAGGTCCGGTGCCGCGGGTGGAAGGGAACCCGCACGAAACCGATCGCGGCCGGCGTCGAGCGCTTCCGAGGCCAGCTGCGGCGCCGGGGCCGGCGCGGCCGCCTCGAGCACGGCCCGGATCCCGATCGCGTCCCAGGTCTCGAACGGCCCCAGCTCCCAGCCGAATCCCCACTTCATTGCGCGATCGACATCGTCGATCGAGTACGCGATTGACGGCGCCACGCGGGCGGTGTAGATCAGCATGGGCGCGAGCGTCGTACGAAGAAAGACTCCGACCTTGTCGCGTCCGTGGAACAGCGTCTTCAGCCTTTCGCCGACGTCGTCGATCGCCCGGGCGGCGTCGAGGGATGCTAGACGGGCGGGCTCTTGCGGCCGATAGGTGAACGAAACCGGATCGAGGGTCAGAATGTCCGAGCCGACCCGCTTGTAGAAGCCTTGCCCGGTCTTTTCTCCCAGCCACCCCCGATCGATAAGCGACTGCGCGACGGACGGCAACAGGAATGCCTGTGCCGTTTCAGGGTCAGGCGACCGTTCGCGCAAGTCGCCCGCCACGTGTCCGAAGACGTCGATGCCGGCGATGTCCATGGTCCGGAATGTCGCGCTTCTCGGACGGCCGAGGGCTGGCCCGGTGATCGCATCGATCTCTTCGATCGTGTACTCACCCGACTCGAGCGCGTGAAGTGCCCGAATCACACCATAGAGGCCGATGCGGTTGGCAATGAAGCTCGGGGTGTCTCTGGCGACCACGACGCCCTTGCCCAAACGGTGGTCGGCGAACCGCGTGATTCGCGCCACGACGTCGACGTCAGTGTCCTCCAGGGGAATGACTTCCAACAGCCGCAGATACCGCGGCGGATTGAAGAAGTGGGTGCCCAGAAAGTGGCGCCGAAAGTCCTCGCTCCGGCCCTCTGCCAGGGCGGCGATGGGAATGCCCGAGGTGTTCGACGAGACGATAGAGCCTGATCGCCGGGCTCCTTCGACTCGTTCGAACAATGCCCTCTTGACCTCGAGCCGCTCGACGACCGCCTCGACGATCCAGTCGGCCGAGGCAATGCGTTCGAGGTCCCGATCGAAGCCCCCCGTTGTGATGAGGGTCGTCGCGTCGCGGGTGAAGAACGGGTCTGGCTTCAGCGAGGAAGCTCGCTTCAGCCCGTCCCGTGCGATCTCTCCTGTCAGGTCCAGCAAGGTGACCGGAACCCCGGCGTTCGCCAGGTGCGCCGCGATCTGTGCGCCCATCGTGCCCGCCCCGAGGACAGCCGCCGATCGAATGGGCGTAGCGCTCATCGTCCGAGGTGTCCCGGCGGCAGAGTGAGTGAACGGTTCAGCAACGGTGTAGCCATGGGTAGTCGGACGACCGGGAGGGGCAGGGGCCTCAATACGTCGCGGTTTCTCGGATGGCCGCCAGCACGTCCGCAGACTGCGGCAGGATCGCTTCCTCGAGGCTCGGAGCGTAGGCCACCGGGGTGTCGAGGGCGGCCACGCGTTTCACCGGTGCGTCGAGATGGGCAAACAGCTCGTCAGCAATTCGGGCCGCGATTTCAGCTCCGAAACCACACGTCATCTGATCTTCGTGAGCCACAATCACACGGTTGAACCGTCTCACTTGCGTGGCGACCGCGTCCCAATCGTACGGGGCGATTGTCCGCAGGTCGAGGACGGCAGCGTGGATACCGTCTTTTTCCGCATGCTGCGCAGCGATCAGGCAGCGATGCACCAGCGCGCCCCAGGTCACGATGACCAGATCCCCTCCGTCACGACACAGATTCGCCCGCCCGAACGGAATCATGAAGTCGGGTCCCGGGTACACTCCCTTGTTGTAGGTCTGACGGTACAGATGCTTGTGCTCGAGAAACAGCACCGGATCGTCGCAGCGTATGGACGTCCGAAGCAGGCCGGCAGCGTCGACGGCGTTCGACGGAAACGCGATGCGGATCCCGGGGCAGTGCGCGAAGATGCTTTCGCCCGACTGGCTGTGATAGGGACCGCCGCCGCGCAGGTAACCACCGACCGCCACGCGGACCACCATAGGGCAAGACCAGTGGTTGCCCGAACGATAGCGCAGCATCGACATCTCGTTGCGCAGCTGCATCATGGCCGGCCAGATGTAGTCGAAGAACTGAATCTCGACGACGGGTTTGAGGCCGCGCGTGGCCATGCCGACGGCCCGACCGATGATGCTTGCCTCGGCAATGGGGGTGTTGAAGACGCGATCCTCTCCGAACAGGCGCTGCAGGCCGTGCGTCACCTTGAACACGCCCCCCTTGCCCGGAACGACAGCGAGCGCTTCCTTCCGGCTCGCATCCGCCACATCTTCTCCGAAGACGATCATGCGGGGGTTGGCCGCCATCTCGTCCTTCAGCGTTCGGTTGATCACGGAGACCATCGTGTCGGGCTGGCCGTCGGCGTGTGCCGGCGCGTCGAAGGCCGAGGAAGTCGGGTCGACATCCGGAGAGTACACGTGAGCTGACGCGGTGGTCTTGGACGGCTTCTCGGCCTTGAGCGCCGCTTGTGCGGCGTCATCGATCTCGCGGTCGATCTCGGCGTGCATCCGGGCCAGATCGGCAGCCGATGCCAGCTCGTGGCTGCGGAGGAATTCTGCAAATCGCGTAATCGGGTCCCGACGCGCTTCTGCTTCGCGCTCGGCCGGCGTCTTGTACAGCCGTTCGTCGTCGGACAACGAATGGGAGTAGGGCCGGATGACGTGCGTGTGAACGAGCGCCGGACCCTTACGGGCGCGAACGTAGGCGGCCGCCTCGCGCATTGCCCGCAGGCTCGCCAAGAAGTCGGTGCCATCGACCGACGCCACATGAAGGCCGGGAAAGGGTCGCACGAGACGGGAGATGTCGCCGCCGGCCGTCTCGACCTCGACGGGCACAGAGATGGCGTATCCGTTGTCCTCCACATGGAAGAGCACGGGGAGCTGCCTGGTGCAGGCCGCGTTGATCGCTTCCCAGAACTCGCCTTCGCTCGTCGATCCTTCGCCGAGGGAGGCGTAGACGATTTCGTCCGCGTGGAAGCGCGACTCGCGGTCGGGGATGGCTGTCACGCGGCTGTAGATCACGCCCGCTTCGGCCGCGCCAACCGCGTGGAGCAGCTGGGTCGTCGTGGCGCTCGATCCGGGGACGATGTTCAAACCCTTGTGCCCCCAGTGTGAGGGCATCTGGCGGCCGGCGTTGCTGGGGTCGCTTGCGGCGCCAACCGCAGCAAGCAGCATGTCGAGCGGCGTGACGCCGAGTTGAAGACACAGCGCGCGGTCGCGGTAGTACGCGTGGAACCAGTCGTAGCCGGGAATCAACACGAGTCCGGCGGCGACGAGCGCCGCCTCGTGCCCGGCCCCGCTGATTTGGAAAAACGCCTGACTCTGGTTCTTGAGCTGGATCTCCTTGTCGTCCAGCCTTCGCGAGCACGCCATACACCGGTACGCCGCCAAGAGTGCGTCGCGGGAGAGGCCGTCGAATTCGTTGTTCGCGAGCGGAGGAACGGACGCCGCTGGCCGCTCACCGTTGACGACGGTGCTCTTCATTTGGAGTCATTTTATAGCATCCGCCGTGAATGATATATCCTCACCTCCCATGAATTCGGCACGGGTGCGGCTGCATCGGTGGGATGAGATCGCCCTCGAGAAAGTGACCGAAATGCTCTCCCGGAAAATCGTGGCCGGCGACCGCGAGATGCTCGTCCAGGTCTACGTCAAACGCGGCTGCTTGGTGCCGATGCATTCACACGTGAGCGAGCAGATGACCTACGTGTTGCAGGGGTCGCTCAGGTTTCTCGTCGGCGGTCAGGAAATCACGGTGCGCGAAGGCGAGGTCCTGCACATTCCATCCGGAATTGAGCACCAGGCGGAAGCGCTGGAAGACACGTTCGAGCTCGACGTCTTCAGCCCGGTCAGGCGGGACTGGCTGGACGGGGTCGAGGACACGGGTCAGTGAACGCGCCGGTCCCATTCATCGGAGCGCCCGCCTGAGTACACGTCGAATTTGCGGCGGAAGCGGTTCATCCGCCACTTCACGTATCGATACTTGAGTTCTGAAAGCGGGTGGATCCGCGCGCTCCTCAAGAATAAGAACGCGACGAGCAGCCCGCCGAGATGGGTCGCGTTCGCGACACCGCCGCTGTCCGCCACCGACGCGTAGAACGCCAACGCCCCCATGATCAGCACGAAGTACTTCGCGGGGATGGGAAAGACGAAGTACATGTAGATGGGACGATCCGGAAAATAGAGCGCGTATGCCAGCAGGAGGCCGTAGATCGCCCCCGATGCGCCGATGATGATCGAGTGTTCGAGCTGACGGGCGAATCCGAACGGCGACAGCGAAAACAGCACTGTGAGGACGGCTGCCCCAACGCCCGTCACGAAGTAGAACTTCACGAAGTAGCGCGTGCCCCAGATCCGCTCGAGCTCCGTGCCGAACATCCAGAGCGCGAGCATGTTGAACAGGATGTGGAAGACGCCGCCGTGGAGGAACATGTAGGTCCCAAGCTGCCACACGTGCAGTTGGCCGATCACCGTCGCGGGCATGAGGCCGAGCGTCCAGGTCAGAGCGGGGGCGAACTGCTGGGCGAAGAACACCACCACGTTCGCCCCGATGAGTGCTTTCATCGTCGGCGACAGTGGTCCCGGCCCGAACGACATGGAGGACCCGTGCGGAAAGGGCGTGCGGCGCATGCGACGAGTGGCATGGTATCACGTTAGTGACAGGACACTACGCGCCAGTCAGTTTCTTCCGGACGAGATCGCTGACGACTTTTCCGTCGACGGTCAGGCCACCGAGTCGTGCCATGGCGGCCTTCATCACACGGCCCATGTCCTTCGGCGACGACGCGCCGGTCTCGGCGATCGCCTCGGCGATCGCGCGCTCGACGGCGGCCGGGTCGGCGGCGGG
>JBGPJH010000104.1:0-10287 GCA_041485305.1 Vicinamibacteria bacterium | reverse complement strand
GCTAGAGGACATCGCGATCCTCACCAACGGCCAGGCGATCACCGAAGACCTGGGCATCAAGCTCGAGAACCTGAAGCTGGAAGATCTGGGCCGGGCGAAAAAGGTCACGATCGACAAGGACAATACGACGATCATCGAGGGCGGCGGTTCGTCGGGCGCCATCGAAGGCCGTGTGAAGCAGATCCGCGCCCAGGTCGAAGACACCTCGTCGGACTACGACCGCGAGAAGCTGCAGGAGCGGCTCGCGAAGCTGGTCGGTGGCGTGGCCGTCATCAAGGTCGGGGCTGCGACCGAGACCGAGATGAAGGAGAAGAAGGCGCGCGTGGAGGATGCCATGCACGCCACGAAGGCGGCCGTGGAAGAGGGCATCGTGCCCGGCGGCGGCGTCGCGCTCATCCGCGCCTCGAGTGCCCTCAGCAGCCTGAAGCTCCAGGGCGACCAGCAGATCGGCGTCAACATTGTCGCCCGCGCGATCGAGGAACCGATGCGCTGGATTGCGATCAACGCGGGTCACGAAGGCTCGATCGTCGTCCAGAGAGTGAAAGAGATGAAGAGCGCCGAGGAGGGCTTCAACGCGCTCACCGACAAGTACGAGAACCTGGTGTCGGCTGGTGTGATCGATCCCGCAAAGGTCGTCCGCTCGGCCCTGCAGAACTCGGCATCAATCGCTTCCCTGCTGTTGACGACCGAGGCGCTCGTCTCGGAAATCCCGGAGGAGAGGAAAGAAGCAGCTTCCCCCGGCGGTCCGGGCGGCATGGGCGGGATGTACTGAGGCGGGTGGAATTTCCCGGAGACCAGGCCCGGTGGCTCGATGCCGCCGGGCCTTTTGCTTGTTCTTGCCGCAGCACCCGTTCAGCCCTGCGGCCGTGTCCTCAGCGGAGGGTGAACGTCAGCTCGATGGTGATCTGCACCGACACGGGCTGCCCCATGCGCGTACCGGGAACGAACTGCCATTGCCTCGCGGCCTTCGTGGCTTCCTGGTCCAATCCGAACACCGAGTCCAGAGAGCGGATGACCTGGATGTCGGTCACGCTCCCGTCCGGGCGGACAACGCACCGAAGCGTCACGGCACCCTGCACCTTGGCGCGCATTGCCTCGGAGGTGTACATGGGCTTGACCTCGCGGAGAACGCGCGGCAGCGTGACGCCGTTGCCGGGCTGATAGACACCGCCGCCCGTGCCGCCACCCGAACCGGGGCCAAGTCCGGAGCCGCTCCCCGGTCCGATGCCGGTGCCGGTTCCCGTTCCGGCGCCTCCGCCAACGCCCAACCCCTGCGAAAGGGACGGCGGCCCGGGGGGTGCCTCGAGCACGCCTGGCAGTGAATCGGTCGCCGCAGCCAATTCCCTCGCGGGGATGTTCAGTTGCTCGACCGGATTTGGCTCGACCTTCGCCTGCTGCGGCGGCTCCAGCTGCAATGGCTTGCTTATCGGCACGGAGATCTTGTCTTTACCAGGAAGCTGTGCCAGCCGAGGCGGTTCGGGCATCTTGTTCCCGCCGCCACCACCGCCTCCACCCGGTCCGGGCGTACTCAGCCAGATGATCTGATTATTGGGGGCATCGGGCAAATTCGCGGGCGAACTGGTGAGCCTGACGCCAAAGCGGCTCAGGACCAGAACGAGCGCCACGACACTGAGTTGAAGCAGAAAGGAAGTGCCGAAGGCCTGAGCGAGGCGTGTTGAGCGATGCTCGAAGGAGAATGTCACCTCCGGCGGGTGCGCGCCCGTCACGTGCACAGACAGGTGACCCGCCGACACATTCACGGTGGCGCCGGATCCGCCCGGCTGGGGAGCTTCGGCCATGGGGAACGGAATACGGCTCGTAGAAATATTGTGGCGCACCGATGCGGAAGCTGCAACTGCAAAAGAAGTGCCTTGAAGGGCTGGCGTCTTGCGTGAGGCTGCCGGCAGGATCGTCAGACCACGGTGTCCTGTTGTGAAGGCACCCGATGCCCACCGAGCGTCCTGTGGAGAGATCGGGCGAGGGCGGCCGGGCGACTGTTACACCAGCCCCGTCCAAGCGCCGATGGCCGCGTTGCCTCCGCCGTAGGAGAGGAGGACCGCCAGCGCGTCTGCGGCGCGAGGCTCGCTGTGAATCGCGACAAGCACGCCGCCGCGCGCGGTCAGCGTGTCGTAGATGCGCCCATCGTGCGCCTGAAAGCCCACGCGACGCATCGTGCCGGCGAGTCCGAGCTTACTGAGATCGCGCGAGGGGCCTTGCAGCGCGGCCACGAGCGGACCCTTCGCCAGGACAGCGCCCATCGTCGCCATCTCGAGGCGTTCTCCGGCCGACCCGAGCGAGCGTTCGATGAGGGAGGCGATTTGCGGGCTTTCTTTCGCGATAATACTCAGGGACTCAGGCAGCAGCCCCGCCTTCTTCAACGCGTCCAGGCCCTTCTGCGCCCACGTGACGTCCTGAAAGACCCCGACCGTAAAACGTCCGGCGTCAATGGCGACCATGGGTGTTTAATGTATCACGGGGATCGATGAGGTACGACGTCGCCGTGATTGGCGCCGGCCCGGCGGGCACGTGCGCTGCCGCGCTACTGGGACGTCGCGGGGCGCGCGTTCTGTTGGTCGATCCGTCGCACCCTCGGGAGAAGCCCTGCGGTGGCGGCGTCACGGGCCGTGCCCTGGCGCTGGTCCAGAGCATCGTCGCCCTCGGCGAGCTCCAGTCGACGAGGATCCGCACCGCCCGCTTTCTGGACACCACATCTCTGCTCTCCGCATCGGTGTCACTGGACGACGGGGCCTTCCCCGCGCTCGTGGTCGCCAGCCGATCGCATTTCGACGGGCTCCTGTATGGGGCGGCACAGCGGGCGGGGATCGAGGTGCTGGCGGAGCGCGCCACGGACATCGCGCGGGAGTCGCACGGCTTTCGCGTCGAGACCACCGGACGCCGACCGATCTTCACCTCTTTCGTCATCGGCGCGGACGGCCCGAACGGTCTCGTCAGACGACGGCTTTCGTCGCCGTTCCGCCGAGACCAGTTGTCGATCGCGACGGGATATTTCGCGCACGGCCAGACCAGCGACGAAATCGTCATCGAGATAGTGGACGATCCGCCGGGCTACATCTGGTCGTTCCCGCGTCCCGATCACCTGGCCATCGGGATCTGCGCGCAGGCAGACGCCGGCGTCGCCGCGGGCACACTGCGCGCCCGCGTCGCCACTTGGATTCGAACAACGCGGATTGGCGATGGCGCCCGGCTCTCGCCGTACTCGTGGCCGATTCCCTCCCTGTCGGCGCACGATTTCGACAGGTTGCCGCTCGCCGGTACCGGGTGGCTGACCGTGGGAGACGCGGCCGGTCTCGTCGATCCGATCACACGCGAAGGCATCTTCTTCGCCGTGCAGTCTGCGCTGTTTGCCGCCGACGCGCTGTCCTCGAGCGCGCCGAGTCGTGAGCAGTTGTTTATCGACCGCGTTCGCGCCGAGATTGTCGACGACCTGCGCCGCGGGGCGCGTTTCAAGGCGGGGTTCTTCCAGCCGCGCTTCAAGCGTCTGCTGTTGCACTCGCTTCGTTCGAGTCCTCGAGTCCGCCGCGTGATGGCGGATCTGGTCGCCGGCACTCAGACCTATCGAGAGTTGAAACGGCGCCTCGTGGGAACGATGGAATTCGCGTTGGCCTGGAACGTGATCACCGCGACGTATAGCCGTCGCGGGCGCGGACCCGTGCGTTCGGACGGGTGACCGAGACGCGGATGGTGCGCCATTCAGGACGGCCAGGGGCCGGCCTCGATGGCGTGTAGCCGAGCAGGTACTGGAAGCGCAGCTCGCGCACGATGACCGAGAGGACCCTCGGAAGGGCTTTCACATCCCTCACGTGGAGCGAGCGTCCGCCGCTCACCGTAGCGAGCTCCGCAAACACCGGCGGCCGTTCGCGGCCGAGCGCGATCGGATAGATCATCACGTCGTTGCGGCGAGCCTGGTCGATCACTTCGGCGGGAGTCACCCGACTGTAGCGATCGGCACCGTCGGACAGCAGAATCAGGGCCCGGCGTCCTTTCGCGGCCTGAATCGCATCGATCGCCGACAGCGTTGCATCAAAGAGCGGCGTCGTGCCCCACGGCTCGACGCGGTCGAGCGCCCCGCGGGCGGCAGCGCGGTCGGCCGACAGCGGTGCCACCACTTCCACCTCGCTCCCGATGGCCAGCACCATGGCCTGGTCTGTTGGCCGGAGGTCTGCCAGGAGTCCGCGCGCGGCCGATAACGCCCCGGCGAGCCTCGGCCCTGCCATGCTGAAGCTGCGATCGACGCCGATCGCCAGAGCCAGAGGAATCTCCTCGGCTGCAAACGCGCCGATTGTCTGGGGAACGCCGTCCTCTTGCACGACGAAATCAGCGGCGGTCAGCCCGCGCACCGGCTCGCCGCCGGCGTCGGTCACCGTCGCGTAGACCTCCACGACATTGACGCCCGACGCGAACTGCCCTGCCGTCCCGGCGAGCGCTGCTATACCCATGACAGAAAAGGACATAAGGAAAGTCGAAGTGGCGATCGCCGACAGAGGTGGTACAATCCTTCTCGTTCCTCGGTTTTCGCGCCGCTGCGCCAGCCGGTTCTGCTTCCTGCCGAGGAGGAGTACCAACATGGGTCGGATTGGACTGCCAGAGCTGCTCATCATTCTGGCGATCATCATCATCATCTTCGGCGCCAACCGGCTTCCGGGGTTGGGTCGTGGAATCGGCAGCGCCATCAAGAACTTCAAGGACGGTCTGAAGGACGAGACGATCGATCACAAGCCGTAAGACCGTCCACGATCTCGACGCTCCGCACGCCACCTGTCGCCGCTTCACCTACCGCTTTCTTCGTTTACGCATCGCGCGCTCGCGTTTGCGAGGATGAGCCTTGCTTTTCTGGAGCTCGGGCCTCGTCTGGGCCTTCGACCTGCGGGGCCCGCGCGCGCCTTCCCGCACGCGTTCCAGAATGTCCACCAGCCCGAGGTCGATCTGCCGCCCCTCCATGTTGACGCGAATCACCTGCACGGCCACCTTGTCGCCCAGCCGATAGACCTTCTGGGTGTTCTCGCCGCGGAGGAGCTGGGCACCCTCGACGAAGCGGTAGTAGTCGTCGGCCATGGTCGATACGTGCACCAGGCCCTCGACGTAGTGCTCGACCAGCTCCACGAAAAGACCGAACGCGGCGACGCCGGTGACGAACCCTTCGAACTCATCGCCGACCTTGTCGGCCATGAATTTGACCTTCTTCCACTGCAGCAGCTCGCGCTCGGCATCATCGGCCCGCCGTTCCATTTCGGACGCATGCCTGGCAACCTCCGGGAGATCTTCGGTCCACTCTTCGCGGACGTCTTCGGTCAACTCTCCGTGACGCGCGGCGCGTAACGCTCGATGCACGACGAGATCCGGGTAGCGCCGGATCGGCGACGTGAAGTGCGTGTAGCTCGAAGCGGCGAGGCCGAAGTGCCCAAGGTTCTCCGGTGCGTAGCGCGCCTTTTGCATGGTGCGCAACATCAGGAATGCGATCGGCTTCTCCTCGGGCCTGTCGTGAATGCGCTCGAGGAGTTTTTGAAAGTGCCGTGGCCGAAGCGCGGTGAGCGGCGTGCCAAGGCTGTACCCCAGTCCGGTGATGAACTCCTCGAACTTCCCCACCCGCAGGATGTCCGGCTCCTCGTGCACGCGATAGAGGGACGGCGCTTCCTGCGTTTCGAGGTACGTGGCCACCGTCTGGTTGGCGAGCAGCATGAACTCCTCGATGAGGCGGTGGGCGACGTTCCGTTCCAGCGCAATAATCGCCTCGACCATCCCACCCGCGTCCATGATGACCTCGGCTTCGGTCAAATCGAAGTCGATCGACCCACGACGGCGGCGCGCGTCGTTGAGAATCTGAAAGAGTTCGCGCATCAGCTCGAATGTGGGAACAAGCGCGTCGTACCGAGTCAGCAGCCCGGGGTCGCGGTCGGTCAAGATGCCGTTGACGCCGGTGTACGTCATTCGTTCGTTGCTGTTGATCACGCCGTCGTGAAACTCGTGGCGGACGACGTCGCCGCGCCGGCTCACCTCCATGAAGCACGACTGCACCAGGCGGTCTACGTGCGGATTGAGGCTGCACAGGCCCGTCGCCAGCTCCTCAGGGAACATGTGAACTGCGCGCTCAGGGAAGTACACGGAGGTACCGCGTTCGTACGCCTCGCGATCGAGGGGGCTTCCCTCCGCCACGTAGTGCGACACGTCGGCGATATGCACGCCGAGCCAGAAATGTCCGTTCGGCAGCTTCTCGAGGGTGATGGCATCGTCGTAATCGCGGGCGTGCTCGCCGTCGATGGTGACGGTCACACGGTCGCGGAAATCACTGCGGCTCTGGATGTCCCGCTCCGACACCGCGCCGCCCAGCCGCACGGCTTCAGCGACGGCCTCGGTCGAATGCGCGTCGGGAATGCCGTACTTGCGGATGATGATCTCGGTATCGACGCCAGGGGCGTCGATGTCACCGAGGACTTCCGCCACCCGGCCGATTGCGCCCCGCGTAGAAGTCGGCCAGCGCGTCAGCTCCGCCGTAACCATCTCTCCCGGCGAGGCGCCGCCTTCCTGACCCGGCGGCACCAAGATGTCCATCAGCACTCGGCGGTCGAATGGCACGACGAATCCCATCCCGTTCTCGTCGCGGTCATACCTCCCGACCAGCCACGTGTTGCTACGCACCAAGATCCGGATGATGCGCCCCTCGACGCGACCGCCTTCCTTGATGCGCTCGATCCGTGCGACGACGCGGTCGCCGTGCATGGCCTCGTTCAAGTGCGGTCCGGAGACGTAGATGGTGCCGCCGTTCTCGAGCGGCCGTTCCGGCACGACGAAACCGTACCCGGCCGGGTGGGTTTCCAGCCGGCCGACGTACAAGTCCATCTTCTCGGGCAGGCCAAAGCGCTGACCGCGAATCTCGATGAGCGCGCCAGAGGCCACCAGGGCTTTCAGGTGCCGCTTGAACGTGGCGCGTTCCTCTCGGGGGATTCTCAGCAGCTGGAGCAGCTCACGGGTCCCGGCTGGATGGTGGACCCGCTCGCGCATCTGCGCCAGGATCTGGTCGCGTGACAGCATCGATTCAGGCTAGCAGGAGCACCTGCAGATCACCGACGTTGGTGTTGGTCGGCCCCGTGTGTATGAGATCGCCGACCCGCTCGAAGAACTCGTACGCGTTGTTGTCAGCGAGGAAGGCCTCTGGGACCAGGCCGGCGTGGCGCGCCCGGGTCGTTGTCGCCGAGTCGACCAGCGCCCCCGCGGCATCGGTGGGGCCATCGATGCCGTCGGTGCCCACGCTCGCGAGCGCCGCTGTAGCAGAGAGCGGCAGGAGCGCGTCGACCGCTGCAAGCGCAAATTCCTGATTGCGTCCGCCGCGCCCCGCGCCATGCACCGCGACCGTCGTCTCGCCGCTCGACACCACGCACAGCGGACGTGCCTGCCGAGCGGCGGCTCTGGCGACCTCCTCGAGATGGATCCGCGCGGCGACGCGGGCCTCGCCCACAATCGGCCGTTCGACCACCAGCACGTGGAAGCCCCTTGCGCGGGCCTCGTCGGCAGCACCGCGCATCGCGTCGTAACGGCTACCGATCACCTCCGCCTTCGATCGCGCGAGCCGGGGATCGCCGGGCTTGGGCGTTTCAGCCGCCCCATCCGCGACGCCCGCCCTCACGCGTCCGACGACCGACGCTGGATAAGCGTTCAGACCTCCGTAACGCGCCAGGACTTCCCGGGCCGCCAGAAAGGTCGTCGCATCGGCTACCGTTGGCCCCGATCCGATGACGCTCAGATCGTCGCCGACGACGTCGGACACGGCAAGCGTCCAGCAGGAGGCTGATGTCGCAGCGGCCAGCCAGCCACCTTTGATCCCCGAGAGGTGCTTGCGAACCGTGTTCAAGGCATGGATGTCGGCGCCCGCACGCAGCAGCAGCTCGGTCGTGCGCCGCTTGTCCTCAAGCGTGACCCCGCCCGCAGGAAGGGCCATGAGGGCTGAGGCGCCGCCCGACAAGAGCACCAGCAGCTCTTCACCGAGCCCGGCGCGTCGAGCGATACGCATGGCCCGCCGTCCGCCCTCTTCGCTGCCCTCGCCGGGTTCGGGATGCTGCCCTCTGACGCTCTCGAGCGGCTCGGGCGCGCTGAAGGAGGTCGAACCTATAACGACACCACCTCGCACGCAAGGACCGAGCTCGGCACACGCCCTCGATGCCATGGCCGGCGCTGCCTTGCCGGCCGCAATGAGCCACACGGCGCGGCCGGCCGACCCCGCTTCTCGATTCAGTGCGCTGGCGACGAGCGCCCCGGCGTCGGCCGCTCGAACGCTGGCCAGGACAATGGCGAGCAGATCCTGTCGCAGGGCGGCAATTGGGTCAGTCAGTGTGTGTGCCTGGGATCGGTCCAGGCGGAGAGCCCGGTGACGACGTCGAACTTCTTGAGGAGACCGCTGACCACCTCGTCAGCGTTGTCTTTGGAGCAGAGGTTCTCGAGCTGTCCCATGATCCGGGTCAGCGCGGCTTCAACGTCGGTGATGGCGGTTTCGGAAAAGTAGGCCCGGTGCTGCTGCAGGCAGCGACGGTGTTTGATGAATTCTTCTCGGTAGAACTCGGTAATCGGGTGCACGGCGTTGATCGGCCTCGAGTGGGTCACGAAACGTGGCATTCAGATCCTCGAGAGAAACGACTGTCAACGATAGAGCCAGTGTAGAGCCGGCTGAAAAGGTCTGTCAAGATTCTGCAACGACCAATCAAGTGCGACCGCTCGCCGCGACGAGCCCGCCCAGGCAGCCGACCGCCATCCCACCAGCCAGCAGCAGCAGGCACGGCCCGGCGGGCAAGAACTGGACCGACGAGAGATCGAGGGCGGCCGCCAGAGGGGCCAGATACCGGCCGCGGGCCACAATAAACGCGATAGCAAGGGCGGCGAGGGCCGCCGTGGCACCAATGCCACCCTGGAGAATCCCCTCCATTACGAACGGGCCTCGAATGTAGGTCAGCGGCGCCCCAACAAGCTGCATGATCTCGATTTCGTCGCGGCGGGCATACAGCGCGAGGCGCACCACGTTGGTGACCGTCAACGCGGCGGCGACGGTCAACACCGTACCCAGCACGAGGCCGACCGCGCGCACCACGCTCACCGCAGCGAGCAAACGATCCAGCCACTGGCGGTCGTACCGCACGTCTGACACGCCGCTCATCGCACCCAGAGCGCCCGCGAGCTCGTCCACCGACGTGCGCGCCTTCGCCGTCGGCTGGAGCCGGACGTCGAACGACGCCGGCAGCGGGTTGGTGTCGAGCGAATCGAGCGTGCCAGCCAGCTCCATGAACATCTGCTTGAAGCGCTTGCCCGCCTCGGCTTTGGACACAAATTCGTACCCGGCGACGCCGCCGCCTGCCGACAGCGCGCGCTCGACGGCAGCTCGGTCCGCGGCCGTCGCCCCGTCTTCGAGATAGACGGACAGCTCGGCCGCCTGACTCCACGCCTGTCCGAGCCGCTCGAGCGTCGACGCGACCCAGAGAAAACCTCCGAGCACGAACAGAGCCACGGCAATGGTTGCCGTCGAAACGAGCCCGGACCGACGGCCGCGCCACAGGCTGTTCATCGCTTCGTCGAAGGCATACCGGAGCGCCCGCATGGCCTCAGGCGGCCTCGACAACGCGGCCGTGCTCCAGGGTGATCGCGCGGCGACCGACACGACGAATGAGCTCTCGATCGTGCGTGGCGACGACCACCGTGGTGCCGCGGGCGTTGATTTCGCGGAACAGGTTCATGACATCGAGCGCGAGGTCCGGGTCGAGATTGCCCGTCGGCTCGTCGGCCAGAACTATCTGCGGATCGTTGACCAGCGCACGCGCAATCGCCACACGCTGCTGCTCTCCACCGGACAACTCCTCGGGCAGGGCGTTCATCCGATGCTGGAGGCCGACCCACTTCAGCATCTGGAAGGTCTTCCGCTGCCGGACCGCCAACGGCACGCCAAGCACGCGCATCACGAACGCCACGTTCTGGAAGACGCTCATGCGGGAAATGAGGCGGAAGTCCTGGAACACGAACCCGATGGAGCGGCGGTAGCTCTGGACCTGGAAAGGCCCGAGCGCCCCAATGTTCCGCCCCGCAACGGTGAGGTGACCTTCGCTCGGCAGATCTTCGCGCAAGAGCAGCCGGAGGAAGGTCGACTTCCCCGCACCGCTCGGACCGGTCAGGAAGAGAAACTCACCTTTCGCAATGGTGAGCGAGAGGTCTCGCAGCGCGTAGACGCCGCGGTTGTAGAGCTTGGAAAGGCGATAGCTCTCGATCACGCTGCCTGCGCACCCACGGCCACGGCGG
>JBGPJH010000103.1:0-10332 GCA_041485305.1 Vicinamibacteria bacterium | reverse complement strand
CAACCCTTCGACGCCGTTGTTGCCTCCGCGGATGTACAGCGCTTCGAGCTCTGCCAGCTCCTGGTCGTCGTGGGCGACGACGATCTTGCCGCACCGCTGGTGGGGCACGTGTTCCGCGGCGCAGAAGTCGTACAGCAGCCGACGCCCCTCGACGCACAGGTGGGTCTTCAGAGTACCCGGCGGATAGTACAGTCCGGCGTGGATGACTCCGCTGTTGTGGGTGCTCGTGTCGAGCCCCGGCCGCGCGTGGCGCTCGAGCACGCACGTCGAGAAGCCGCGTGCCGCTATCGCCCACGCCGAAGCGAGGCCGGTGACCCCGGCGCCGATCACCGCGACATCGATCGCTGTCATGTCTTCTGCGAGCCTCGTGGTACAATTCTAGACTTTCTGCCGCAGAACGAAAGATGCCCACACGCGCGTTGATCACCGGGATAACCGGGCAGGACGGATCGTATCTGGCCGAGCTCCTCCTCGAGAAGGGGTACGAGGTGTACGGCATGGTTCGGCGCTCGAGCGCGCCCAACATCTGGCGCATCGAGCATCTGCTCGATCGACTCACGCTCAAGCCGGCCGAGCTGCTCGACCAGCTCTCGCTCCTCCGGCTGATTGACGAGGTGCATCCGCAGGAGATCTACAACCTCGCCGCGATGTCGTTCGTGCCGGCATCGTGGGATCAACCCATGCTGACGGGCGAGTTCAATTCGCAGGGCGTCACCCGGATGCTGGACGCCGTACGGCGCGTCGACCCGACGATTCGGTTCTACCAGGCGTCGTCGAGCGAGATGTTCGGCAAGGTGCGGGAGGTGCCGCAGACCGAGCTGACGCCGTTCTACCCCCGCAGCCCCTACGGCGTGTCAAAGGTGTTTGCGCACTACATCACGGTGAACTACCGCGAGAGCTACGACCTGTTTGCCGTGTCCGGCATGTTGTTCAATCACGAGTCGCCGCGACGCGGCCTCGAATTCGTGACCCGAAAGGTGTCGGACGGTGTGGCCCGGATCAAGCTCGGCCTCGCCGACACGCTGTCGATCGGCAATCTCGATGCGCACCGCGACTGGGGGTTTGCCGGCGACTACGTGCGCGCCATGTGGCTGATGCTGCAGCAAGACCGGCCCGACGACTTCGTGATTGCCACCGGCGTCAGTCATTCCGTGCGGGAGCTCGTCGAGATCGCGTTCGCCCACGTCGGATTGGACTGGCAGCAACACGTGCGCCAGGACCCGGCGCTCTTGCGTCCGGCCGAAGTGGATCATCTGCTCGGCGACTCCACGAAAGCACGGAGGCAGCTCGGCTGGACGCCGAGCGTCGAGTTCAAGCCCCTGGTCGAGATGATGGTCGATGCCGATCTCCAATACTTGAGCCGAGCCAGCAAGGCCAGCGCGTCCGCCCGTTGACGCGCCAGGGTGATCTCCCGTTGACCACACATGCGCTGTCGGTCGCCGATCGTATCCGTTCGAGAAAAGCCCGCGTCGGCGTCATCGGTTTGGGCTACGTCGGGCTGCCGCTCGCCGTCGAGTTTGCGCGCGCCGGGTTCGACGTAACGGGGTTCGACGTCGATGAGATGAAGGTTCAGGAGATCGGCGCCGGAAAGAGCCACGTCCCCGACGTCCCGGCGTCCGAGCTCAGCGCGGTGGTCAGCAAGGGCCGACTGCGGGCGACGTCCGACATGCGTGGTCTCGCCTCGATGGACGTCGTCGACATCTGCGTCCCGACGCCCCTCAGGAAAACGAGGGACCCGGATCTGTCGTACGTGGTCAAGGCCGTCGAAGCGGTGGCGGCGACGCTCGGCCGCGGTCAGCTCGTGATCCTCGAATCGACGACCTATCCCGGCACGACCGAAGAGGTCGTACGGCCGATGCTCGAAGAGGGAGGGCTCCGGGCCGACATCGATTTTCTGCTCGCGTTCTCGCCCGAGCGTGTCGACCCCGGCAACGCCCAGTTCACGACACGGACGATTCCCAAGGTCGTGGGCGGTGTGGGACCGGCCAGCACCGAGGCAGCATCGCTCTTGTACGGCGCCGTGGTGTCCCAGGTCGTGCCGGTCAGCTCCACCCGAGTGGCCGAGATGGTGAAGCTCCTCGAGAACACCTTCCGGGCCGTCAACATCGGGCTCGTGAATGAGATCGCGCTGATGTGCCACAAGATGGACATCAACGTGTGGGAAGTGATCGACGCGGCCAAAACCAAGCCGTTTGGATTCATGCCGTTCTACCCCGGTCCCGGGCTCGGCGGGCACTGTATTCCAGTCGACCCTTTTTATCTGTCGTGGAAGGCGAGACAGACGGGGTTCGAGTGCCGCTTCATCGAGCTCGCGGGGCACGTGAACGGCGCCATGCCGGAATACGTCGTGCAGCGGATCGCGGACGCCCTGAACTCGGTCAGCAAGCCCATCAATGGGACCAGCATTCACCTGTTTGGGATCGCCTACAAGCGTGACGTGAACGACGTTCGCGAATCGCCAGCGCTCGATATTCTCGAGCTGCTCGTGCGCCGAGGCGCGGTCGTCAGCTACACCGATCCGTTTGTTCCGCAGGTGAAGCACGGCGGGCAGGTGTTGTCGTCGATCGAGTTCCAGCGGGCGCTTGAATCTCACTACGACTGCGCGGTGCTCACGACCGATCACAGCGTCTTCGACTACGCGCGCCTCGCGGTCCTGCCCCTCATCGTCGACACGCGAAACGCGCTGAAGGGTTTCGCCGGTCCGTCCGTCGTGCGTCTGTAGTCGGAGGCCTGTCGGGACCTGGTTCTTCCTTGGAGCGGGCCACAAAACTCATTGTCGTCCTGTGGGCGTGCCTCGCGGTCGCGGCCGAGCTGTGGCTGGTGCGCAGCGCCTGGCCCGGGGCCGTGCCGCTCACCATCCTGGCCTTCGGTGCCGCTGCCGGAGCCACCGCCTTCGACCGCCGGGCCGTTTCGGCGGTGCTGGCTTTCACGTACGTCTTTCCCGCTCTAATCGGCCTCCTTCACGGGCAGTACCACGGGTATTACTCGGTCGTGTGGACCGGTGCGCTCCTCGGTGCGATCGTGCCCGATGGCTTGCGCAGGCCGTGGCACGTGCCGGCGCGATGGCGCGGTGCCCTCGTGTGCTCGGCCCTCACCGTCGTGAGCGGCGCCCTCATCGTGATCTGGCGCGAGATGGATTTCTATCCTGGGCTGGTCTCTCACGAGCAGGCGGCGGGGCCCCTCTTCATGGCCCAGTGGGTGCTCCACGTGGCGCTGGGAATCCTTGTGGGCATCTTGTGGTTCGATTGGCTGTTCGGGGCCGCAGGGCTCGATTTCCGCACGACCATCGTGACGCCACTGGCTGCCAGCGCGATGGTGATGGCGGGCGTCGCGTTTTACCAGCTCTTCGTCGACGTAAGGTTCCTCAACAACACAGTATTTGGCGGGATTGCGCGGGCATCCGGCACCCTTTTCGACGCCAACGTCTGCGGCGCCGTGGCGGCAATGTGGATTGGGGGCGCCCTCCTGTGGGCCGAGCGCGCGAGCGGTTGGCGACCCTGGCTGATGGGGGGCGGCGCGAGCGCAGCGTGGTTCACGGTATGGGCAACCGGCTCCCGTACGGCTTTTGGGGCCGCCGTCATTGTCTCGACGTTCAGTTTCCCAGCCCTCTTGCTTGGTCGGCGCCCGGTCGCCTGGCGAAGAGCGATCCCGTCGATCTTGGCGCTGGCCGCCGTCGCGCTCGGTCTGGCGTTTCTGCTCACGCACGCGAACCTGACCGCTGTGGGACCGCTGCGGCGGTTTTGGACCAGCCTTCCCGCGCAGTCGGCCGAGTCGATCCGGACCTTCGTGATTGAGAATCTGTGGGCGCGGAACGGGTACGGTTCTGCCTCGACGGAGATGATCCGAACGTTTCCGTGGTTCGGAGTCGGCTTGGGCTCGTTCCAGACGCTGTTGCCCGAATTCGCGAAGCTGCCTCCCGACAACGCGCAGAACTGGTATCGACATCAACTCACCGAACTTGGGGTCGTCGGCAGTCTCGGATGGGCGGTGTGGCTGGTCTTGTTCGGCGCGTTCGTGCTCAAGCGCCGGGCCCAAGCCCCGAGGGTCGCGTGGATCGCCCGCGGAATGCTCATCGCGTTTGCGGCGATCTCCTTTGTCGGCATGCCGGGACAGGACGTCATCGTGTCCATCACCTTTTGGACGACCGCCTACTGGTTCGTTTCGCTTGTCGGTCCACCGCCGGCTGCGCGAATTGGTGCGCTGGGCTGGGGCCTGGTCCTGACGGTTGTCGCGGTGTTTGTCGCCGGTACCCTTCATGCCGCTCAGACGACGCTTCGCGCTCCGGCGCGCGCGCAGCGTGCGGGGTTGCCGTACGGATACGGTTTCTATCCTCCCGAGCCAGACGGTGCGGGCGGAGAGCAGCGCTGGGCGCGGAAGCGGGCGGTGGCGGTGATTGAGGCGCCGACGCCGTGGCTGAAGGTAACCATCACCGCCGGCTACCCGGGTTTTGTCGTGCGCCCGGTCAATGCCAAGCTCTGGTGCGACGGCCGACTCGTCATCGACGCGCAGCTTAGCAGCGTCGATCCCCTCATCAGGTTCATCGCGGTGCCTGAGGGCGAGAAGCGGATCGTGATCGAAACGAAGGTCAGCCGTGTGCTCCGGCCGAAGGATTTCGGTATGAACGACAATCGTGAGCTGGGGCTTCTGGTGAAATGGGAGTTCGTTGATGCCCCTAGCTGATCTCTCGCAGGAAGCCGCTGGCCAGCAGCTTCCAGCGACATCGCGCCTCGAGCACGACCCAGGCAAATCCTCGCCCCACCGCCGTTCGCGCGACGTGCGTGGCGTAGTACGTGTATGCGCTCCGGTGAAACGCGCGAATCGCCAGACGTCGTGCGGTCCGGCTCGATTGCCCTCCGGCATGTACCACTCGCGAGGCTGGCACGTGCCGAATCGTCACCCCCCGGGCGCGCAGGCGCCGGCACAGGTCGGCGTCCTCCCAGTACAGGAAATAGCGTTCGTCGAAGCCATGGACCATGTCCAGTGCGGTTCGTCGGCACAGCATGCACGCGCCCGAGAGCCAGTCCACTTCTGAGCTGGCGTCGGACACCGATTCGGGAACATTTCGCCGCGCCAGGCGCGAACGCGGCAGGAGACGCGTCAGCAGGGTTGAACGTCCAAAGAGGCCGGTCAGCAGGTTTGGATCGCCGCGCACGCTGCCCTGAATGCCGCCGCCTTCGTCGAGGATCCGGGGTCCGGCGATGCCGCATTCGGGATGCGAGTCGAGCTCACTCGCCAGTGCCTCCAAGGCGCCGGCCTGCAACCCCCCGTCTGGATTCAGCAGCAGCACGTATGGCTCGTCGGAAAGCGCGAGGCCTTGATTCACCGCCCGGGCGAATCCCACGTTGACGGCGTTGCCGACCAGCCGAACCGACGGCAGCGAGCCTTGGGCCGCACGTTGGCTGGCGTCGGCCGAGGCGTTGTCGACCACAATCACGCCGGCAAGGGGGGCGTGAGCCTGGATGGAGGCCAGGCAGCGCCCGAGGTGCTGTCCGCTGTTGTAGTTGACGACGATGACGGCGCAGGAAGTCATGCGACCTGGACAAGGGCGCCAGGCTCTACGGCGATGGGTGAGGGAGAACTTCGATCGCCACGTCACCAGCGAGGTCGGACAGCCCGTGATACCGCAGCGCCTGCCCGTCCCGGGGCGTGACGACCGAGAACGCCCCTGCGTTGGCGATGACCACCATGCGTCGAACGAGCCCAACCAGAGCTGGATACGTCATCTCTGACGCCCGAGCATAGTCGGACGACCGGATGGACTCCAGGCCGAGGTTGAAGGAGTACTCGCCCGGGGCCACGCTCAGCACCATCCGCTGCCTCGTTCGCAGGCGCGTTCCGCGCGCGATCGGAGACGGAACGATCGCCTCGTGCTGCATCGAGTTCTTGCCGTGGACCACGATGTTTCGCTCGTTCAGGATTTCGACCCCGACAATGGGCGTGTCGAGCGGCTCGTCGACGGTGAATTCAACGTAAAACACGGCCGTCTGTCCCATCTCGAACAAGGCGCACGGTTGTCCCGCTTCGTCGCAGAGGGCCACACCCGTGCAGCGCGCGCCAGATCCAACCGACACGAACCCCTTGGGCGGGGGCAGCGTTCCCTCGGAGGGCCAGTCCCATCCGACCGCGTGAGATGCCGCCCGCAAAGGCTCCTGCGGCGAGGGTGCGGAGGGGCAGGCACCGGACGGCTGAGGGACGCTGCTCGAGCGTTGAAGCGCGAAGTACGTTTTTACACCCGCCATCGTGCTCCCGTAGTACATCTGGCGCCCGCGGTGAAGCAGGAGAACGTTCTCGCAGAACTGCGTGACCGCCGACGTGTCATGAGAGACGAGAATGATCGAGGTGCCTCGTTCAATGAGGCGGTCGAGATGCTGATAGCACTTTTGAGTGAAGAAGATGTCGCCGACGGCCAGAGCCTCATCGATGAGCAGCAGATCCGCGTCAACGTTGGCGACCACAGAAAATGCCAGGCGCATCACCATGCCGCTCGAGTACGTCTTGACGGGCTGATCGAGAAACTCGCCGATATCGGCAAATGCGGCGATGGCATCGAACCGCTGCTCTGTCTGTGCCCGGGAAAGGCCCAGAATCGACGCGTTGACATAGATGTTTTCGCGCCCGGTATACTCGGGATTGATTCCGCTCCCGAGCTCGAGCAACGCCGCCACGCGCCCCCGCACTTCTACTTGCCCCGCCGTGGGCGCCAAGGTCCCGGCGAGGATCTGGAGCAACGTGCTCTTGCCTGAGCCGTTCGGTCCGATGACACCCAGCCGCTCGCCCCCCAGAAGCTGGAACGACACGTCGTCAAGGGCCCAGAAGTCCCGGCTGAACCGTCGACCGAAACGACCGAAAAGCAGCTCTTTCAACCGGTCGGAGGGTTGCGCGTAGAGCCTGTAAATCTTGGAGAGGTGCGCCGCTCGGACCACCCACGTGGCCCGATCCTCGGCGCTCGGGATTGGATCTGGCAACACCTGGGTCGTCTCAAATGACGTCGGCGAAGGCCCGCTTCGTTTTGTGGAACCACGCATGACCGAGGCACATCGCGGCTCCGCCGATCAGAACCGACCACGCCCAGCTCGACCAGACTGGTGGAACGCCCAAGACCATCACTCGGCGCGTGTTGTCGACCATGGCGGCCAACGGGTTGAGGGTCAGCACCGATCGAAACCTCTCGGGCAAGGCGTCGGGCGAATAGAAGATTGGCGTCAGGAAGAAAAGCACCTGCATGGCGAGGGTCACGGTGTGGCCGATATCTCGCAGGAATACGCCAAGGCTCGCCGCGAACCAACTCGCGCCAAGAGCCAGGCTCGACACCGGTATCAACATCAGTGGAAGGAGCAGGATGGTCCACGCGGGCATCCCCACGACGAACTGGTGCGCGAGAACCAACATCAAGAAGCTGATCCCCGCATGGAAGAGAGCCGACCCCAACACGCTCAGCGGCAAGACCTCGAGAGGAAACACGACTTTCTTGACGTAGTTGGGGGACGAAGTGATGAGGCTCGGAGCCCGGTTCACGCACTCGGCAAACAGGGAGAAGGCCGTGAGACCAGCGAACAGTGTCAGTCCGAACTCGCTCAAGTTGTCTGTGCGGGATCCCGGCCACCGCGCCTTGAACACGACACCGAACACGAAGGTGTACAACGTCAACATCACGAGCGGTGTAACGAACGACCAGGCGAAACCCAGTGCCGAGCTCCGGTAGCGGCCGGTCACCTCCCGCCAAGTCAGTTGCCCGATCAAGTACCGGTGGCGCCACAGGGTCGGGACGAACACCGCTGGGTTCGCTTGCCTTGCGAAGGCGGAAACGACACCGCGCGAAGGAGAAGCGGCCGTCGCACCGGACCGAGTGGCCATATGAGGACCCATTAGAGTAGTTTCAGCATGTTATCCTAGTTTTTTCCCCCGTCTCACTGACCTGAGGTGTTGTTCCGCTGGTGGACCCGTGCCCTGCCCCACCCCGCTTCGCATCGGATTCGACGGACGCACGTTCAGCTCTCCCTCCGGTGGCATACGCCGCTATGTGTTCGAGCTGGCAGGCGCGCTGGGCAGCATCGCGTGCGATGTGCACATCTTTGCGATCGGCGCGTCGACGTCGAAGCCCCTTCCGCCCGGCGTGGTCGCGGTTCCCGCCAGAAGCTGGCTGCCGAGCAATCTCGGCTGGGCCCTTCAAGGGCTCCCTTTCGCCGCCCGCAGGATCGCCCTGGACGTGTTCCATGCCCCCGCCTACACGGCGCCCCTGTGGGGCGTCCATCCGCTTGTCGTCACCATTCACGATGTGAGCTACCAACAACACCCCGAGTGGTATCCGTACCGCCGCGATCCGGCTCGACGCAGGTTTTACCGGCGCAGCGCGCTGGCTGCCGACCTGGTCATCACGGACTCCCGGTACTCGGGACGCGAGATCCAAGCTGCCTACGGCATCCCGCCAGAGCGTGTGCGAGTGGTTCCGCTCGGCGTCGGGCCGCCGTTTGTCCCTGAGACGGAGTCCCTCCGGCGGGCCTCTCTCGTCGCGCCGCCGACCATTCTTCACGTCGGGGACCTGCACCCGCGTCGCAACGCCGGCGTGCTGGTGGACGCACTCGCCGCACTCCGAACATCCCACGCCGCCCTGTCCGATACGGAATTGATTCTCGTGGGGAAGGACTGCGGTTCCCTCAAAGCGCTCGAGGCCCGTGCTGAAGAGTTGGGCATCGCTCGAGCCGTTCGATTCGAGCGCCACGCAGACGATCCGACGGTCGTGAATCTGCTGCGGCGGGCATCCGTGTTTGCCTATCCATCCTTGTACGAAGGCTTTGGGCTGCCGGTCCTCGAGGCGATGGCCTGCGGGACGCCGGTGATTGCCTCGAATGCCGCGTCGATTCCCGAGGTCGTCGGCGGCGCCGGCATCCTGACGGAGCCTCTGGACGTGAAAGCTTGGGTCGACGCGCTCGTCGCCGTGCTCATTTCTCCGGAGCGTGCCGCCGCCTTGCGGTCGGCCGGCCTGGCGCGCGCGGCACTGTTTCCCTGGACGCGGACGGCCGCCCTGACGCTCGAGGTGTATGCCTCGGTCGCGAGGCGACGGCCGTGAGCGCCGTCCCCCCGATCTCGGTGATTGTCGTGAGCTACAACGGGCGCCGCTGGCTCGAGCCCTGTTTCCACAGCCTCCTGGCGCAGGAAGGCTGCCAGTTCGAAGTGGTGCTCGTCGACAATGGTTCTTCCGACAACTCGGTGGCCGTTGTCTGCCAAGAATTCCCGCACGTCAGGATCGTCCCGCTCACCGCAAACCTGGGCTTCGCCGGGGGCAACAATGTTGGCGCCCACGCGGCGCGTGGCAACGTGCTGGTATTTCTGAACAACGATACGGTCGTCGAGCCTGACTGGCTGCGTGCGTTGACTGAGGCGCTCGAGGACGATCCGAGGGCCGGTCTGACCACTTCACGAATCATGTTCATGCACGAGCCGAACACCGTGGACAGCGCGGGAGACGGATATTTGCGCGCCGGCGGCGGCTTCAAGCGCCACCACGGTGCAGGTGCCGAGGACGCTCAGACCTCCGACTGCCCGTTTGGCGCCTGCGGCGCCGGATTCGCCATTCGGCGCTCTCTGTTCGAGGAGCTTGGCGGCTTCGATGAGGATCTGTTCCTCGTCTACGAAGACATCGACTTGTCATATCGCGCGCGGCTCCGCGGCTGGCACGTGAGGTACGTGCCTGCGGCGGTCGTACATCATGCCGGCAGCTCAACGATGGGCCATTTCAGCCCGCTTGCCGTGCTCTATGGCCAGCGGAATCTCGAGTGGGTGTGGCTGAAAAACACGCCCGGCCCCCTGCTTCTGCGCTCGCTGCCAAGCCACGTGCTGTATTCGCTGGCCGGATTGATCTACTACGCCCGTCACGGTCACTTCCGCACCGCGCTGGTCGCAAAATGGCGAGCGCTCCGCGCCGTCCCACGAATCTTGCGAGCGCGTAGGAACGTGCAAGCGACCGTGCGAGCACCAAGCGCGGACCTCTGGGCGGCCATGAGCCCGAATTGGATCGCGGTCAAGCGAGTGGAGAAGCGGACGTCGACGGCCCGCCCGCGTGTCTAGATTTGGACTAAGAGTAGCCAAGGACGCTTGAAATCTTTTGTCTTGTCCGCAGTGGGCTTTCAGCTGTCAGCTGACAGCTGTCAGCTTTTGCGTGAGGAAGAGTGAAGGCGGGCGCGAGGATGGCGATGCTCCGCGTCTGGCATACTGAACCGTGAAATCCTGGCGGGTTCTCATCACGAACGCCACGCTTGCCGGCCGATCGGGAACTGAGACGTTGGTCCGCGACTTGGCGCTTGCGCTTCGAAACGAAGGGTTGCGCATTACGGT
>JBGPJH010000102.1:0-10399 GCA_041485305.1 Vicinamibacteria bacterium | reverse complement strand
CCCCTTCTCAATGCCGCAAGGTGGACTCGACGCGCAGAACACGAAAGATCCGTTGACGCTGAAGGCGTTTCAGTACGACATAGTCTGCAATGGCGTCGAGCTGTCGAGCGGCGCGATTCGCAACCACCGTCCCGACATCATGCTGCGTGCCTTCGAGATCGCCGGCTATGGACCTGAAGAGGTCGAGCGGAGGTTCGGCGGGATGTTAAATGCGTTTCGCTACGGGGCGCCGCCGCATGGGGGATTGGCGCCAGGGATCGACCGGATGGTCATGTTGCTGGCCCAAGAGCCAAATCTTCGGGAAGTCATCGCGTTTCCCCTGACGCAAAACGCCGAGGACCTGCTGATGAATGCCCCCTCAGCCGTGTCCGAAAAGCAGCTGAGGGAGCTGCACCTCCGGCTCGTGGAGGCGCGGAAGAAGTGAAGCGCCGTAACTGTGGTATAATGAATCTGTAAGTGTCTCTAGTATAAGGAGATATTGGCAATCAAGCGCATCACCGTTACCGAAGACAGCATCGAGACACTGTTTGGGTCGTACGACGAGAACCTGAAGCACTTTGAGTCGCTCTTCAACGTCCGCATCCGGACACAGGGACACGAACTGCTCGTCGACGGCGACTCTCCGGGTCCCGAGAACGTGGACCGGGTCGTCGGGCAGCTGGCGTCGCTGATGCGCGAGGGGTACAAGGTCTCGACGGCGGACGTCAAGACGGCGTCCGACCTGGTGGCGCAGGACCAGTCGGTCAACCTCCACGATCATTTTCTCAAGGGCACCCTGACGCCGGCGGGCAAGCGTCGGGTTGCACCAAAGACGATCAATCAGCGGCGGTATCTTGACGCGATCGAAGCGAATGACATCGTGTTCGGTATCGGTCCGGCCGGGACCGGCAAGACCTACCTGGCAATGGCGGAGGCGGTGGCGTTTCTTGTGGCCAAGAAGGTGAGCCGCATCATCCTGGCCCGGCCGGCCGTCGAAGCCGGGGAGAAGCTGGGCTTCTTGCCGGGCGACCTGCAGGAAAAGGTCAATCCATACCTGCGTCCGTTGTACGACGCACTCTACGACATGCTGGACGTCGAACGGGTGGCCCGCTACCTCGAGCGCGGGACGATTGAGGTTGCGCCCATCGCGTTCATGCGAGGCCGGACCCTGAACGATGCATTCGTCATCCTCGACGAGGCCCAAAACACGACATCCGAGCAGATGAAGATGTTCCTGACGCGCCTCGGCTTCGGGTCCAAGGCGGTGATTACGGGCGACATCACCCAGATCGATCTCCCACACGGCAAGACCTCCGGGTTGGTCGAGGCGATGAAGATCGTCGGCGCGATCGATGGCATCGCCTTCATCTACTTCGACGATCGCGATGTAGTCCGCCACAAGCTCATCCAGCAGATCGTGAGAGCCTACGAGGCGTTCTCGAGCGGGAACGGACTCGATAGCCGCCCCGCGGCCAGTTTCCCGCGCGGGCAAGGGGTCCCACCCTCGGCGTAGCTGCATGGCTCCGGGTGACCAACGTGGCGCGCGCCTCCGGGTAGTTGTTTCCGACGAGCACGGACGGTCGCTGCCGTTTCGACTCGCACGGTGGCTTGCCGGGGTTGCGCCTCCCCGGGCCCACGGCCTGGTCAACGTCGCGGTGGTCAGCGACCGGCGCATCCGCGCGCTGAACCGCCAGTACCGCGGACTGGACTGCGCCACAGACGTGCTGAGTTTTCCAGAACGTGGCGGCGCGCCACGCGCCCCACAGCGTGGGCCTCGTTCGACCCCCGACGCGGCGCTCGGCGACATCGTGATTGCCCGGGGCGTGGCCCGGCGTCAGGCCCGTCGCGCGGGGCATTCCGAGGCCACCGAGCTTCGCGTGCTCGCCTTGCACGGTCTGCTACACCTGCTCGGCTACGACCACGAGCGCGATCACGGTGTCATGGCTCGTTTGGAGCGGCGGCTCGGACGCAGGGGGGGCCTGCACACGGGCTTGATTGAACGGCCGTGATCCCGCTGTTTCTGTTTCTACTGGCGTGCGCGGCTGTGTACCTGGGTGCCATCGAGGCCGCATTCAGCGCGCTGATGCGATTGTCGCTCCGGCTGATCGCTGAGCGGAGCGATCGCCCCGATGCGCTCGCAGACTACCTGGATGATCCTGTCCTGCTGTTTGCGCCCGTTCGGTTGCTACTCGGGCTGGTCACCGCGGCGGCGACGTGGTTGGTGGTGGACGCCGTTGGTGTCGGCGGGGTGAACCGCCTCGCGCTGACCGTCGCCTGCATGGCGGTGTTCGTGATCGTTTTCGAGCTGGCGGTCCCGCTCGTGATCGTCGGTCCGGACCCTGAGCGGGTCCTCGGTATCCTGCTGCCAGCCTTCAGCCCGGTTGCCAAGTCGCTGGGGTCGCTGACGCGTTGGGCCGTGAGATTCACGGCGAATGCAAGGCGCCAGGCACCGCCGGTGCCTGACGAAGTCGCCGGCGAGGCCGGCGAGGCAGCCAGAGCTTACCTCGAGACGGGGGAACAGGAAGGCATCACCGAGGGCGAAGAGCGACGTTTGCTCCAGAGCATCGTCGATTTCGGCGACGCCTTGGTTCGCGAGGTGATGACCCCGCGCCCCGACATGGTCGGGATCCGCGAGGATGCGACGATCGGGGATTTGCGAACGCTTTTCCGCGAGCAGGAGTACTCGCGATTTCCGGTGTACAAGGAGAGCCTGGACAACATCGCCGGGTTCGTCTTCGTGAAGGATCTCGTCGCGCTCGAGGGACGGGACGACGGGCGGCCGATCACGCCGATGTTGCGTCCGGCTGTCATCGTGCCGGAAAGCAAGCGCGTGCCGGAGCTGTTGAAGCAGTTCCAGCGCCAACAGACGCAGATCGCGCTCGTGGTCGACGAGTACGGCGGGACCGCGGGGCTTGTCACGATCGAAGACCTGCTGGAGGAGATCGTTGGCGAAATTCGCGACGAGTACGATGTCGAAAGCGAGCCGTTCATCGACGAGGGCGCCGGCCGGTTCGTGTTCAGCGGGAAGGTCGACATCGACGAAGTGGCCGAGCGGCTGAACGTGCAGATCGAACGCAAGGGCTTCGAGACCGTCGGCGGCTATCTCCTCGCGCGCCTTGGTCGAGTCCCCACTGTTGGCGAGGAGATGGACATCGACGACCTGCACGTCGAGGTGCTGAATGTCGAACGGCGTCGGGTCAACAAGGTTCGCATCGCGCGTCGCGAGGCCATTCATGCGAGCGAGGGCCAGACCTCGGTATGACCTCGCGCCCGCGCGGGACGGCTGACGGCAGGATGTGGCGGCAAGGGTCCGTCCGAGGAGGGTCGGGCCTGTTTCGCGGGCGTGGGTGTCGATTGTGCGAGCACAAAACATGAAGTTCGGATTCGTTTCTATTGTCGGACGTCCAAACGCCGGGAAATCGACGCTCCTCAACCGGCTCGTCGGCTCCAAGCTCGCCATCGTTTCGGACAAACCCCAGACGACGCGAACTCGGATCCTCGGCGTGCGCAACTATCCGGACGCACAGGTCGTCTTTCTGGATACGCCGGGGATCCATCGACCGCTGCATCGGATGAACGTCCGGATGGTGGGCGCTGCCCTCGACACGTTCAGCGAGGTCGACCTGCTCGCGCTGGTGATCGACGTCGCCGAGAAGCCTGGGAGGGGAGACCGCTACGTGCTCGACCTCGTGAAGGCTGCGCGGGGGCCGGTGTTCCTCATCTTGAACAAGATCGATCTGATCAAGAAGCCACTGCTGTTGCCGCTCATCGACGCGTTCAGAAAGGAGGATCGCTTTGCCGAGATCGTGCCTATTTCGGCCGCCACGGGGGACAACGTGGACCGGCTCGAGCGCGCGATCATCGAACGGCTTCCCCTGGGCCAGCCCCTCTATCCGGAGGACTATCTGACCGACCAGCCGGAGCGGTTCTTCGCAGCCGAGATCGTCCGCGAGAAGCTGCTGCAACTGATGCGCGCGGAAATCCCGTTTGCAAGCGCCGTCGTCGTCGACGCCTTCGAAGAGCCGGCAACCGACGGCGGAATTGTCCGGCTGTTCTGCAGCATCGTCGTCGATCGCGAGTCGCAGAAGCCGATTATCGTCGGCAAGGGCGGCGAGATGGTCAAGAGGATTGGAATGGCCGCGCGAGAAGAGCTCGAGCGGTTCTTTTCGGCGCGCGTGTTCCTGGATCTGCATGTTCGCGTCAAGGCCGACTGGCGCGAAGACGACCGCGTGCTGCAGAACATCGGGGTCCTGCCGTTCCGGCGTGGAGGCGATGGGTAGAGACGCGGGCCTTATCAGGTCCGACGGCGTGTAGTACAGTTGGGGCCCGCCTGCTCAATGCCGCTTTACACCACCGACGCCCTGATTCTGAGGACCTACACGCTCGGTGAGTCGGACCGCATCGTCGTCTTCTTGACGCGCGACCGGGGCAAGAGGCGCGGGGTGGCCAAGCACGCGCGACAGAGCCGACGTCGGTTTGGCGGGGGTCTGGAGCCAATGACGTGCGGGCGCGTGGCATACGTCGAGCGCGAGCGTCGGGATCTCGTGCTGCTGCACTACGTGGAGCCGGTGCGGTCGCCGCTCTCGGCCGCGGATGGAGAGGCGCTCGGCTATGCGGAGTACTTCGCCGAGTTGATTGACGAGTGGGCTCAGGACGCGGACCCCAACGAGACGTTGTTTCGACTGGGGTGGTCGATGGTCGAGTCGATGGCAGAGGGTGTGCCCATCGAGCCGTTGGCCCGGTACTTCGAATACTGGCTGCTCCGACTGCAGGGCGTGTATCAACCGGACCCGCGCGCGTCAGAAGGCGCGCAGGCGTTCCTGGCCACGGCGCGATCGTGCAGCCCGCTCCGGCTCGCAGGTGTTCCGGTCTCGAAACAGACGCTCGGGGAGCTCGAGGTGGCGCATCGCGCCCAGATCAGGATGCACCTGGAAAAGGATCTGAAATCGGTCGGCGTACTGCTTGACATGCGGCGATGACATTTCAGAATTTAATTCTAAAGCTGTCGGAGTTCTGGGCGATGCGTGGCTGCATCCTGCAGCAGCCGCTCGACATCGAGGTGGGCGCTGGCACGATGCACCCGGAAACCTTCTTGCGCGTGCTCGGTCCCGCCCATTGGAGCGTCGCGTACGTCCAGCCGTCACGGCGTCCCGCGGACGGGCGGTTCGGCGAAAACCCAAACCGGCTGTTCAAACATCATCAATTTCAGGTGATTCTCAAGCCAGCCCCCGACGAAGTCCAGCAGCTCTATCTCGAGAGTCTCGAAGCGTGCGGCATCACTCCGCGCCAGCACGACGTGCGGTTCGAAGAAGACAACTGGGAATCGCCAACGCTCGGGGCGTGGGGTATCGGCTGGCAGGTGATGTTCGACGGGCTGGAGATCTCGCAGTTCACCTACTTGCAGCAGGCAGGCGGTCTGGAACTGTCTCCGATTTCCGTCGAGCTCACTTATGGGCTGGAGCGTATCGCGATGGCCTTGCAGCGCGTCGACAGCGTGTACGACCTCGAATGGGCGCCCCACGTGAAGTACGGGCAGGTGCGCCTGCGTGAAGAGATCGAGCAGTCGAAGTACGTCTTCGGTCAGGTCGACGTCACCCAGGCGGAATTCGGGGCGTTCCACCGCGAGCTGTTCGATCAGTACTACCACTTCGCGGAGCAGCTTCTGAAGACTGGCCTGGTGTGGCCGGCGCTGGAGCACTGCCTCAAGTGCTCCCATCTCTTCAATGTGCTCGACGCGAGCAACAGCATCGGCGTCACCGAACGCACCGCGTACATCTTGCGGGTGCGGCAGCTCGCCGTCGGGATCGCGAAGGCGTACGCCGGCGAGTTCGCCGGGAAAGCGACGGCCTGACGTGGACCGCGAGCTGCTGCTCGAGATTGGCTGCGAGGAACTGCCGGCCGCCTGGTTGCCTGGCCTGACCCAGCAGATCGGCGAAGTCGTGGTCAGCGAGCTGAGAGGGCGGCGGCTGACCGTGGAGGGGCCGGCAGAGACCTTCTCCACCCCGCGAAGGCTGACCGTTCGCATTGCTCGGCTGGCCGAGCGCCAGACCGACCTCGAGGAGCTCGTCAACGGGCCGGCGGTTGCCGCCGGCTTTGCCAGGGACGGCACGGCGACGCCCGCCGCGGCCGGGTTTGCGGCCAGGCACGGTGTCGAGGTGTCGGCGCTCGAACGCGTCGAGACGTCGAAGGGGGCCTATCTCGCGTTTCGAAAGAAGCAGCGTGGCAAGGCTGCGGTCGATGTGCTGCCGGACGTGCTCGGCGGCACGCTCCGCAGCCTTTCGTTCCCGAAGCTGATGCATTGGGACGCGATGCTCGAAGACGGCCGGGGCGAACTGCTCTTCGGCCGTCCGATTCGGTGGATCCTGTTCGTGTACGGTGGCCGGGTCGTTCCGTTCACGATCGCGCGCACGCCCCTCGCCCAGAGCGGACTCGTTCAGGACGTGACGTCCGGCGCGGTGACCTACGGGCATCGGTTCCTCACGACCAGCGGTCGTGCCGGACGGGCCATCAAAGTTCGGACGTTCGACGACTATCGGGCTCGTCTGCTGGAGAATTTCGTCATCCTGCAGCGGAGCGACCGTCACGACAAGATTGCCCGGGAGCTCGACGCCAAGGCACAGCGGCTGCAAGGTCGCGTCAGTCGGGTCGTGAGCGGCGAGTCGGGGCTGCTCCACGAAGTCCCCGACCTGGTCGAGTACCCTTCTGTCGTTGCGGGAACCTTCGGACCCGAGTTTCTCGACCTGCCGGAGGAAGTGCTGACGACGACGCTGATTCACCACCAGCATTACTTTCCGGTCGAATCGGAAGACGGTCGGTTGAAGAACGCATTTCTCGCCGTCATCAACACCGAGCCGGACGACGAGCGAACCATCGCGCGAAACGCGGAGCGTGTGGTCACGGCCCGACTTCGAGACGCCAAGTTTTTCTGGGAGGGCGACCGGAAGTCGACGCTCGAATCCCGCCTCGATCGTCTTGGAACGCTGCTCTTTCACAAGAAGCTCGGCACATATCAGGACAAAACTCAGCGCATCGAGCGCCTGGCCCAGCTGATCGCGAAAGATTCGTTCGGGGCAACAGACGAGGTCGCGGCCAAGGCGGCCCTGGCCGCGCGGCTTTCAAAGGCCGACCTGACGACCGATATGGTGCGGGAGTTTACGGAGCTGCAGGGCACGATGGGCGGGATCTATGCCCGGGAGGAGCGGTTGCCCGAAGAGGTGTGGAAGGCGATCTACTTCCATTACCTGCCGCTGGGGGTGGAGGCCGACGCGCCGCCCTCTCGTGCGCAGCTCGGCAAGGCCTCGGTCACCTGGGCCGCCGTGTCGCTTGCCGACAAGCTGGACACGATCGTTGGCCTGTTTGCGGCAGGAGAAAAGCCGACCGGTTCGCGCGATCCTTTCGGCCTGCGTCGCGCAGCCCAGGCGACCGTCAAGATTCTGTCCGATCTGCCGTCGGTCGCCGGAGTGCCACGATCGATCGGCGTGCGAGAGTTGGTGGACTGGGCGTTTGAAGGGTATGCGGGCGCCTTGCAACCCTGCGCGGACTGGAAACGACTGGTGTGCGACTTTCTTGCGGAACGTCAGTCGCATCTTCTCGAGCGACGCGGCTATCGCTACGACGAGATTCGCGCAGTGATGCCGGAGAGTTCCGATGTGCTCAGGCCTCACGACGTCCTTCGGCGTGTGGAGGCGCTCTCGCAGGCGCGCCAGGAGGGGGGATTCGAGGCCCTCGCCGTCCTGTTCAAGCGCGTCAAGAACATTACCAGGGACTTCACACCTGGCGAGCGGGCGCCGGTCGGATTCACCGCACTCAGAGCCGCCCTCCGCGAGCCGGCCGAGCACGCCCTGCTGGGGGAACTCGAGCAGATCTGGCCAAAAATCGATCTGGCGCTCGAGCAGGAGCGGTTTCTGGACGCCATGAGTCACCTGGCGCACCTGCACGGCGCGGTGGACAGGTTCTTCGTCGACGTGCTTGTGATGGCCGACGACCCGCAGCTCCGAGAGGCGAGGCTGACACTGCTCAAGACCCTGAAAGACACGGTGCTCAAGACCGCCGGGGATATCTCGGAAATCGCGCCGGAGCAGACCTGAAATCCTGTACTACAATACTCGGTCGCCACGCGACCCTCTTCCACAGTTGTGGTTCGACCGACGGAGTGTCAGATGGTTAAGAAGCCGGCACCCAGGAAAGCAGCAGCAGCAGCAAAGGCGCGCAGGCCAGCAGCAGCGCCAGCTCGCACCGTGAAGCGACACGTCTACTTCTTCGGCAATGGGAAGGCCGACGGAAACCGGTACATGAAGGACTTGCTCGGGGGCAAGGGGTCGGGTCTGGCGGAGATGACCAACGCGGGATTGCCGGTGCCCCCGGGGTTCACGATCTCGACCGAAGTCTGCACTATCTATTACAAGGAACGGTCCCGAATTCCTCCGGCCATCGAACGCGAGATCGAAGAGCACTTGACGAAGCTCGAGAAGGCCGCCGGCGCGCACCTCGGATCCGTCGATAATCCGCTGCTTGTGTCCGTTCGGTCGGGCGCGAAGTTTTCCATGCCGGGGATGATGGACACCATCCTCAACCTCGGCCTGAGCGACGACGCGGTCGAAGGCCTGAAGCGGCGGACGCACAACGGCCGGTTCGCGTTCGACAGTTATCGGCGCTTCATGCAGATGTTCGGCAACGTCGTTCTCGAGATTCCGAAAGACGCATTCGAGCACGAGTTCGTGGCGGTGAAGGCGGCGCGCGGGGCGAGGCTCGATACCGAGCTGGACGAGAACGCACTGCGCGAGGTTGTCGATCGGTACAAGACGCTTGTCAACAACCGAAGCGGCCGGGCGTTCCCGCAGGATCCAGCCGCGCAGCTCAAGATGGCGCGGGACGCTGTCTTCCGCTCGTGGATGAACCCGCGCGCCCAAGAATATCGGAGGATCTACGACATTCCCGACCACATCGGTACGGCGGTCAACGTGCAGATGATGGTCTTCGGGAACAGTGGAGATCGGTCAGCCACGGGCGTGGGCTTCACCCGCAATCCGGCAACGGGCCGGAAAGAGTTCTACGGCGAGTTCCTGATCAACGCGCAAGGCGAGGATGTCGTCGCCGGGATCCGCACGCCGCAGCCGATCGGTGATCTCGAGCGGGCGATGCCCAAGGCGTACCGGCAGCTGCGCACGATTACCAGCCGTCTCGAAAAGCACTACAAGGACGTTCAGGATTTCGAGTTCACGATCGAGGATGAGCGCCTGTTCATGCTGCAGACGCGGAGTGGCAAGCGTACCGGGCACGCCGCGGTCGTCATTGCCACCGACCTGGTGGCCGAGCGACTGGTCACGCCGAAAGAGGCGGTCCTGCTCGTCGACCCCGAGTCGCTCAAGCAGCTCCTGGCGCCGGGATTCGATCCCGACGAGTGGAAGAAGCTCCCAGTGGCGACCAAGGGCCTGCCGGCGTCGCCGGGCGCAGCGTGCGGCCAGGTGGTGTTTTCGGCCGATCACGCCGTCGCGTGGACTCAGGAGGGCAAGCAGGTGGTCCTCGTCAGGCGCGAAACGGTGCCCGACGACATTCACGGCATGTTCGTGGCGCAGGGGATTCTGACCGCAACCGGGGGCATGACCTCTCACGCCGCCGTCGTCGGCCGGCAGATGGGGAAGCCTTCGATTGTCGGCGCCGGTTCGCTCGAGATCGACGAGGCGGCCAAGCAGTTCCGCGTAGATGGCCACACCGTGAAGGAGGGCGACTTCATCTCGTTCGACGGCTTGTCGGGAGAGGTGAAGATCGCGCGCGTGGCGTCCAAGCCCAGCGAGATCCTCCAAGTCATCAATGGCCAACTCAAGCCGAAGCAGTCCGACATCTTCCAGCGCTTCGACAAGCTCCTGTCGTGGGCCGACAAGTACCGGCGCATGGGCATCCGCGCGAATGCAGACCTTCCGGATCAGGCCGAAATCGCCTATGCGTTTGGCGCGCGCGGCATCGGCCTCTGCCGGACCGAGCACATGTTTTTCGAGCAAGGGCGCATTCCGATCGTCCAGCGCATGATTCTCGCGGACAACGAAGCGGACCGGCGAAAGGCGCTCGACGAACTGCTGCCCCTCCAGCGCGAAGACTTCTACGGAGTGTTCAAGGGCATGCACGGCTCGCCGGTTACGATCCGGACGCTCGACCCGCCGCTCCACGAATTCCTTCCGAGGCGGGAAGACCTCATGGTCGAGATCGCGAAAATAGAGATGACTGGCGGGCAGCAGGATCTCCTGGCCGACAAACGCCGACTGCTCCAGCGGGTCGAGCAACTCCACGAATTCAACCCGATGCTGGGCCATCGTGGCGTGCGGCTTGGCATTACGTATCCTGAAATCACCGAAATGCAGACCCGCGCGATCATCGAGGCGGCCTGCAGGCTCAGCAAGGAAGGGCTGGAGGTCGTTCCCGAGAT
>JBGPJH010000101.1:0-10528 GCA_041485305.1 Vicinamibacteria bacterium | reverse complement strand
GCCGGATCTTTCCCCTGTGTCACGACCAACCGGTGAATATGCTGCTCGACCATGATTCGTGCAGCCTCCGCCACGGAGGCGGTCACCGGCACTTGGTGGATCACCGGCGTCATGACATCTCGGACGGTCACCGCCCGTGCCTCGACATAGCGTTGGCCAAGATCCTCGAGCGTGAGGTCCTCGGCGTCATTGCGATAGAAGCCCGAGCTCCGCGATGATGCGAAATCAGAAGGTTCGGCGATATTACGACCGATGTCGGTCATCGACACCACGCCGATGAGGTGCCCCTGGCTGTCCACCACCGGGGCGCCCGAGATTTCCCGCTCGATGAGGTATCGAGCCAGCTCATCGGTCGTCATCTCATCGGTCACCGTCATGATGTACGGGTTCATCAGGTCTTTCACGTTTCGAGTTTTGCTCATTACCCAGTCCTCCAGGTTTCGGCTGCTTCGTGGGCTGGCGAATGGCCTGCCCGAGATCTGTCTCCGCGGCGGTGGGAGCCTGCGATGTCTTTCCCGAAGCCGGGCAAGTCCCCACCACACCATTGTCAGCGATCTTGAGCGCGCCGGTAACTCCACTGCCGTCGTCAGCCTCTGTGCGCTGTTCGGAATGGCGCAGGGGAGTGATGCTTCAACCCCTCCGGGCCTCATTCAGCGCCCCCTCCCTCAGTCGTCCTCAGAATCCCGGCGTCAGGTTGAACTGAAAGATCCAACCCTTGCCAGGCCGCTGCAGCGGTCGAACGAAATCGAACTGACCGACCGCAAACCCCGCCAGGTTTACCCGAAACGTCACGCCGGCGCTTGACACGCCCTCGCGCGTGCCACCAAACATGGAAGGCTTTTCACTGCCATTCCACGCCACGCCGCCATCGGCGAACAACGCCAGCTCGACGGGCAGTGGGCCGTACATCCGGCGTGAGGCGCCGAACGGACGCAACAGCGGAAAACGGAACTCGACATTCCCGACGAGTAGGCGGCTTCCGAGCAGCCGATCGAAGGCGGGACACTGACTCGTCGTGTTCGGCACGCACTCGCTGGCGTTGAAGGTGTTCACGTCGTAGCCGCGAACCAACGTGGGATAGCCGAGGTACAAAGGATAGAGCCGCGGGTCTTCGCCGCCGCCTCCGTACCGGCCGTAGTGGATGGCGCGTATGGCGACGGTGTAGAAGGAAATCGGCATGAAATACCGGCGATAGTCGCCGAGCAGGCTCGTGAAGTTGATCGTGCCGAACGTCGGCGCCGCCTCGACCCGATAGCGCTCGCCCTGGACGGGACTCGTCGCGCCGAAGTTCGCCGTGTCGCTCACGAAGGCGGCGGCGGAAGTGCCCAGGGTCAGTGACGGCGCCAGCGACGTTTCGCTGGTGTCGTTCACGAGCACGCTGCCGGTGTATAACGAGTACGCGGTTGTCTGCACAATCTGGTCGAACGAGATCCGGGTTAAGCCTCCGCTGAATTCGATGCGTTGCGCACGGTTGAGCGGATAGGCGACGATGCCGGAGGCGCTCCGCTCGGTTTGGCGATAGATGATGGTTTGATCGATTTCGATGGGCTCGCCTTGCGAGGTGGTTCCTAAACCACTCTGGAACCCGCCGCTCAGATATGGCAGCTGACCCGCGACGATCCCCCAGTTCCACCGGTGCGCCTCGTTGAAGTAGCCCACCTGTGCGGCGGTGTCCTTCATGCTGAAGTTCCCCGCGAGCGAGCTGAATTGCACGGCGGTCGCGAGCGTGTGATTCCCCAGCATGTCGCCGAAATATAGCGACATGCCTCCACCGAACGCCGCGCCAAACCGACTCGCCCCGATCGCGATCACGGGCTGGCCGACGCCTTCAAGCGAGAGCTTCGGCGTGTATCCGGTCGTGGGGTAGCTGACGGACTCGGGCAAGCCGAGCGTCGCGCTCGCGAGGAGCGCGGCCACATCACTGGGTCGGCGATCTGTGGGTGGCAACACGGCCGCATTCGTCGGTACGACCGTGCTCCTGGCGACGCGTACCGCGGCGTCGACGATATAGATGTTGTACTTGCCGCCTTCGTAGACGCTGATCGACGTGATCCCCGACTGCACAGCGACCGACATCGCGGGACTCGAGCTGGTGATCCCGCTCAGGCCCGTAGTCACGTTGGTGAGTTGAGCGATCTCGCCGGTCGAAAGTGTAAGGCGGAAGAGGTTCGGGATGCCGTCGCGATTCGAGATGAAGTAGAGCGCACTACCATCCGGCGACCATTGCGGGCTGATGTTGCTGGCATCCCCGAAAACCGGGACCGGATCAATCGTTCCGCTCTCGACATCAAGGAGAGCCAGTCGATAGGTTCCGATTGCGAGCGACTGAAGATCGGTTGAGAACCGATCGGTCGCAAACGCAATCCGTCGTCCGTCGGGTGACCAGGCTGCCTGCAGATCCGCGTAGGCGTCGTTCGTGAGACGACGGAGCTTCGACGTCGTCAGGTCGTAGATGTACAGATCCGTCAAGCCCTGGCTCATGCCGGTAAAGGCAATCGCGTGGCCGTCGGGCGCCCAGGTCGGGTTGAAGATCTCGTCGACCGTTGATATCGGCAGCTCGCGCTCGCTACGACCGGATTCGACGTCGAAGATGGCCAGCGTCGGACGGCCGGAGACGACGGTCGCGATGGCTAAGCGTCGACTCGCATTGTCCCAGGCGCCTGCCGAGTAGATGAATTGCAGGCTCGAGAAGTGCGGGTTGGTGGCGGTGCTCGTCAACTTGCGCGCGATCCGACCGGTGGCTGCGTCGGCGACGTAGAGGTCGATGGAGAAGAAACTGCGCGACGACAGGAAGGCGATCCAGCGGCCGTCGGGACTGATCGCAGGCCCGACGTTCAAGTCGCCGCCGAAGTCAGCGCCCTTGATCACGAGCCGTCCGGTTTCGCTGGGCGGCCTCGTGGACGCGAGGACCGGCGCGTAGGCGCGGCGAATCGCCGTTTGCCAGTCGCTTGACAACTCCTTCGTCTTGACGCCGAGCACCTTCTCGATGGCGACATCGACGTCACCGGCTGAGGCTGCGATCCCAAGCATCTGTCGAATCACCTGGTCGCCCCATCGTCCACCGACGTACGCCCAAAATGCCTGCCCCCAGCGGTACGGGAAGTACTTCGGGTCGTCCAACTTGCCGATCGACGGGAGTTTCTCCTGCTGCGCGGCGTCGCGGAGCCACATCGCGGTGTTCGGATCGACCGGCCCGATCGACAAATACTCCGCCATGCCTTCGATGAACCACAGCGGCAGACGGCTGGCCCCGCTCCGGCCAGGCGCCGCGTTCGAGTTCGTCGTCATGTCGAATTGAAAGGCGTGTACGAGCTCGTGACCGATGACGTGATCGGTGTCGGCCAGCGGTCCGCCGAGCGGAAGCACGATGCGCCGTCGCAGCGGTTCGGTCACCCCACCGGTGCCTTCACTGAGCTCCCCTTGAATAATGTTGGTCTGCTCGAAGTCGGGGTGCGAGGCATAAAGGACGAGCGGCTGACGCCCCCGCAGCTTGTGTGCGAAGATCCGCGACAACCGTGCGTACCAGCGTTCGGCCAAACGTGCGCTGATATCGACGCCAGCTTTCTCCTGCGGGTAGAAGTAGATGTCGAAGTGCTCAGTCTTGAGCACCTGAAACGTGAGACCTCTGTACTGGACCTTGTTGCGCCCGAAATACTGCGCCGACACTGGCGCCGCGGCAAGCAGGGCCGTCAGCATCGCGGCCAGCCCGATCGCGCAGCCAATGTTTCGGTTCATGGTGGTTCGCATCGCGTCGGGAATCTGGTCGCGACCTTTCCGACCTCGGCGACGAAGACGATCTCGTACAGCGGCTTCACAAGTGATGGCAAGCGGGATGCCGGACATGCCGGCGCTTCATGGTGGATTTCGAGAAGTTGTGCCGAAAAACCGGCAGCTGAAACCCCGGAGGTGCCGATAAATCCGAATCTGATTGGCAAGGGGGAGTCGAAGAGGGGCCTTCCGGCGGCATTGACGTTGCTCCCGGGTTCTGTGGATATGCGGACATTTGTGAGCGTCGAAACCGATTGTGGAATGCATGCCGCCCTGCGCGGTCGAGACTTCTTGTCGATTCGCGACCTCACGAGTGACGAGTTCGCCTCGGTGATCGGGCTCGCCGCGGACATCAAGCGACACAGGCAGCGCTATCGCGTTGTTCTCGCCGGACGCACGGTCGCGATGCTGTTCGAAAAGCCATCGCTTCGGACTCGCGTGTCTTTCGCCGTTTCGGCTTACCAACTCGGCGCGCATGCGATTTACCTCGCACCACAGGAAGTGGGCTTGGGGCGCCGGGAAGCGATTCCTGATGTTGCGCGGACTCTCGACCAGATGGTGGACGCGATCGTCGTGCGCACCTTCTCTCACGCCACGGTTGAACAACTCGCTGCCAGCGCGGCGAGTCCCGTCATCAATGCTCTGAGTGACTTCAGCCACCCATGTCAGGTGCTTGGTGACTTCCTCACCATGCTGGAGGTGAAGGGCTCTCTGAGAGGGTTACGTCTCGCGTTCGTCGGCGATGGAAATAACGTCGCCAATTCGCTGATCTTCGGGGCCGCCCTTCTCGGCGTTCACATGACGATCGCGACTCCCGCGGGCTATGAACCTCGGCCAGAGGTCTTGACGTGGGCACGGGAGCACGAGGTGGAACCTGGTATCGCGTGTCGCGTGACCTCGGTTCCCGAGGAAGCTGTGCACGATGCAGACGTCGTCTACACAGATACCTGGATCAGCATGGGGCAGGAGGCAGAGGCGGACGTGAGGCGTCAAGCCTTCGGCAGGTTCCAGGTGACGGAGGGCTTGCTGCGGTGCGCCCGTACTGACGCCGTGTTCATGCACTGCCTTCCGGCACACCGAGGCGAGGAGGTCGAGGCCAGCGTGATCGACTCGCCGCGATCGATCGTGTTCAGGCAGGCCGGGAATCGCGTGCACACCGAAAAGGCGTTGCTCGTCGCCCTCCTGGGCAGCGACGTCACGCCCTGAGGCGGACTCGCCATGCAGCCGACGATGCTCATCGCGATTGGCGGCAACGCCCTCATCAGGGTGGATGAAGCTGCGACCGTCGCGACCCAGCGCACGCACGTTATGGAAACCTGCCGCGCCATCGCGCACATTCTGTTCGACGGATGGCGCGTGGTGATCACCCACGGGAATGGACCTCAGGTCGGTGCAGCCCTGCTGCGTTCAGAGCGCGCCGCGGGAGAAGCGTATCTCCTCCCGCTGGACGTGTGTGTGGCGAGCACGCAGGGCGAGATCGGCTTTCTGCTGCAACAGGCGCTTGGAGAAGCGCTCGAAGGCAGGGGCGTCAGTCTCTCTGTCGCCACCGTGCTCGCACAGGTCGTCGTGGATGCCAACGACCCGGGCTTCACGCGCCCGACCAAGCCAATCGGGCCGTTCTATTCGCAAACGGAAATGGCCGCCCGTCGAGCGCTCGGGTGGACGATGGTCGAGGAGCCGCCGCACGGCTGGCGACGTGTCGTCGCGTCGCCGGAGCCCCTGGAGATCGTCGAGGAGCCTGTGATTCGCACGCTTGTCGAGACGAATGTCGTTGTGATCACTTTGGGTGGCGGCGGCATACCAGTCGTGCGCAACGGTCACTGCCTCAGAGGCGTTGAGGCTGTCGTCGACAAGGATCTCGCGTCGGCTCTACTCGCGACACGACTGCAGGTCGATCGCTTCGTCCTGTCTACAGATGTGGACCGCATCTATCTCAACTACGGCAGTGCGATCGCCCAAGGTCTCGACGAAGTGACTGCCGATGACCTTCGCCGCTATGCCGCAGCCGGCCATTTCCCGACGGGGACCATGGGTCCGAAGGTTGATGCTGCCTTGCGATTTGTTGATACAGGTGGTCGTGAAGCGATTGTGACCTCCTATGACCGGTTAGGTGCGGCGCTGGAAGGCCGCGCAGGCACCCGTGTGTTCGCCACGGCTCGTGCCGCACAAGAGGGCCATGTGCCTGTGACCCCAGAACGGGCCGCCGTTTGATTGACCATTTGCCCGCGAGGACTGTTATGGATCGTCTCCGCACGCTCATCATGGGGGCCGCCGGCCGCGACTTCCATAACTTCAACGTCGTCTATCGCGATGACACGCGATATGAAGTCGTGGGCTTCACTGCGGCCCAGATTCCCAACATCGCCGATCGTCGCTATCCACGCGAGCTCGCGGGACGGGGCTATCCCGAAGGCATTCCGATCTTTGATGAGCACGAGCTTGCGGCGTTGATCAATCGGCTCGCGGTCAGGCAGGTGGTCTTTTCTTATAGCGATGTCTCGTACGTGTACGTGATGCATCGGGCGGCGATCGCCAATGCGGCGGGTGCCGATTTCGTGCTGCTCGGGCCGGACCAGACGATGCTCAAGAGCCGGAAGCCGGTCGTGGCCATCTGCGCGGTGCGAACGGGCGCGGGCAAGAGTCAGACCACCCGCCGCATCGCCCGGCTCCTCCGAGATCAGCGTCTGAAGACCTGCGTGGTTCGTCATCCGATGCCGTACGGCGATCTCATCGCGCAGCGCGTGCAGCGGTTTGCGACGCTCGCTGACATGGAGCGGCAGCACTGCACGATTGAGGAGATTGAAGAATACGAGCCGCACATCGTGAGCGGCTCGGTGGTCTATGCAGGGGTCGACTACGCGGCGATCCTGAAAGAGGCGGAAGCGGACGCGGACGTGATTCTCTGGGACGGCGGCAACAACGACTTTCCCTTCTATCGGCCGGATCTCCATATCGTCGTGGCCGATCCGCTTCGCCTCGGGAACGAGCTGACGTACTACCCAGGAGAAGCCAACCTCCGGATGGCGGATGTGGCCGTCATCAACAAGATCGACACAGCGGATCTGCAGGCGACCCAGGAGCTTCGCGATCACATTCGTGCGGCCAACCCGCGGGCGGTGATCATCGAGGCCGCCTCGCCGGTGACCGCCGATCATCCTGAGCTCGTCACGGACCGCAAGGTGCTGGTCGTTGAAGATGGTCCGACGGTGACACACGGGGAGATGCGGTTCGGGGCGGGCACGGTCATCGCGAAAAAGTTCGGCGCACGTGAGATCGTTGACCCTCGCGCCTTCGCGGTCGGTAGCATTGCCGAGACGTACCGGACGTACCCCGCGATTGGTCCCTTGCTGCCGGCCATGGGATACAGCGATCAGCAGGTGCGCGATCTCGAAGCCACAATTGACCGCGTGCCGTGCGACGTCGTGGTCGTAGGGACTCCAATCGACCTCGGCCGTCTCATCAAGATTCGCAAGCCTGTCGTGCGCGCGCGATACGACCTCCAGGAAATCGGCCAGCCCGATCTCGCGCAGGTCATCACCGACTTTCTCCGACGTTTGTCGATGCCGGCTCCAGGTTGCGCCAGGCACGGGAAGGTGATGGCAATCGCAGACGGCCGGCCAGAGTGCTGAGGCTGTCGTCGTGGATCACCTCATCGACTTCTTTGATGGCTACATCCGAGGACCCTCGGAAGCGCTCGTCTACGACGACGGCCTGCGACGATGGTCGTATACACACGATCAGTTGCGCGCGACCGCAGAAACCTTCGCCGGTCGGTTGACGGATGCGGGGCTGCAGGCCGGCGATCGTCTGCTCATTTGGAGTGACAGCCGGCCCGAGTGGGTCGCGGCATTCTGGGGGTGCGTATTATGCGGTGTCGCGATCATTCCCGTCGATGCGTCTGCCTCTCCGGACCTCGTGGGGCGCATTGTCAAGGTCGGCGAGCCGCGCGGCATCCTCATAGGAGATCGGCTGCATTTGGGGTCGTTGCCCTCAGCGACGTTCGTGTGGCGCCTGCGCGACGTCCACTGGGTCGATGCGAATCGGATACCGGCACCGCACGCCGGCGCCCAGTCACCCGCGGGATTCGCCCGTGCACCTATAGACCCACACACGGTTGCCGAGATTGTCTTTACATCGGGCACGACTGGCGAACCGAAGGGCGTCGTCATCACGCATCGCAATATCCTCGCGAACATCCTGCCGGTCGAGCGAGAGGTCGACGCGTTCCGGCGGTATCTCTGGCCGTTCCGGCCGATTCGGTTCCTGAGCTTGTTGCCGCTCAGTCACATGTTCGGACAGGCGCTGTCCATCTTTTTTCCGCCGTTGGTGAACGCCGCGACGGTCTTCGTGACGGGCTACAACCCTGATCAGATCATCACGCAGGTACGCCGGCATCGGATCACGCTGATGGTGACCGTTCCGCGCGTGCTGGAGATGCTCCGTGATCGCGTTCGTCAGTTGGCACCACGCTGCGCGACGCCGGACACGGCCGAACGCGCGTTGCTCGTGCGGCTATGGCGCTGCCGGGACGCGCACCGCCTCTTTGGCTGGAGGTTTTGCGGGTTTGTCCTGGGTGGAGCGCCGCTCGATCAAGCGCTCGAAGACTTCTGGCGCCAGCTCGGTTACGCGGTCATCCAGGGCTACGGCCTGACCGAGACGGCGCCGATTGTCACGTGGAATCATCCGTTCAAACCCAAACATGGGACAGTGGGACGCCCGCTCGAAGGGGTCGAGGTTCGAATCGCGGCTGATGGCGAGATCCTGGTGAAAGGGCCGACGGTCACCAGCGGCTATCTGAACGCGCCGGAGGAGACACGGTCGGCGTTAGAGGGCGGATGGTTTCACACGGGCGACCTCGGCGCGTTCGACGATTCGGGTCATCTCGTCATCCGTGGCCGGAAGAAGGACGTCATCGCCACGCCCGAAGGGCTCAAGGTGTTTCCGGAGGATGTCGAGCGTGTGCTTGAAGCGCTGCCCGGTGTACGCGAGGCGGCCGTCATCGGACGCGTCGAGAATCAGGCGGAATCCGTGCATGCCGTTCTCGTGCCCCAGCCGAATGCGGATCCAGACGCGATTGTCCGTGAGGCCAACGCGAAGCTGGAGCCCCATCAGCGTATCCGGGATTTTTCGATCTGGACACGGGGTGGCCTTCCGCGCACGGAGCCGATGCGCAAGCTGAAACGGTTCGAGATTCGGCGCTGGGTCGAGGAGGGCCGGCCCGAGCGCGCCGTAGGAACCCCAGCGCCCACCGACGATATCGAACGCCTGCTTGCCAAGTACGTGAAGAACCGGGTCGTGAAACCGGACACGACCTTGGACGAGCTCGGTCTCACGTCGCTGGACCGCATCGAGCTGATGATGGCGCTCGAGGATCAGGCCCGCGTCACGTTGAGCGAGACGGACGTGAGCGAGGCCCGAACGGTGGGTGACCTTCGCCTCCTGGCGCAACACGCGGCTGAAACCGGCGGGATCCCAGAAGAAGCCTTCTCGTTTCCTGCGTGGAATCGCTGGCCGTTCATTCGTCTTGTCAGGAATGTCAGCCAGCGCACGTGGATTCTCCCGCTGGCGAACATCTTCTTCCGTCTTCGGGTTGAAGGCTGTGAGCATTTCCGTGCGCTCGTGGGACCGGTCATTTTCGCATCCAACCATCAGAGCCATTTCGACACCCCGGTCATCCTCACAGCCCTACCGAACCGGTGGCGGCGAACGGTTGCCGTCGCGATGTGGAAGGAATATTTCGATGCCCATTTCCTCCCCAAACGCCATACGCTCCGCGAACGCCTGACAACGAGCACGATTTACTATCTCGTCACCTGCTTCTTCAATGCCTTCCCTTTGCCGCAAACAGAACCGAAAGCGCGGCAGACGCTGCGGTACATGGGCGACCTCGCGACGAACGGCTTTTCGATCCTGATCTTTCCGGAAGGGTCTCGCACCGAGCGAGGCGAAATCAATGCGTTTCAACCGGGCGTTGGCCTCGTCGCCTCGAAGCTGCGGCTGCCCGTCGTGCCAGTGCGGCTCGAAGGCGTCGAGCGTGTGCTGCATCATGCCTGGCACTGGCCACGTCGCGGAAACGTCCGGGTGACATTCGGAGCGCCGCTTGTGCTGGAAGGCGACGACTATGTGGCGCTGACACGACGAGTCCAGGAGGCGGTCGTCGCGTTGCAGCCGTTGCCCGTCGAGACGTTGCGTCGTGCGCCGGATGCTGCGGCGTAATGGTGAACGGCCATGTTGATGGCATTCCTTGCTCTCCAGGTTGTCGCGGCGGCACCGACGGTCAACCCGTTCGCGTTCTTTCAGCCATCGGTGACCATCACCCTGGACGATCGCCGTCAGCTCGATCGTGGTGAGCCGATTGCTCGCGTCCTGCCCGGCAAAGATCTAGAGGTCGCCGTGTTCGCAGCCGTGCCGATCGACATCGATGGCGATCGGCTCGTGGCCTGGATGCGTCGGATAGAGGAGTTGAAGAAGAGCTCGTACGTGCTGGCCATCGGTCGCTCTTCGGATCCGCCGCGGATCGAGGATCTGGCCGGTCTGGCACTGGACGACGAAGACTTGTTGGAGATTCGGACGTGTCGGCCTGGAGGGTGTGGTCTCAAGTTATCCGCCGTTGAGATGGTCGAGCTGCAGCGCGTGGCGAAAGATTCGGGCAGCGACTGGAAACCAGTAGTTCAGCAAGCATTCCGCCAGGTCGTCCTGCAGCGCGTGAAGGCGTACCTTGCGGATGGCCACGCCACACTGGCGCCCTACGAAGACCACG
>JBGPJH010000100.1:0-10534 GCA_041485305.1 Vicinamibacteria bacterium | reverse complement strand
CGTCTTCGTCGAACCGCAAGCCGAGGATGCCTGTCGGTCGGCCGGGCTTGAGCAGCGGGACCTCGTATTCGGTGGTCTTGCCGGTCTTCGGATCGAGCTTCCCGAGGATCTGTTCTCCGAAGCTCGCGTACCATACCATCCCTGCGGAATCCACGATGACGTCATGTGGCTGTCTGGTTCGTCGCGGCAAATCGTATTCTGTGTAGACGACCCGCGTGCCGGTGCCCGTCGGGCGGGGGAGCGTTGTGAAGGCATAGCTCCACTGCGGACCCGAACTTAGATTGAGGCCGCTCAAATACTCGGCCTGCCGCCGCCAGGACTGCTGCTGTCGGGCGGCCGGCACGGCTCCGCCCCCTATCCGTGGAGCAGGAGTTCTCTGGGGCATCAACGGAGAGGCGAGAGGCGGGTACCCTGACATTCGCTCGACGACTTTCAGGAAACCGTCAGTATCGTGCTGCGACCGTGCTACGAGTTCCAGTCCGTGGCAATGCGCACAGCCGCGCACGGACGCCCTTTGTTCGTCCGTTCCGGGAAAGCTCGCCAGCCACTCCGCGTTGGTCAGCTGCGACGGGAGATCGCGGGCCCTGCGAAGCATGAGATCCATTGTGGTCGTTTTGTGCTCGACGACCGAGGCCGAGATCGCGCTATCGATGTCGTACCCGATCGCGCGGATGCGGAAGCTGTACTGTCCCGGTTCGAGCCTGGACCGCGGAAACCGATAACGGCCCTGCTGATCGCTGACCACCGTAACCGTCTGTGTGGAGCCTGCCTTCCTGACGCTGACGAGTACTCCCTCCATCGGCCCTTCTTCCGACGAGGTGACCCGCCCGCTAAACGCCACCACGCTCTGAGCTTGCGCGAGGAGATCACGGGATGGGGCCTGAAGCAGCAGAACCGCAAGGCATACGGCCGGCGCTAGCAACCAGAATCTGGATGGCATCGGAACTCTCCGCGGCCGAATGCGGCGAAGCGCTGGGACCCGCCGCCGGTCCCGAGAGTAATCTGCCGAAGGAAGTGGAGTCGCTAGCGAGCGGCGGTGACGGTCACCTTGACGTCGCGGTCCGTCGTCAGCACGCGGTCGCTGGCACGTGCCCGAATCACGTACTCTCCGGGCTTGGCAAACGTGACGGTCGTTTGCGCTTTGTCGTCTTTGACAGGTGACACACGGGGTTCGAACTCCGCGGCGGCCGGACCGCGGAAGACCATCCAGGTGACCGTCGGACCTCGCACCTGCCCTCTGCCGGCTCCGCCGCCGCCTGCCTGACGCCCGATTCCTGCCACCTGCGGAACGTTCACCGGCGCATCGGCGGCCCCCTGAAGTGTCGGCGGCGTCTCCTGTCCAACTGCCGGTTTTCGCTGCGGTGCCGGCTTTGGAATGCCGTCGTCGGTGACCGTGGCGTTCAGTGTCAGCTTGTTGGGAAGGGTCACCGGCGACACCGAATCGACCGCTATCGTGGGTGGCTTGTTGTTGAGGAGCTCCTTGTCCGTCTTGCCGCCAACGGACGCGCCGCCCGCGGGGTCGATCTCCCACTCCGCCTGAAGCCAGCCGTACCCCTTCTGCGTTTTGCCGTTCGCCGTTATCGTCCAGATGACTTCCCTCTTGCCCCAGTCTTTCGGCACCGTCACGGTGAATATGTTGCGGTTCGTGCGGTTGGCGAAAAACGTCGGCTGACCGCGGTCCGGCCCGCCGGGATCGAGGCTGTTGTTGGGACCGACCGGAACATACAGTTCCTCGGCGTAGTTTCGGTTCAGGTACCCGAAGTGCATCGAGAACGTGCCGTCCGCGTTGTGCGACCATCCTTCGAAGACCGGCTGGACGTCTTGCCCCGAGTTGTACTTGAAATTATTCTGGACCTCGACCTGCGCGGTTGCAATCTGCAGCATGCCGAGCAGCGCCAGCGCGGTCACCGAGACGAGCGATCGCGTGTGAGATGACATTCCAGCCTTCCGCTGATTTGTGGATTGTTGTGGGACAAACGTCATGGGGCCTGCCGAGAGGCCGGGCCCACGGAGGGCCCGGCTTCCATTCGAACGGTGCCCGAGCGGGCACCCGTCACTGCTGTTACTGCTGTTGCCCCTGCTGGGTTGTATTTGCCTTCTTTGGATTCCGTGCCGCGAGCTCCTGCTTGTATTCGTCGTCGGTGAGGTCGTACCACCCGATCCAGGCGAAGCCCATCTCATCGATAGTGCGCTGACCGTCGCCGACCCAGTTCTTCGGATCCGGGTTGTTCTTGTTGGCCGTCGAATTATCGTGCCAGCTGATCATGTGCAGGATCGTGCCCGCAGGGACGATCGGAGCGGCGTCGTCGGCGTAGCTGTAGTTCAGATGCCAGTTGTAATTGAAGTTGGCGCAACTGACGATCTCGGTCTTCGCCGCTGAGCCAGACGTGGGATAGATCAGCTCGAGACACTGACGTTTTCCGCGAATGTGCATGTGTGGCTGGAACGAGATGATGCGCGCCGCTTTGTGCAGGACGGTGTAACCGTCGATACGCGCGACCGTGCCTGCCGGAATGTCGATTTCCGTGGGCGACTGCGCCAGTTGCTTCGACCAGCGAATGTGCTTGGGCACGTAGCCCTCAGGGTAGAGCTGTATGCCGAGCTCGATCAAGGCGTTGGTTTCCTCACCTACCGAGTGGAGGTGATAGCTCACCATCGCTTTCTTGCCGGACTGGAGCAGGACGCCAGAGTCCTGAGGATAGACTTCCGCGTTCTTGCCCGATGCGTATTCGACGAGGAACTGTCCTCCGTCGACTCCCTGACTGTCGTCGCCGCTCGTCTCGATGTCCGGATCGTCGACGGCGTACGACAATGCGTGGTGCACGACCTTGCGAGACGCCATGTCGGCCGCCCTGGTCTGAATAGCTTTGATGTAGCGGTCCTTCGCGATGGGGATATCGGCGTATAGATTCCCGTAGAGGTCTGGCCCCGCCGGCGGCACCTTGTACCCGGGGTATTTGATGACCAGATCGGGCTTGAACTGCCAATCGGAGGTCCCCGCAAATTCGCGCGGTGCCGGCATGTCCGCAGGGTTCCCTCTCGCCGCGCCGCTGTCAGCCCACTTCGAGATCGCGGCGATTTCGGCGTCACTCAGCGAGGGGTTGTTCTTGAACTTCTGGATGCCGATCGTTCGATCGATGTGCCACGGCGGCATCTCGCGCGCCGCCACGCGCGTTTTGATGGCCTTCGCCCACGGACGGGCGTCTTCGTAGGTCATCAGCGACATCGGCGCCATCTCGCCGGGGCGATGGCACGTGACGCAGGACCGCTGCAGGATCGGCGCTACGTCCTTCGTGAACGTCGCCTGCCCGGCGGCGGGCTGCGTCTGCGCGACCGCAAGGGCCGGCATCAAGGCCAGAGTCGCTAGAACACCCGAAAACACCCAGGCTCGAGACCTCGAACAACCAACGATCCGCATGTAGACCTCTCCTTCTCAGTTTCCCCCGCGCTTGGGCGGTAAAACGCCTGGTCATATGGTGCACTGGCGATCGACACTTGTCAACGACGTTGTCGGCGTTTTCGGTCGAAAATATCAGAGCAAAATGCAGGTTGAGGTGCCGGCGCTCCGACGGAGATCCCGGGGCTCGATCGACAGCTGAAAGTCGGCTCTGACCGCGGTAACCCGTGGACCTTGCCCTTCAAGTGCTGCCAACGGAAAAGATGTAAAGGAACCATCAAAACAGGCAGCGACAGGCAGCTGGACTCTTGACCGGCCCCAACCGACGGCGTTAAGGTCGCCGCACGCCCCAACACCACATGGAGGAACCTACGATGACGCCTCGACGTGCAATTCGCGTGAGCTTGGTGCCGACTGGCTTCCTCCTGCTCGTCATGGTCGGCTGGTTTTCGGACACGGCGAGGAGCGACGGTCACAAGACGATCTCGAACGAAGCCGAGTTCCGGCAGGCGATGAAGGAACTGTCGAACTGGGGCCGCTGGGGCCCGGACGACGAGCTTGGCGCATCGAACCTGATCACGCCTGCGAAGCGCAAGCAGGCGGCCGCGCTGGTGAAAGAAGGGCTGACGGTCTCGCTCGCGCACGATGTCATCCAGGAGGATGCACCGGATGCCGGCTCGCGCTTGGACCGCACGGTCCTCAACGTGAGCGAGACCGGGGCGGCCGATCGCTATTCGTACACTGGCACCTATCACGGCGCCATTCACAGCCATCTCGACGCTGTCGACTGTCACGTGATGTTCGAAGGCAAGGGTTACAACGGCCGATCGATGGACGACATCAAGCCGGCGGGGGGCTGTCCCAAAGGCAACATCAACGCCCAGAAGGACGGCATCTTCACGCGAGCCATCCTGTTCGACGCGACCCTGCTGCCTGGAAAAGCTACGCCGAACGGGTGGCTGGAGCCGGGCACCGCGATTCGTGCGCAGGATCTCGAGGCGCTGGAAAAAATCGAGCACGTCAAGGTGGCGCCGGGCGACGTGATGCTCCTCTATACCGGACGCTGGAAGCGCCGCGCGGCACTCGGACCCTGGAAGACATCCGAGGGATTCGCCGGGTACCAGGCGGACGTCGCGTATTTCATGAAAGAGCGCGGCGTCGCGTTCATCGGACACGACGCCTGGAACGACGTGTCGCCGAACGGGTTTCCGGCCAGCGTCGGCCTGCCGATGCACCGGCTCGCGCTGGTGGCGCTCGGCGTGTCGATTTTCGACAATCTCGATTTCGAACGCGCCGTCGAGGTGGCGCGGCGGCTGAATCGCTGGGAGTTTCTCTTTACCGCGGCGCCGCTGCGCATAGAGAAGGGCATGGGGTCGCCGCTCAATCCGATCGCGACGTTCTAGCGCGACGTCCGCGACCAGACCACGCCCTGGTTCGCCGGCACCGACGCCACGCCCTTGTTGATGAACCGCTGCACGCGCTTCCCTTCGTACGTTTCGGTCGTGTAGACGTTGCCCTTCGAGTCGACGGCAATGCTGTGCACGCCGAAGAACTGGCCTGGCAGCCGACCGCCGTCGCCGAAGCTAGTCAGCAACTGCAGCGACTGGCGCTCGATCACGTACACCTTTTCGTTCTGGCCGTCTGCTAGATAGAGGTACTTCTGCTGCGGATCCTTGGAGAAGGCGAGATCCCACGCCGACCCCGAGCCCAGCGTCGCTTTTGCGAACATCTGCTCCTTGACGAATTTCCCTTCCGGCGTGAACACCTGAACACGATCGTTCGCACGATCGCACACATAGAGCAAGTTGTCCCTTGACAGCTCGGCGCAGTGCACGGGATTGCGGAACTGCTGCAGCGGCGGCGCGTTGGGGTTGTACCGGCCGTAGTTGGCGTCGTCGGGCTTGTTGCCGTAGGCACCCCAGTACCGCTTGAACGCACCGGTGTCGGCGTCAATCACCGCGACCCGATGGTTGCCGTACCCGTCGGAGACGTACGCCTCGTTCTTCGCATCGTCGACGAAGATTTTGGCTGGCTGGCGGAACGCCCAGGGGTCGTTGCTGCTGGCGTTCGCATACCCGAAGCCGAACTGCTTGATGAACTTGCCCTCTTTCGTGAACTTCAGCACCTGTCCGTCGTTGCCGCCGTTGCCGCCGATCCACACGTTCCCCTTGCCGTCGATCGTGATGCCGTGGTTCGATTCCGGCCACTCGTAGGGCGCGCCCGCGAGAGGACCGCCCCACGACGCGAGCAGGTTGCCCGCCTGGTCGAAGGCCAGCACCGGCGGGGCGCCCTTGCAGCATTCGGCGATCGGGGGGTCGAGTTCCGCGCCCCTTTCGTTGGCATTCAGCGTGTTCGAGCTGCGATGAATGATCCAGACGTGGTCCTGCGCGTCGACCGACACGCCAATCGTCGACCCGAGGAGCCAGTGATTAGGCAGCGGCTTGGGCCACATCGGATCGACTTCGAACCGCGGGGCCTGAACGGTGCCCTTCGCCTGGGCTCTCGCCTGCTGTTCCAGGGCGAACTGCGCGCCGCCGAGCGCCGTGAGCACCGCCACGAACGTGACTCCGATCACCAGATTACGGCTCCGGGTCATTTGGACCTCCTCGTAGTGTGTAGCGTGCGTCGTCCCGTGGCGCGGCAAATGATACCGCGTTCTGTAGCCACGCAGACAGCTGACCGCTGAAAGCTGCCTGCTGAAAGCTGCGAGCCTGTGAAGAAATCGTCTAGTGCAGGCCTTGACCGCTGCATGGCTGAAAGCTGATCAACGCTCCCGCGGGCGGGAGGGCTTCGCGGGAGCAGTGGTGATGGCGGCCGATGCGCCGAGCGAGAACAACGCGAAGAAAAGGAGGATCGCGCCAACGGGCACCAGCAGGACAGCCAACCCCGGATCGCCGCCGACGAAGCCGAAGCCGCCCAGGAAGAATCCGGCAGGAACCAGCACGCTCGCCCCGGTGAGCGCCAGCGAAATCGCCCGCGCGTTGGGGACGTTCCTCTCGGCGGTGCTCCGTACGTTCAGGCCAAACAGCAAGTGCACGATGCTCAGCAGCGTCCCATGCGCGTGCGCGAGCCGCCACAGCAGACGCCGGGTCTCGTTCGACACGTCAAGGTACGCTCCGACCTTGAATCCCTGAAGCGACTCGAGCAGCAAGCCCAACGCGGCAAACACCAGCAGCGACCACCACCCGAAGCGCAAATGGCGTCGCGCGTAGTCGGTGCCGGACTGCGGAACGTCGGCCATTACTCTCGATAGAAGACGCGGCGATTGTTTCGTTGGCTGGACAGACGGGTCACCTGCTCGGCGATGAAGGTGCCGTCCGCATTGAAGAGCAGTGTCTGGTCCGCCCGCTGTCCCTGCTGGCTGCGTCTGTCGCGCCAGATGTCGAGCGCTCGTCGGCGTCCCTCGATGCGCTGCTCGGGCACCCCGACGAAATCGTAGGCGAACGTCTCGTATCCGGGCAGCGTCCGTATCGATCGATTCGCAATGTAGCGCACGGCATCGTAGGGGTCGGTCAGCAGCAGCGCAAGGTACGGCGCCATCCAATTGGTCCCCGCGGTCTGCTGCGCGGGAGCCCAGCCGAGCGCCTGCGCGATGATCGCGCGCTGCCCGGCATCGCCTCGAAACAGCACGAGCAGCGACGCCGCGACCGACCGTTCGTCCTCGCCGAGCGACGAGGGTTCCGGCATGCCGTACCACGTTTTCAGATACCCGGAAGTCCACTGCAGGGTTTTGTCCAGATGGCAGAGATTGCAGGCGTTTGGCCGGCCAGCGTCGAGTGTGGCCTGCACCGACGGACTGCTGATCTGATGGCTGCGGATCGTTTTCAGCAGACCGTAGGTCGTGTGCGGCATGTGGCAGTTGTAGCAGGAACTGCCGACCGAGTCGACGCGATGGTGTGTGTGCGCCGCCAATGAGCTTCTGAACCGGTCGTGGCACTGCAAGCACGCGTCGTTCCCCTGGGCTTCCGGCTTGAGCTGGTCGTCGGCCCAGGCCTTCAGCGGCCTGGGATCGTCCGCCGTCTTGTGCATGGCATGACACGAGAAGCAGGAGAGCGTCCGCGACTCTCCTTTGGCGTTCTTGTAGCACGGTGAATCGATCATGCCGTTGTATTCGCGGCCCGTCGCCCGGACCATCCCATCCTTCCAGAAGATGTCGCTCACGAAGTTCGGGTCTTCCTTGAGGAGCCTCTTCATCGTCGGCGACTCCAGGTTCGCCGCCGGCTGAACAATGAAGCGCGTCTTCGACAGCTCGTCTCCGGGCCGGTATGGCAGGCCCTGCGAGTTCGCGTGCCGTTCGGCGGCTTCGTCGTAGAACTCCCAGAGGCCGTGACACTGGCCACACACCTCAGACGACCGCTTCACCGGCAGGCGGCGGGGCTCGACGATGGTCGGATCCGGACGGCCGGTCAGGTGCAGCAGGTAGCGTCGCAGCGGGCTGCGGTTGACGCTCGCGTGCTCGGTTGCCGGACCGTGACAGCTCTCGCAGGCAATGCCAAATTCCACAGCTTTCGTGTCGATCGTCTGCGAGAACAACGCGTCGGTGCCGAACGGGGTGCTGAACTCCGGTCTCCCGTTGGTTGTGTGACACTGCACGCAGACGCCATTCCAGCTTCCACTCTCCGAGACCAGCGGCACTCCGGGCGGATGCATCACCGCGGATCGCCGCGGGATCCAGCGGCGCTCCGATGCGAGCTGAATCGCCGGAAGTTGCCCAAGCAGACGTCCGTGACCGGTCGCGTACCAATAGATCTGCTGATGGTGCGAACCGGTGGTCATGACGACCCGGCGGCGGATGCGGGGAGGCGCATCGCCGTTCCCATCCCAATCGGGCTCGTCGAGCTCCGCCCACAGCTCGCGTCCGCGGCGCTCGAGAAACATCGGACGCCCGTTGACCTGATCCACCCGCACGCGGTCGAACCCCGCGAGGACGGTCTCGGGAGATGCGACCTGGGTCATGGTGCGGTGGTACGAGCCGTACCAGCTCGCGTACTGGCCGGGATGGCACGCTCGGCATGTGCTCGACGACGCGTAGCCGTCTTCGGCCACCTGGATGGGACGTTCGGTGTTCGCGGCTTCGGGCCCGACGTCACCACGCACCCGAAGAGCCCCGTACTCGAACGCTACGCCAGCAGCAAGCGCAACACCCAGGGCGACGCCAAGGGTTCGGAACAAGTCGTCGTGCGGCCGGGCCGATCCCATGTCGGCGATTATAGTGGCGGCAGGGGAGCAGTGAGCGTGCGCGGTGGAGGCGGGTCGAAGATGCGAGACCGGAGTGAATCTGGTTGACGATTCCGGGCCGGGTGAGCGACATTGTAGCCCCGAGGCGAACCTGGCGTCGTTCGTCGACGGATGGTTCCGACGAAGCTGCTGGGCGAAGGGAGCTTCCAGACGCGCGGCCGCGCGTGGAGAGAGGTGGTACGGTGAGAGTGAACAATTGCTGGTTCCAGCTTGGGGCCTCGCTCATTGCGATGATCATGATCGCGAACCTGCAGTATGCCTGGACGCTGTTCGTCGGGCCGCTGCAGGAGGCGAACGCGTGGAAGCTCGCGGACGTCCAGTGGGCGTTCAGCCTGTTCATCCTGCTCCAGACGTGGGTGCAGCCGCTGGACGGCTGGCTGATCGATCGGATGGGCCCGCGCGCGCTCCTCACCGTCGCGGGGGTCCTGTGCGGGATCGGCTGGACCGCGATGGGCCGCGCAACCTCATTGCCACAGCTCTATTTCTTCTACGCGATCGCGGGGATCGGCGCAGCGTTTGTGTACAGCGGCTCGGTGGGATCGGCGCTCAAGTGGTTTCCGACGCGGCGTGGCATGGCGGCCGGCATCATTGCCGCGGGGTTCGGCGGCGGCACGGCTCTGTTCATTCCGTTGATTTCCTATCTGATTCGCACGCAAACGTATCGCGGCGCGTTTCTGGTGACCGGCATCCTTCAGGGCGCCGTCATCGCGATCGTCTCGCAATTCCTGCGCCATCCGGGCAAGGACTTCGTGCCGGCCAGAGCAACCAGCACGGCGAGCGTGGCGCGCGCGCGACGCAACACCGAGAGCTTCACGACCCCCGAGATGCTGCGCACCTCGCACTTCTACATGCTCTATCTCATGTTCGTGACGATGGCGACGGGCGGGCTGCTGGCGACGGCGCAGAACGGTCCGATCGTGAAGGCGTGGGGATTTCCGGCGAGCACGCTCGTGATGGTCGCGTTCCTGAGCCCGCTCGCGAACGGCGCGAGCCGCATCTTCTGGGGCTGGGCCACCGATCGCACCGGCCGGGAGCTCGGCATGGGCGTCGCCTTCCTGCTTCAGGCCGTCTGCCTGGTCCTAGTGCCCACGGTCGGCCGGACGTCGCCGACGTTGTTCCTGGTTACGATGGTGCTCGTGTTCTTCACCTGGGGTGAGGTCTTCTCGTTGTTCCCGTCGACCAACGGCGATTACTTCGGCAGCCCGCACGCCACGTCGAACTACGGCATGTTGTACTCGGCCAAAGGCGTGTCGGCGATCATCGGAGGTGGCATCGCCGCGTGGTTGTTCCAGCAGTTCGGGAGCTGGTCTGCGCTGTTCTATGGCAGCGCAGCGATGGCGCTCATATCCGGCGTGATGGCGTTCGTGCTGCGCGGCATGCCACTGCCCGCGAAGTCGCCGGCGCTTGTGCGTGAACCGGTCGCGGTCCGCGCCCAACAGGGCGTGTAACGCCGCCTCCTAGTCCTCGAGATTCTCTCGAAACACCGGTTGTGCGGGATCCACGCGACCGTCGATGACGGCCGCCAGCAGGCGTTCGTACGCTCGGATTGCCTCCGGGAGCGACGGGTAGCCGCGTTCCCACTGCAGCGTTCCGCCGCCCGAGTAGATGAGAGTGAAGTACCGGCCAGACGCGTACTCAAGTTCGAGCATGTCGCTCGGCCTGTCGGGGTCGCCCGCCTGACCGAGGACGTCCATCAGCCCGATGGACCACTGTCGCCCCTTTGGATCGGCGACGACCTGGCGCTCGAGGTACTGCCAGTCGTCCATGCTCCATCGCGACATAGATGGTCAGGATCGGGTAATGGGGTGAGCTGGCGACAGGTCGGCTGATAGCAGCTGGTCGAGCGCCCGCGCGACCTGAGCACCGGTGAACGGTTTCGGGATGAGCAACACACGGTCG
>JBGPJH010000099.1:0-10536 GCA_041485305.1 Vicinamibacteria bacterium | reverse complement strand
CTACGTTGCTCCTCGCTCAAATACTCCCGGTATTCTCACTCTTCGCGCCTTGCCAGGCGGGCGCCGCGCTCCGGGAGTTACGCCACGAATCACGGGGACAGGACACTAGACTCCGGCCGAGCTGACGCCTGATCGGCTTCCCTTCGGGCACCCGGATGGTTCGGCGTCACCGCCTGAGTTCGTACAACCTCACCGGCTGGCCTTGCCATCGCCCCGATGTGACTACGTGAAATGCAGGCAGTCCATCCAGCGTCTCGATCAGTCGGTCGCATCCTCCGCGATAGAGCGCGCAGTTGACGCTGACATGCGTTGTTCCACGCGCGCGGAGCAGGTCGAGGGCTGCGGGATTCGGGAAGTCCTTCAGCGCGACTTCGAACTCCACCTGGCCCGGTGGGGAGTGACCGCTATACCCGTTGACCATCTGCGACCAGTGCCACAAGGAAAAGTACATGAACGGCACGTCTGCCGTGAAGCCCGGGTGCGAGCCGCCTAAGGGGAACTCGGCGAGGACGACCGCAGGGTTGCCCGCGACCCCGCCGTAGATCGGCGGAGGCTCGGGCCATACCGCCTCGAGCCGGAGGACCGGCCAAAGATCGACGGCAATGGCAACAACCAGGGCACCGAGTACGGTTCGAGCCAACCACTTCGGCCTTCCCGCCAGAATGCGGCGTACTCCAAATCCGGCGAGCAGAGCAAGCGTGAGACCGACGAGGATGCTGCACCGTGCGGGCACGCGGAGCCCCCGCATGAACGGCAGCCAGTCGTAGAGATAGGGATAAATTGGACTGTTGAAACCCCGGGAGATCTCAAATGCCAACAGCAACGCACCGGCGTACACCACGCGCGTGACGCCGAGCGGCGGCACGAGGGCGATGGCCGCCAACAACAGGACCATGACACCGGGGAACAATGCCCGTTCTGGTTGACGACCCGGCAATGTCCGTCCCCCCCACATCGCGCTGCGCGAGTGCGCGCGCAGATAATCGGCAGCAGTCGCACTGTAGTAGGTCACAGTCGGAACCTCTCGGTCCCCCAGGTGAGCGGCGCTGTACGTGCGTGCGAGCGGCCAGGCCAGCATCGCAGCGAGGGCGCATGCAATGGCCGCCGGAATCAGCAGCCGGCGAACCGGCGCGCGCGTCAGCAGGCAGATGAGCGCGAACACGGCACTCGCGTACAACGTGAAGAACACGGCGTAATACATCGAGCAATACAACTGCGCGGCGACGAGCACCCCGGCGGCCACCGCGTCGCGCGGTCGTGCCGTCGATGCAAACCGATGCAGCGCCAGCAACGCCAGCGGCATGCAGTAGGTCATCTGCAGTTCGAAGTGGCTGTAGTGCTCGAAGCGATACGGATAGAACCCGAACAGAAGCGCGGACACGAAGGCTGCGCCCGCTGATCCGGTCAGACGCTCGACGAGCAAATACATCGTAAAGGCCGAAACCACGAAGCTGCACACCAGAACGATGTTGTAGGCCACAACCGGGTGGAGGCCTAGCCCGAGCAGTGGCGCGGTCGTCATCGCTGGCAACAGCATCGAGTCGGAGTAGGTGAGCGTCAGTTGGTGCGGATGAAAGATGTTAGGGCTGAAGAGCGGGCGCGGATCGCCGAGCAGCTTGTGATAGATCCATCCGAATCGCCAGATCGAAAAGAGGGGATCGCCGAGATCGGGTACTGCATCCATCTGGCGCAACTGCGGGAACAGCAGCACCGTGCCGAATCCGCAGGTGCTCAGCAGAGCGATCGCACGCCTGCGCCATGCCGATTCCTGCGGCAGGGCGAGGGCCACATCAAGCTGGTTGCTGTAGATCCGGTCGCGGAATCGACCGAGAAACGCCGGCGTTCCCGCGAATGGCCGGGTACGCCGGTCGAGCGCAAGGCGCAGCGCGATTGTGATAACGGCGGCAACTAGGGCGCGGTCCGGAGTTCGGGCGGTCACGCGCTCGCTGCCGACCCTGAAGGCGAAACCGCCGCTGAAGACGATGACTAGCGCCGTCAGGATGAAAACGAGCGCCAGCCCGTCCAGAGCGTGCGTGAGACGAGATCGCGGCACCGCTGTAGGATTCTATCCCGAGCCACTTTTTGGACTAAATTCCGGGAAAAACCGTCAGATATAATGTGTTGATGACGCGCAAGGCGTTCGGGTTGGCCGTCGCGCTCGTTTTCGTTGCCGCGATCATTTCCGTCGCCGTTGCCCAGTCGCGGCGTGCCCCGACGGGAATCCAGCTGCTCGCCCGCGCGCTGAACGAAGGGCGCTACGACGAGGTCGCTGGCCTCGCAGAGAAACTCGATCAACAGGACCCGGCCGTGGTCGCGCTGGTCGCGCGAGCTGCGATCGCGCGTGGCCGGTATCAGCAGGCCGAAGCGTCGCTTCGCCCCCTCGCCCAGCGCGCGCCCACGAGCGACGCCGCGCTCGAGCTCGGGCTGTTGCTCAAGATGCTGGGCCGTCCGGAGGCCGGGCCGGTGTTGGCCCGGGTGGCGTCGAGCGCGGACGCGGCGACAGACCCGGCGGGGCTCGCCCGAGGAGCCCGGGCGCTTCGCGCGCTCGGGAAATTCCGGGAAGCCAACCAGGCGTTCCGCGACGCGGCGTCCGCTGCACCACGCGACCCGGCGATCAACACCGGGTGGGGCGAGCTGTTTCTCGAGAAATACAACCGAGCGGAGGCACTGAAGTCCTTCCAGGCGGCCCTGAAAGACGACCCGAAATGGGTGCCGGCGCTCATGGGGTCGGCGCTGGCCCTGGCCGACGAAGACCCGCCGCAGGCGGTGGCCATCGCGAAGCACGTCCTCGAGATTAACGCGTCGGAGGTCGGCGCCCACCTCCTTCTCGCGCAGCAGGCGGCCGATGCCGGCCATCGCGACGAGGCGCGGCAGTCGCTGCAGAAAGCGCTCGACATCAATCCGTCCAGTCTCGACGCGCGCGCCCTGCTCGGGGCGCTGGCGTACGTCGAGGACAAGCAGCCTGAATTCGAGGCCGAGGTCGGAAAGGCCCTCGCGATTGCGGCGACCTACGGGGAAGCGTATCGCGTGGCCGGCGAGCTCGCCGCGCACAACTACCGCTTCGACGAAGCGGTGGTCCTGACGCGCCGGGGGCTGGCGCTCGACCCGAACAACCCGCGCATTCTGGCCGATCTCGGCACGCATTTGCTGCGCACGGGCGACGAACCGGGCGCCCGCACAGTGCTCGATCAGTCGTTCAAGCTCGATCCGTACGACGTCGTCACGTTCAACCTCCTGCAGATGATGGACACGCTCGACAAGTTCGTGACCGTCCGGGACGGCGACCTCATCTTCCGGATGCACAAAGACGAGGCGCCCGTCTTGGGCGACTACGCCGTCGCGCTGGCGCACCAGGCGCTCGACACGCTCGCCAAGCGGTACATGTTCACGCCGCGCGGGCCCATCCTCATCGAAATCTTCCCGAAGCACGACGACTTTGCCGTGCGTAACGTCGGTCTGCCGGGCATGATCGGTGCGCTCGGCGCCTGCTTCGGGCGCGTCGTGACCATGGATTCCCCGCACGCGGTGCCGCCGGGGCAGTTTCAGTGGGAAGCGACGCTCTGGCACGAGCTGGCCCACGTCATCACGATTCAGATGTCGAACCAGCGGGTGCCCCGTTGGCTGACCGAAGGCATCTCGGTGTACGAGGAGAAGCTTCAGCGCCCGGAGTGGGCCCGGGGCATGGATGTCGCGTTTGCCGGAATGCTGAATCGCGGCGAAGCGCTCAAGCTTCGCGACCTGAACGCGGCGTTCACGGACCCGCGGACCATCTCGCTCGCCTACTACCAGGCATCGCTGCTCGTCGACCACCTGGTCGAGATCTACGGTGACGCCGGTCTGCACAAGCTGCTTCGGGCCTACGGTCAGGGCCTGGATACCGAAGCGGCATTGAAGTTGGCGCTCGACACCGATTTCGATCGGCTGCAGTCGGGATTCGATCGAGCCATGGACCGGACGTTTGGCAAGCTGCGCGCGGCGCTGCAACTACCCAAGGAAAGCAAGGAGCTGCCGAACATGCCGCTCGAGGCGCTGCGCACGGTCGCCGACGAGTACGGCGGCAGCTATCCGGTCCAGCTCACCTATGCAACCGCGCTACGGAAAGTCGGCCAGGTCGACGAAGCGCTCCGCGTCTTCGAGCATGCGGCGGAGCTCATCCCGATTGCAACGGGCGCCGACAGCGCCAACGCGCAGATTGCCGACATCGCCCTGCAGAAGAAAGACACCACGCGCGCGATCGCCGCGTTGCAGGCACTGGTAAACGCCGACTTCGACAACGTCGAGCTCGCCCGCAAGCTCGTTGCGCTGATGCGGGAGTCGGGCGTTTCCGATCCCGCCCGCCTCCGCCCGGTGTACGAGCGCATTACGGCCATCGACCCGTTCGACGCCGACGCTCACGCCCGGCTCGGGCGGCTGGCCATGCAGGGCAATCGGCCGGATGCAGCGGTCCGCGAGTTCAGGGCGGTCGTAGCGCTCGGACCGGTCGATCGGGCTGCGGCGTACACCGACCTTGCGGAGAGTTACTTCACAAGCGGCAAGCGGGCCGACGCCCGCAAGCAGATCCTGGCGGCGCTCGAAATTGCCCCCAGCTACGAGCGCGCGCAGACGCTGTTGCTGCAGCTGTCCGAGGCCCGTCCGTGAAATGGGTGTTTCGGGCGCTAACCGCCGGCCTGTTCGCGCTGGTTCCGGCCCTGCAGCCGTCCCTCGACGCTCAGTTGCCGCCCGTCGCCGACGATCGGTTCGCCGGGCTGCAGTGGCGGTTCGTCCGGATTCAGTATCACTTCGTGATCGAAGGCACGGGCGGTTCTCCGGACTTCTACGGCGAGCCCTGGCTGATTGACGGGCCCGCGGCAGAGCAGAACCTGTCGCGGCGCATCCGGACCGCCACCGCCATCCAGGTCGAGGATCCCCTTATCCTGACGCTCGACGACCCACGGCTGTTCACCTATCCGTGGATCTACTTCGTGGAGCCGGGCAACCTCAGCCTCACCGAAGGCGACGTCAAGATCCTCCGCGAGTTCCTTCTGCGCGGAGGGACCGCGACGTTCGACGACTTTCATGGTCCCTACGAGTGGGAGCACTTCGCGCAGGAGATGAAGAAGGTCTTTCCGGACCGCCAGATTGTCGACTTCCCGAAGGATCACCCGGTGTTCAGCTGCTTCTACAAGCTCGACGGCTTCCCACAAGTCGCTGGGCTCGGATCGTTCATGGCGGGACGAACCTGGGAAAAAGGCGGTTACGTGGCCCACCTGCGGACGATCTTCGACGACAGCAACCGGCCCATGCTCTTCATCAACTGGAACACCGACATGGGGGACGGCTGGGAGTGGTCCAACTCTGAGGAGTACCCCGGCTACATCAAGTACACGTCGCTTGCCTACCGCATGGGCATCAACGAGATTGTCTATGCGCTCACTCACTAGACACGAGGAGATGTCGTGGACGCACCCTCACACACCGCCACTGTCACCGCCGAGCTGGTGGCGGAGGGCCGCGATCGCATCCTCGCCGAGCTCCGCAAGGTCATCGTCGGCCAGGACGAAGTCGTCGAGCAGGTCCTGATTGCCCTGTTCACGGGCGGTCACTGCCTGATCACCGGCGTCCCGGGATTGGCCAAGACGCTGCTCATCAAGACCCTCGCCGAGATCCTGGATCTCGACTTCAAGCGCATTCAGTTCACGCCAGATCTGATGCCCTCCGACATTACGGGCACCGAAATCCTCGACGAGGAGCAGGGGATCCGCCGCCTGCGCTTCGTGAAGGGGCCGGTCTTCGCGAACATCGTTCTCGCCGACGAGATCAACCGGACGCCGCCCAAGACGCAGGCGGCGCTCCTCGAGGCGATGCAGGAATACCACGTGACGGCAGCCGGCCGGACGTATCTGATCGAGCCGCCGTTTTTCGTCCTCGCCACCCAGAACCCGATCGAGCTGGAAGGGACGTATCCGCTTCCAGAAGCCCAGCTCGATCGCTTCATGTTCAACATCGTCATCTCGTACTTGAACGAAGACGACGAGGTGGCGGTGGTGACGCGGACGACCGGCACGAAGCGCCCCGTCCCCGAGCGGATGTTGAACTGAGCCACGGTGCTGCAGTTTCAGGAGCTGACCAAACAGGTGGTGATCGCGGAGGAGATCGCGCGCTACACCGTGCGGCTGGTCGACGCGTCGCGACCCGGGCGCCCGAACACCCCGGAGTTCGTCGAGAAGTGGGTGAAATGGGGCGCCGGTTTGCGGGGCAGCCAGGCGATCGTCCGCGGAGCCAAGGCGCGCGCCCTCATGCAAGGCCGCTATCACGTGGCCATCAAGGACGTTCAAGCGTTGGCCAAGCCGATGCTCCGGCACCGGATCGTGACGAATTTCTACGCCGAATCCGAGCGGATCACTTCTGACACGATCGTCGAGCGCCTACTCGACACGGTGCCAGCGCCCAAGAGCGGGATGTAGTCATGCCCCCCAGCCAGCTCGCCAAGACGTTCCTCGACCCGGCAGTCGTGGCGCGTCTGGGCACGCTGGAGCTCAAGGCGCGGACCATCGTGGAGGGGTTCCTCTCGGGACTCCATCGCAGCCCGTTCAAGGGCTTCAGCGTCGAGTTTGCCGAGTACCGCCAGTACATCCCCGGGGACGATCTGTCCACGATCGACTGGAAGGTGTACGCGCGAACCGACCGCCACTACGTGAAGAAGTTCGAGGAAGAAACGAACCTCGATTGTCACCTGATGCTGGACGTGAGCGCCTCGATGGCCTACGGCTCGCGCGGGATCACCAAGTACGAATACGGACAGTGCCTCGCCGCGGCGCTCGGGTACTTGATGAGCCGCCAGCGGGACGCCGTCGGCCTGACGGCTTTCGACGATCAAATTGTCGCGATGCTTCCCCCCAGCGCTCGGCCAGGACACCTGCGTGCGCTGCTCGTGACGCTCGATCGCCTCCAGCGCGGGAGCCGCACCGACGTCTCCAAGCCGCTGCATCAGTTGGCCAGCTCGCTGACCAAGCGTGGCATGGTGGTCTTGATCTCCGACTTACTGGACGATCCCGAGCGCGTCATCCGCGGGCTGAAACACTTTCAGTTCAGGGGCACCGACGTCATCGTGTTTCACGTGCTGGATCCCGACGAGATCGAGTTTCCCTTCGAGCGCGCCACCCGGTTCGAAGATCTCGAAACCGCGGAAGAGGTGATGGCTGTGCCTGCGGTCGCGCGGGCGCACTACCTCGACGCCCTCGGCAAGCTGATCGATCGGTACAAACGCGAACTGGGCGCATGCGGCATCGATTACCACCTGATCAGCACCGCCCAGCCTCTCGAGTTGGGCCTGCTCGCCTATCTCTCCAAGCGCGAGAAGGCGTTGTGATGTCGTTCCTGTCGCCGCTGTTTCTGGTGGGGGCCCTTGCCGCGGCCGTTCCACTCGTGCTGCACCTGCTGAAGCGCCAGCCGGAACCACGGGTGAAATTCCCTTCGGTGAGGCTCCTTCGCAGCGCTCCGGTCGAGCACACGGACCGCCGTCGTTTGAACGACCTCCTCCTTCTCGCGCTCCGGGTGGCGGCCCTGCTCCTGCTAACCGTCGCTTTCGCCCGGCCGTTTTTCGCATTTGGCGGCGGCGCCGAGAACGCCGGGGTGAGGGTTGTCGCGCTCGACACATCGCTCAGCATGTCGGCGCCGGGGCGGTTCGAACGTGCGCGGGCGCTGGCGAAACAGGCGGTCGATCAGGCGGGCGCGGGCGCACTGGTCTCCGTCGTGACGTTTGCCGACGGCGCCCACGTGAGCGTCGAACCCACCGCCGATCGGGCGCTGGCCCGGTCGGCGATTGACGCGGCGGCGCCGGGATTCGGGGCGACCAGCTACCGCGCCGCGCTCAATGCCGGCACCGAGGTGCTGGGTGGCCGCCCAGGCGCCATCGTGATGGTGACCGACCTGCAGGAGAGCGGCTGGGACGATGCGAGCGGCGCGTCGGTGTCGGGCTCGACCGAGATCAGAATCGCCGATGTCGGGGCGCTCCTTCCGAATCTCGCGCTCACAGCGGCGCGAGTGTCCGGCGACCACATTGTCGCCACGGTCCGCAACGCCGGATCACAGCCGAGGGAGGCGCGCCTGCGCCTGACCCTCGACGGCCAACCTTCCGGTGGACGCACCGCAGGTCCCGAAGTGGCCGAGGCCACCATCGCCATCGGAGCAAACCAGTCCGCTGATGTTCCGTTTCCTGCTGCTCGCGCCCGGTGGGCCACCATCGTCGTCGACGACCGGGAAGGGATTGAGGGTGACAACGCGAGGTATCTCGTGCTGGACGGTGCCGCCCGACCCCTCGTGCTCGTCGTGACCGCGACCGGAGACCTGGGACTAGACGCGTTCTACGTTCAGCAAGCGCTCGTGGTCCCGCGATCAGACGGGGAGGCCTATGTCGTCGAGGGCGCAAACGGGCAGCAGCTGGCGGCGTGGAGCCAGGCGCAGCTCGACGCGTACCGTGCGGTCGTCCTGTTGTCCACGCGCGGGCTCGAGCGGCACGGTCGAGAGCTGATCGCCGAGTACGTGAGGGCAGGAGGGGGCGTGCTCGTGGCGGCGGGTGCCGGGATCGATGGTGACGTTCTGGCCGAAGCGCTAGGGCTCGCAAAGCTGAACGTGGAGCCGCCCCAACTTGACCGACGGCTGGATGACAAGGTGCGCCGGCTCGCACCGGCGGACGTGCGGCATCCTGTGTTCGAGCCGTTCGGCGGGAGCGCTTCGTCGCTGGGGTTGGTGAAATTCCTACGGGTCGCGACCCTCCGAGCCGCCGATTGTGAGGCGGTCGCCCGCTTTACGACCGGTGAACCGGCGCTGGTCGACTGTGCGCCCGGGGGAGGACGTGCCCTCGTGCTTGCGTCGGATCTCAACAAGCAGTGGAACGACTTCCCGCTCCACGCCACGTTTGTGCCCTTCCTGCATCAGGCCCTGCGCTATCTGTCCGGAGGGCGCCGGCGCTCCGAGTATTTCGTCTCTGACGTCCCCCCTGGCGTCGCGCCCAAACCGGGTGTTGCGACGATGACCGAGCGAGCGGGAGCGCCCGAGCGGCTGATCGCGGTGAACGTCGATCCGAGAGAGTCGGATCCGCGCCGGCTGACCGTGGAAGAGTTCCAGGCGGCGGTCACCCGCGTGAAGGAGACCACCCATGCCGCGCGCCGGGATGACATTCGGCAGGCGGAGGGCCGCCAGCAAGTCTGGCGGTACGTGCTGGCGTTGATGGTGGCGGCACTGATCCTGGAAAGCCTCGTCGCCGCGAAGACCGCGTAGCGAGGCGAAGGCGGTGGAGAGAACGAGCATGACAGCGCACGACGAACCGATCCGCGAGCTGCTCGACCGGGTCCGGTCGCGCTGGCGGCGCCTGGTCGCGCTTCGGGCGGTCGTCCGGGCGGCGCTGGCGGCTGCCGCCTCGCTCGCCGTCGTGCTGTTCGCCAGCTCCTGGGCGACGCGCGCTCCCTTGGCGCTCGCCGGCCTTGGTCTGTTCGGCGTGGCGCTGACCCTCGCCTCCGTCGTGTGGGGGCTGTGGCCCGCGCGAGGTGTGCCGTCCGACGCTCGGCTTGCCCGGTTCATCGAGGAGCGCGTGCCGGCGCTCGACGATCGCCTGGTCAGCGCCGTCCATCTCGCCGCGAGCGGCGAGGTTGATCAGCTCCCGGCGCTCGCGGCGCCGATGCTTGCCGATGCCCGCCGGGCCGCCTCCTCGGTCGCTCCAACCTCGATCGTGCCGACCGAAGGCCTGCGTCGAGCCGCGTTCCAGGCCGCAGCTGCCACGTTGCTGCTGGTCGTCGTCGTCTTCTCGGCGCGGAACACCGCTCGGCAGTCGCTCGATGCGCTGTCGCTCGCCCTGTTCCCATCGCGTATCGTGCTGGACGTGACGCCGGGAAACGCGCGCGTGCAGGCCGGCCGTAGCGTGACGATTGACGCCCGCCTGGCCGGAAACCGTGCGCCGGTGGTGGCGCATTTGCACCGTGCCGACGGAACCGCTGGGGATACCTGGCGCTCGGAGGAAATGCGCACTGGTGGCGGTCGGTTTACGTCGGCGCTCGAGCCAGTCGGTGTCACCTTCCGCTACCGTGTCACCGCCGGATCGGTCTCTTCGCCGACGTTCACGATCACGGTGGTCAAGGCCCCGCGCGTCGCGACGATCGACGTCGAGTACACGTATCCCAAAGCGCTCGGGCTGGCGCCCCGGATTGAGGAAGACGGCGGAGACATCTACGCGCCCGAGGGAACGAGCGTCCGCGTCCGCGTTCACCCCGATCGACCCGCCGCGTCCGGTCGCCTGGCGTTCGGCGCCGGCCCTGCAGTCGATCTTGTCGCCGAGTCTGACGGCCGTCTGGTCGGCTCGCTCCAGGTCGTTGAAGACAATTCGTATCGAGTATCGCTCGCCGACGCGGAAGGGCTGAGCAGCCGTGGCGACACGGAGTATTTCGTTCGCACCCTCGAGGACCGGCCCCCGGAGGTTCACGTCACCAAGCCGGCGAGAGACCGGCGTGTCACCCGCCTCGAAGAAGTGGAGATCGAGGCCGAGGCGCACGACGACTTTGGCGT
>JBGPJH010000098.1:0-10631 GCA_041485305.1 Vicinamibacteria bacterium | reverse complement strand
GTGGCGGTGCTCCGTCACGTCAATCTCGCCCTCGCCGCATGGGTCCGTCGGAAGTACAAACGGTTTCGCCGGCGTCCCCGGGCGTCCCAGCACTGGCTGCGGCGTCTGGCCCGTCGGGAGGCCCAGCTTTTCGCCTTATGGCAGCTGGGCGTGAAACCCTGAGGTGGAGAGGACGAGCCGGATGAGGCGAGAGTCTCACGTCCGGTTCTGTGAGAGCGGAGGGGTGCAACTCCCCTCCGCTACTCGGCAGCATCAGAGCGTTGCCGATTCCTGGTATTCGCCGAAAACGACCCGCATCGCGTCGGCGATCTCGCCCACGGTGGCATGCGCTTCAACGGCCTCGATGATGGGCGGCACGAGATTCGCGCCGTTGCCGGCCACTTCCGAGACCTGCGCAACCGCGCGTTGCCACGCCACGGAATCGCGACTGGCCCGCACCGCGCGCACCTGCTCGACCTGGCGCCGCTCGATCTCCGGGTCGACCCTGAACACGTCTATCGCCGCGCTGCCCGCATCGGCGAAGTGGTTGACACCGACGACAATCGACTCGCCGGCATCGATCGCCCGCTGAGCCCGGTATGCCGCTTCCTGAATCTCGCGCTGGATGAATCCTGTCTCGATCGCGGCGAGCGTGCCGCCGGCCCGCTCGATCTGTTCCAGCAGCTGTTCGGCTCCGCTTTCAATGTCGTCGGTCAGCTGCTCGATCACATACGAGCCACCAACCGGGTCGACGGTGTTCGTCACGCCAGTCTCGGCCGCGATAATCTGCTGCGTTCGAAGCGCCAGACGAGCCGAATCCTCGGTGGGCAGGCCCAGCGCCTCGTCCCGCCCGTTGCAGTGCAGCGACTGCGTGCCGCCGAGCACGCCCGCCATCGCCTGCAGGGCGACGCGCACAATGTTGTTGTCTGGCTGCTGCGCGGTCAGCGTGCTGCCAGCGGTCTGGGTGTGGAATCGGAGCTGTTGGGCACGCGGCGCGGTCGCGCCGAACCGCTCGCGCATGATGCGGGCCCACAGCCGCCGTGCAGCCCGGAACTTGGCAATCTCCTCGAGAAAATCGTTGTGCGCGTTGAAAAAAAATGACAGGCGCTGGCCGAACTGATCGACGTCCAGTCCTGCCTCGATAGCCGCCTGCACGTAGGCAATCGCGTGCGCAAATGTGAACGCTACTTCCTGAACCGCAGTGGATCCGGCCTCGCGGATGTGATAGCCGCTGATCGAGATGGTGTTCCAGTCCGGGAGCTCGCGTTCGCAGAAGGCGAAAATGTCGGTCACAATGCGCAGCGACGGACGCGGCGGATAGATGTACGTGCCGCGCGCGACGTACTCTTTGAGGATGTCGTTCTGGATCGTACCGGACAGCCTGGCGATCGGCACACCCTGGCGTCGGGCGACAGCCACGTAGAGCGACAGAAGAATGACGGCGGTCGCATTGATCGTCATCGATGTCGAGACCCGATCGAGCGGGATGGCGTCGAAGAGCAGAGCCATGTCGTCGATTGAATCGATTGCGACGCCTACTCTTCCAACTTCACCCTGAGCCAGCCGGTGGTCGGAGTCGTATCCCATCTGGGTCGGCAGGTCGAACGCGACGCTCAGACCGCTGACGCCCTGAGCGAGCAGATATCGATAGCGCGCGTTGGACTCGGCCGCCGTTCCGAAGCCGGCGTACTGACGCATCGTCCACAGTCGGCCTCGATACATCGTCGGCTGAATGCCACGCGTGAACGGAAATTCGCCGGGAAACCCGGGGTGACGCATAAAAAGGCCGCTGGCATTGTATCGCGACAGAGACAGAGCCTCGCTCGGCGCGCCCCTTCTCGGCACAAGTTCACGGATCGGTTCGCAATGACCCGGCCTTCAATTGTGTGGCTCAATCGGTCGATACAGGGTAAGGGCCCTAAGCGGGGCCATGGCCCACTCGGCCGTATCTCGGGGTCAACCAGAAAAGGAAGCGTCGCGATGCTGAAGAAGATCGTCGCGGGGATGCTCGTCGTCATCCTGTTGGCATTCGTCGGAGGGTTCTTCTGGGCCAGATCGGTGCTGACAGGGGACAACGTCCGCGCGACCCTCGCGGCGCAAGTGTCGGCTGCCATCGGCCAGCCGGTGACGATCGGCAGCATCAGCGCCGGCATCTTTCCTCGCGTGACGGTGAATCTCGGCGAGGTCCGGATCGGTGAACCGGCACGCGTCCAGATTGACGGGCTGCACGTCGGTACCGACTTGCGGGCGCTGCTTTCGCGCCGAATCGAACACGCGAGCCTCCGGCTGACCGGGGCGCGGGTCGAGCTGCCCTTGCCTCCCCTGAAAACATCTGCCCCGTCCCAGACCGGGGCCGGTGAGCAGCCCAGCGGCTCCTTGCCTGTGCAGCTGGTTTCCATCGATGAGATTGTGTTGAACGACGTGCAGATCGTCAGCGGCGGCCGGACGCTTCGCGGCGATGTGGAAGTGGTCCCCCAAGGCCAAGGCCTGGTCGTCCGCAAGGTGCTGCTCGGTGCGGCCGACACGACAATCACGGCCACGGGCCAGATCACCAACCTGTCGGGCCCCGTCGGCGAGTTGACCGTCAAAGCCGGCACGCTGGACTTCGAGCAGTTGCTGGCGTTCGTCAATGATTTCTCCACGGGCGCGGGCGGGCCGGAGGCGCAGCACCCTCCAGGCGGCGCGGCACCACAGGCATCGCCCCAGAGCGCCCTCTCACCAGGCGGAATGAACTTGACGGTGTCACTCGAGGCCGACCGCGCGACGATGGGCAAGCTGGCGCTCGAGAAGTTGTCCGGACGTGCCCGCCTCACGGCTCAGGCCGTCACACTGGATCCCATTGGATTCGGGGTGTTCGGCGGAAGGTACGAGGGGTCGCTGACCCTGGCTCCCGATGGCGGCTCGCTGAGCTTCCGCCTGATCTCCACGCTCGCCGGTATCAATGTGGCCGCCGCTACGCGGTTCGCTGGCAGTCCCGACTCGATCAGCGGACGGCTGGCGGGAAAGCTCGACATCGCAGGCCGAGGCTCCGACCAGGCCAGCATCGTCAACAGCGCGCGCGGCACGGCGCGAATCGATATCACAGACGGCACGGTGAAGAACCTTGGCCTCGTGCGAAGCATCGTGGTGGCTACCTCGATGCGATCGGGCGCGACGGCCGAATCCTCCGGCTCGAAGGACGAGCCCTTCTCGAGGCTCGGTGCGACGCTCAAGCTTGCCAATGGCGGCGCCACAACCGACGATCTGCGTTTCGAATCGAAGGACTTGATTCTGACCGCGCAGGGTGGTGTCCAATTGAGCGCCGCGACGGTCGATCTGAAGGGACGAGTGCAGCTTTCCGACGCGCTCTCGCAACAAGCCGGGCGCGGCCTGGTGCGCTACACGCAGGACCAGGGCCGCGTCACCGTGCCCGCAAGGGTGACCGGTTCGGCCGAGGCGCTACACGTCAACGTTGACGCCGGAGACATGGCCAAGCGAGCCGTTCGCAACGCCGCCAACGAGCAGGCGCAGAAGGCACAGGAAGCCGCCCAAAAAGCCGTCTCGAAGCGTCTTGGCGGTCTGTTCGGTCGCTAGGAACGGGCGTTACCTCACCGGTAGTCGGGTCGAGCCGCGTCGAGAGAAGCCGGCGTCAGCCGCCCGCGGCTTCCTTCAATCGTCCTGGTGGGCCGATGGTCGGCGCGCTGGCGCCACGAAGCCGCTTCGTTTCGGGTATGCGCGGGTGTGGCTCGTTCTCGAACACGAGGAAAAGATGTCTGCGATGGGGCAGAAAAGAAGCTTCAAACTTGACCACTACCTCTCGCCGTAAGTGCTTGACAGAAGAGATATTTGACCTTAAGCTACCGGTACGTCAGACCGATTCTGGGACAACGAGATGAGAGGCCCCCGATTCTTGTTCACCAACTGGCTGTCGGCAGCTGGGGATCGGGAAGCGCCGCGGTAGCCTGCCCGGCGGCGTTGGGAGGACATGGGGATGGACGACGTCGTCAACCGGTTCGCGCGGGAGCTGGCCGACGCGATCGCTGCTGCCGTTTCGGAAGACCCTCAGGTCGAGGCGTGCCGCGAAAAGGCTCGTGCGGCCGGATTTGAGATGAAGGTCACGCTGGAGGCTGTCGTTGGTTTCGTGAATCGGTCGCAGTCGCCGTCGCAGGCGCTTACGAAAGTCGCGACCCCTGCGCGGGTCGTACCGCCACGCCGAGCGTTCGAAGTGACGGCCAACGATCGCCGCTTCCTGCGGTCGCTGAGGATCGCCGCCGACGAGACCGCTGAACCCGTGGAGTGAGCGAAGAACACTAACAGCAGGCACGCATCTGCCAAGACGGATATGGGGCCGGTTCGCTTCTAGCGGGCCGGCCTTTTTCGATCTATGGAGGGTCGAGGCTCCAAGCCCGCGCCTCGACCGCTGGCTTTTTTCCGACTCGATAAGGCCGCGGGCGCAGCTCACTCTTTTTGGGCAGTCTGGGCGGCAACGCGCGCGGCAGCGGCGGCGGCCGCCTGGGGGTCTCCCAGATAGTAGTGCTTGATCGGGCCGAGCCTGTCGTCGAGCTCGTAAACGAGCGGGATGCCCGTCGGGATGTTGAGCTCAACGATTTCGGCTTCTGCCATGTTGTCGAGGTACTTCACTAGCGCGCGCAGGCTGTTGCCGTGCGCCGCGATCAGCACGCGCCTGCCCGATAAAATCGCTGGCGCGATGGTCGTGTGCCAGTACGGCAGAAACCGAGCGACCGTGTCTTTCAGCGACTCGGTCAGCGGCAGCTCACGCAGCTCGAGCGACGCGTATCGCGGATCGCGCGACGGATGGCGGGCATCGTCCGCGCTGAGGGCTGGCGGCGGGATGTTGTAGCTCCGGCGCCAGATTTTCGTCTGCGCCTCGCCGTGTTTGGCGGCCGTTTCCGCCTTGTTCAGCCCCTGCAGCGCACCGTAGTGACGTTCGTTCAGCCGCCAGCTTTTCTCCACCGGGATCCACATCAGATCGAGCACGTCGAGCGAGATCCACAGAGTCCGAATCGCACGCTTGAGCACCGAGGTGTACGCGAGATCGAACTGGTAGCCGCCGTCCCTGAGCAGCCGGCCCGCCTCAGCGGCCTCCTCGCGCCCGCGCTCGGACAGGTCGACGTCGGTCCAGCCGGTGAACCGGTTTTCTCTGTTCCACGTACTTTCGCCGTGGCGCAGCAACACCACTCTGGGCATGATTAGCGTCTCGCCAGAGTTCGAATGGTCTCGCGCCCGGCGTACGCGGCGTCCGGGCCGAGTTCCTCTTCGATGCGCAGTAACTGGTTGTACTTGCAGATGCGATCGGTACGGCTCGCCGACCCGGTCTTGATCTGCCCCGCGGCCGTCCCAACTGCGAGATCCGCGATCGTCGAGTCTTCGGTCTCACCGGAACGATGCGAGATGATGGTCGCGTAGTCCGCCCTCCTGGCCATGGCCACGGCATCGAGTGTTTCGGTGACCGTTCCGATCTGGTTCAGTTTGACCAGCAGGGCGTTTCCCACCTTGTCGTCGATGCCGCGTTTCAAGATCTCGGGGTTCGTGACGAACACGTCGTCTCCGACGAGTTGGACACGATCGCCGAGCAGCTGTGTCAGAACCTTCCAGCCCTCCCAGTCGCTCTCGGCCAGACCGTCCTCGATAGAGGCAATCGGATACTGGCGCAGCCAGTCTTCATACAGACGCACCATCTGTTCCGACGTGCGATCGGGCTCGCCGGATTTCCGAAACTTGTAGCGTCCCTCGCCGGCCCACAGCTCGCTCGATGCGACATCGAGCGCGACGAACACGTCTTGGCCCGCTTTGATGCCGGTGGCGCCGATGGCTTCGAGCACGACTTCGACCGCGTCCCGATTGGACTTGAGGTTCGGAGCGAAGCCCCCTTCGTCGCCTACGCCGGTCGACTGGCCCCGCCTCTTCAGAATCCCGCCGAGCGCGTGGAAAATTTCGACGCCGATGCGCAGCGCCTCGTCGAATGAGGCGGCACCGACCGGCATCACCATGAATTCCTGAAAATCGACGCTTGAGTCCGCGTGCGCCCCGCCGTTCAAGATGTTCATCATCGGCACCGGGAGCGTGAGCCGAGGACTTCCGCACAAGCCGCCGATATGCCGATACAGCGGCAGCCCACTCGCCGAGGCCCCGGCTTTGAGCGCGGCCATCGAGATGCCCAGCAGGGCGTTGGCGCCAAGGCGACTCTTGGTCGGTGTGCCGTCGAGGGCGATCATCGCTTCATCCAGGGCGCGCTGATCGAGCTCGCGGTTCACGAGGGTTTGCGCGAGCTCGCCATTGACGTTGGCGACCGCGTGGCGAACCCCCTTGCCGCCGTAGCGAGACAGGTCCCCGTCTCGAAGCTCGAGCGCCTCTCGCTCACCAGTTGACGCGCCGGAGGGAACGGCTGCGCGTCCTGTGGCCCCGCCCTCGAGCCACACGTCCACTTCCACCGTTGGATTACCGCGCGAATCCAGGATCTCTCGAGCGTGAACCCGTGTGATCTTCACGTCTCTGGTCCTCCCGTGGCTCAGCTTCCTTGACCGTCTCCGCCTCTCCTGTCGGCGTCGACCTCGTACCGCAGCGCGTCCTCCGCGAGCGGCCGGACCAGCGGTTCATCGTCGGTCGTGACGACGACGACGCCGGCGTCGGTGACGGTGTGGCGACGCCGATCTTCTGCCGGGTCGTAGCCGATGAGCGCCCCGCGCGGGATCAGGACGTCGCGATCGATAATCGCGTGCCGGATGCGCGCGTGGCGGCCAACGCGCACGCCCGGCATCACGATGCACTGCTCGATGGTGCAGAAGCTGTGGACGCGCACATTCGGGCACAGCACGCTGCCGTAGATGGTGCTGCCTGAGACGATGCAGCCCGGTGAGATGACCGAATCGAGCGCCTGGCCACACCGCTGTCCGGCTTCAGCGAAGACAAATTTCGCGGGCGGCGCCTGTGGCTGGTAGGTGCGCAGCGGCCACTCGGGATCGTACAGGTTGAACTCGGGGTTCACCTGACAGAGATCCATGTTGGCGTCGAAATACGCGTCGAGTGTGCCGATGTCGCGCCAGTACTTCGCGGCTTTCTTGTTCTCGTCGTAAAACCGATACGCGTAGACCGGGGCGTCATGAATCAGCGACGGGATGATGTCCAGTCCGAAGTCGTGGGTGGTCGGCTGAACGGCGTCCAGTTCGAGCGCTCGAACCAGCAGATCCATGTCGAAGATGTACACGCCCATCGACCCCAGGGCAAAGTCAGGAGAGCCGGGGATCGGGCTCGCCATCGCGGGCTTCTCGTCGAAGCCGCGGACTCTGTCTTCTTCGTCGACGGCGATGATGCCGAAACGCGAGGCCTCCCCGAGCGGCACCTCGAGCGCCGCCAACGTGACGCCGGCGCGGCGCTCTTGGTGAAAGCCCAGCATGCGCGCGTAGTCCATCTTGTACACGTGGTCGCCTGCGAGCACGATGAGATAGCGGGGAAGTTCCCGGAGGATCGAATAGAGATTCTGAAAGACCGCGTCCGCTGTGCCCTGGTACCAGTGCTCGCCGACGCGTTTCTGCGGCGGCAGGATCTCGATGAACTCGCCGAGCTCTTCCGAGACGATGTTCCAGCCCATACGGATGTGTCGGTTGAGCGACAGCGACTTGTACTGCGTGGCGATGAAGATGTGGCGCAGGCCCGAATTGATGCAATTGCTCAGGACGAAGTCGATGATTCGGTACGGTCCGCCGAAGTAGACGGCCGGCTTCGCGCGGTTCTTGGTCAGCGGATACAGGCGCTCACCGGCGCCGCCGGCGAGGACAATGACGAGGCTGTCGTCGAGCGGTCTCGACATGCGAATTCAGCGCCCGCGACGTGCGCGGCGGATCGACCTACCGATCGGGCCGAGGTGCTGCGGCGAAAGGCAGGCCCCTTGATCGGATTCGGGCCCCCCCGGCGCAGTGCCGAGAGACATCGACAGCGTATCGGCCGGCGCAAAGGTGCCGTGGGTGGGTGCCATGGTGTGGAAAAGGAAGCGATAATAGCATAGCGTTTAGCGCGTTTTGGGACCGCTGAAGTGCTGATGGCAGAAGAGTTTGACTTGCCTGGAGAACGCCGCCTATTATTGGCTGTTCACCTTCCGCTTATTTCTTGGAGAAGAGCCGTTATGGTGTTCCGGCGCGCATTTGCCCTCAGCTCCGTTGCGATTTTGCTTTTGTCGACCGGCCTCCTCGCGCAGAACGCGCAGCGACCTCAGCAGCGGAAGCCGAGCGACGCCGAGAAGAAGGAAAGGGAGGCCCTGGTCAAGATTGCGGATGATGTCGTCGCTGGCCAGCCGGCCCCTAACGACTTGTCGCTTGCCTGGGGGCATGAGGACATTCTGAAGGCGCTGAACAACAAGGAATATGTACCGTTCACGGTGTCGATCGACACGTCGAAGGTCACGGCCGGCACGCTATCCTTGTACTGGCGCGTGGTTTCGAAAGATGTCCCCGCGCCGCCTGCGCAGGGCGGGAAGAAGGACGACAAGAAGAAGGACGTCAAAGCGGACTATCCTTGGGAAGATGTCGGCACCGTCACCGTGACGCCAGGGCAGACGGCGCCCGTGCGTATCAGCCGATCGTTCATGGTTGCCCCAGGGAACTACGATCTCGTCGTGATCGCGAAAGAGCCGATTCCCGAAAAAGCGCCCAAGAATGCCCCCCGGCAAAAAACCTCCGCGATCAAACAGCCGGTCAGCATTCCGGATCTGTGGAACGGCGAGTTCGCCACGAGCTCGGTGATCGTAGCCGAGCGGATAGATCAGCTGAATGAACCGCTGACCCCGCAGCAGCAGACCGAACGGCCGTATGCCATGGGCACCATGGAGATTGTGCCGGTAGCGAGCACCAAGTTTACGAAGAAGGCCGAGCTGCAGACCTTCGTGCTCATCTACAACGCGAAAACTGACAGCAACACCGGCAAGCCGGACGTATTCGTCGAGTACAACTTCTATACCAAGCAGGCTGGTGGCGAGAAGTTCTTCAACAAGACCAACCCACAGAGCCTGAACGCTCAGACGCTGCCGAAGGACTTCGATCTCGCGGCCGGGTACCAGCTGCAGAGTGGGCAGGCTGTGCCACTCGCGTCGTTCCCCGAAGCGGATTACCGGCTGGAAATCAAGGTGACCGACAAGATCAGCAACAAATCGCTGACCCGCGACGTGAACTTCTCGGTCAGCGGTTCATAGCGGATCCGAGAGGGAGGCCCCGGAGGAGCACATGACAGGCACAACCAGATTCGTGGCGTCGGCGGCAGTCGGCGGCCTGATGGTTGTGGGCAGTCCGGTGGCAGCGCGGGCACAGCGCACGGCTTTGGTGCCGCCCGTCGCACGTGTGGCCACCATCGTTCCGGGGGCGATTTTCGGGACTGTCCAGGATGAGACGGGCGCCCCCATCGAAGGCGTGGTGGTGTCCGCCCTTGGAGCCACCACGACGGTCGCGGTCACCGATGCGAAGGGCCGCTTCGAGTTTGGGAAGCTTTCGCCAGGACCTTATCTCGTCCGCGCCCACTTCACCGGCTACGTGGCGCCGCGCCCGCAGATTGTGCAGGTGAGGCCCAGTTCGCGCTCGACCTCTTCAATCGCGCTCCACCGGTCCGGCGAATCCGTTCCGGTTTTCACCGCCGGCGTCGGTGCATCTGGCACCACGGACGCTGTGCTCCCTCCAACCCAGCCGGCCGCTGGCTCCTCGGCCGCCGCAGGAGATCCGGACGAGGCGGTTTGGAGGATTCGGCACGCGCGCCGGAGTGTTCTGAAGGACGCGACGATCCCGGACAACCTGTTGGCAGAAGGCGGCGTCAATCGTCCACGCCGTGGCGGCTCGTCACCAATCGATGCCCTGGGTTGGATTTTCGACCGGCCGACGCGTGTCGCCTCGAATCTGTTCGCCGTTACGCCGTTTTCGGGGCAGGTCAACCTGCTGACGACCGGCTCGTTCGACACTCCCCAGCAACTGTTTTCTCCCGACGCGCTGTCCCGTAACACAGCGTACGTTCGCGTCAGCGCACCCGTGGGCGAGCACGCCGATTGGACGGTCCGCGGAGCGTTGACACGAGCCGACCTGACGTCGTGGATCGTTGCGGGATCGTACACGACGCGAACGCCGGCACGCCATGGGTACGACATAGGGTTGTCCTACAGCACGCAGCAGTACGACGGTGGTAATCCGCTCGCGCTTCGAGATGTGACCGAGGGCAGTCGAAACGCCGGCACCGTCTACGCGTACGACAGCTTCGCCCTCGCGCCCGCCGCCGTCCTTTCGTACGGCGCCAGCTTCGCGCGGTACGACTACCTCGATCACCGCAATCTGCTCAGTCCTCGTGTAGAACTGACCGTGACCCCGGCCCGGGGCTGGCGGCTGAGCGCCCTGGTATCCCGTCGTACCCTGGCTCCCGGCGCGGAAGAGTTCCTGCCACCGGGCGACAGCGGCATCTGGCTGCCACCCCAGCGCACGTTTTCGGCGGTCGACCCAGGGCGCCGGTTCGAGTCGGAGCGGGCGTTGCAGACGGCCGTTTCGCTCGAGCGCGATTTCGGTCCCTCCACCATCACGGTGCGAGCGTTCCGCCAGCGCGTTGCCGATCAACTTGTCGCGATCTTCGGCGCCGACATGCCGCTGCAGCCTTCGGCCAAGCTGGGTCATTATTTCGTCGCGAACGTCGGC
>JBGPJH010000097.1:0-10956 GCA_041485305.1 Vicinamibacteria bacterium | reverse complement strand
GCGTTGACCTTCTACGGAGCGTGGATGGTGTATCTGTTCCGGTCGAAGAGGGTGAAACAGACCTACGGATAGACTAATGGCGCTTGGCTCGGTACGCGTTCCCTGGCTTCCACTCCGGAGGTCATGTGCGCATGCGTGCCCGCGTTCTACAATACTGTAACCGAGAGAGACGCATGCAGGTGCACCTGGTCGCAACGCTCATCCTCGCCATCGGCGCCGTCGGCGCTTCGCAGGCAGCCGCGCAGACGGGCGCGCCTGCGAATCGGACGATCACAGCCGTGCCAGGCGTCAAGGTCGGCCATCACACGCTGACCGAGCGCCCGACCGGCTGCACGGTGATCCTCGCCGAGAGCGGAGCGACCGCCGGCGTCGATGTCCGGGGTGCCGCGCCAGCCACCCGAGAAACCGATCTGCTGAACCCCGTCAACACCGTGCAGATCGCACACGCGATCGTTCTGTCCGGAGGCAGCGCGTTCGGCCTCGACAGCGCCACCGGGGTGATGCGCTACCTCGAGGAGAAGAAGATCGGATTCGAATTCGGCCGTGCGCACGTCCCCATCGTCTCGGCCGCCGCGCTTTTCGATTTGCAAGTCGGCGACGGGACCATCCGTCCCACGGCAGATTGCGGATACCGGGCGGCACAGCTCGCCTCGACCGCGGTCGTCCAGGAGGGAAGTGTTGGCGCCGGCGCCGGCGCGACCGTCGGCAAGACCGGAGGCATCGGCCGGGCGATGAAGGGCGGGATCGGCAGTGCGGCCATCGCCTTGCCGAACGGTCTCATCGTGGCGGCGATCGTTGCCGTGAACGCCGTTGGCGACGTCATCGATCCGGCTACTGGTCAGGTGGTCGCGGGTGTTCGCACGCCGGACGGAAAGTCGTTCGCCGACGCGCGTAAGCTCCTGCGGTCTGGAACGATCGCGTTTGGCGCAACCGGACAGAATACAACGCTCGGTGTCGTGGCGACCAACGCCCGGCTGAGCAAGACCGGCGCGACTCGAGTCGCGCAGATGGCGCACGACGGCTTTGCACGGTCGATCGCTCCGGCCCATACTCCCGTGGACGGGGACGCCATTTTCGCGCTGGCCACCGGAACCCTGACCATCACGGCCGATGTCGGACAGATTGGTGCGCTTGCTGCCGAAGCCATCGCCGACGCAGTGGTCCGCGCCGTACGGCAGGCGACGAGCGTACCCGGAGTTCCGGCCCTTCGAGACGTCGCTAAGTAATTGAACCTGCACCTCGTTCTCCTCACCTCGTACTCGCTGGCGTTGATGGCCTTCGGTCTGTGGATCGGCCGTCGCGTGCGGGGCGCGTCCGATTTTTTTGTCGCCGGCCGGCGTCTCGGCCCAGGGCTGATCTTCTCCACGATGCTTGCCGCGAACATCGGCGCCGGCTCGACGGTCGGCGCCACGTCGCGGGGTTACTTGAACGGCGTGGCCGCGTGGTGGTGGGTGGGGTCCGCCGCCATCGGTTCGGTCGTGCTCGCGTTCTGGATTGGCCCCGCCATCCGCCGGGTTGCAGAAGCCGAGGGGCTGCGCACGGTCGGCGATTACCTCGAGTTTCGCTACAGCCGGACGATGCGGGGGGTCGCCGCCGGGCTCTTGTGGATCGGCGCGATCTTTATTTTGGCGTCACAGCTGATCGGACTCGGCTGGATTCTCAACGTCGTTGTCGGCGTGCCCAAGCCGATCGGATCGGCAATTGGCGGTCTGGTCATCACGGTGTATTTCGCCGCAGGTGGACTCTTGACCTCGGCGTGGGTCAACGTCGTGCAGCTGACGGTCAAGCTCGTAGGGTTCGCCATCGCGCTGCCGCTGGCAGTCGCAGCATTCGGCGGCTGGAGCGCCCTCGGGCACGTGCAGCCCACCGACGCTCTGTACTGGTCGTTCTGGCGCGGCGATCTGGCGCCCGCGTACCTTGCCCTGCTGGCGCCGGCATTCGTCGTGTCGCCGGGTCTGCTGCAGAAAATCTTCGGTGCGCGGGACGACCACGCCGTCCGGGTCGGTGTTGGATTGAACGCCCTCGGCTTGTTCGCCTTCGCCGGCGTTCCGCCAGTGCTCGGCATCCTCGCGCGGGGGCAGTTTCCCGATCTTCCCGCGACCAACCTCGCGCTGCCGATGATTCTGATGCACGGGCTTCCCCCGCTCGTCGGTGCCATTGCGCTCGCCGCCGTCTTCTCCGCCGAGGTCAGCGCGGCTGACGCTTCGCTGTTCATGTTGACGACGTCGCTCTCGCAGGATCTCTACAAGAGGTTCTTGAGGCCGGACGCGGACGATGAGCGGGTGCTCAGCGTCGCCCGCTGGGCGACGATTGTCAGCGGTGTCGTCGGAGTGGCCCTGGCGTGGGGTTCGGAAGACGTTATCGAGACGCTGACGATCTTCTACACTCTGCTGACCGTGGGGCTCTTCGTCCCAATCGTAGGAGGACTGTACGTGCGGCGTACCACGAATGCGAGCGCGCTCGCGTCGGTTGGCGCGGGACTGGGCGTCATGTTGATCGACCGGGCGCTGACGGGAGGGACGGGGGTCGGGCTGGTCACGCCGGCGTTGGCCGGCCTGGTCGCCGCCATCGGAATGTGGGCGATCCTGCTGCCTTTCAGTGTACGCTCAGGCGCTTAATAGGGACCGGCCAATGGCGACTGCGCGCGCGTACACGATTGCGGTGATTGCGGGAGACGGCATCGGCAAAGAAGTGATTCCCGCCGGCAAGGCAGCTCTCGAGGCGGCAACGCGGGGCTCGAGTGTGTCCCTCGAGTTCACGGACTTGCCCTGGGGCTGTGACTACTACCTGAGCCACGGCCGGATGATGGATGCGGACGGGTTCGAGCGGCTCGCGCGGTTCGACTCCATCTACCTGGGCGCGATCGGATCGCCCGCCGTTCCCGATCACATTGCGGTGTGGGACCTGTTGCTGCCTTTGCGGCAGCGCTTTCAGCAGTACGTGAACCTGCGACCGATGAGGCTGCTGCCCGGCTTGACCTCACCGCTCGCGAACCGGTCTCCCGCAGAGATCGACATGGTCTGCGTCCGCGAAAACTCCGAGGGCGAGTATGCCGGCGCCGGCGGCCGCATTCACGTCGGCACGCCGCACGAGGTTGCGGAACAGACGAGCCTCTTCACCCGGCAGGGCATCGAGCGCATCCTGCGCTACGGATTCGATGTGGCATCCCGCCGACCGCGGAAGCTGCTGGCGAGCGCCACCAAGTCCAATGCGCTTCGGCACTCGATGGTGCTCTGGGACGAGGTCGCCGAAATCGTCCGGAAGGATTACCCGTCGGTCGAGTACCGCAAATACCACGTGGACGCGATCGCTGCGAGGATGATCACGCACCCGGCCTCACTCGACGTGATCGTGGCCAGTAACCTCTTCGGCGACATCCTGACCGACATCGGATCGGCCATCTCGGGCAGCCTGGGCATCGCGCCGGGCGCCAACATCAATCCCGAGCGGCGGTATCCATCGATGTTCGAGCCCATTCACGGCTCGGCGCCGGATATCGCGGGCAAAGGAATCGCAAATCCGATCGGCGCAATTTGGGCCGGCGCCATGATGCTCGACCACCTCGGCCATCGCGAGGTCCACGATCGCATCATCGGCGCCGTTGAACGGGTGATCGCGTCCGGCAAGCTCCGCACGCCGGATCTCGGTGGCACGGCCACCACGACAGAGCTGGCGAACGCCGTCGTCAGCGAAATCGGCTAGTGAGAGGAACCTATGGCCGCGCGTCCGACGTGGAAGGGCTATCTCAAGATCAGTCTGGTGAACATCCCCGTCAAAGTGTTCCCGGCGACCGACGCCGCCGCCACGCTCAGTTTCAACCAGCTCCACGCCGAATGTCAGACGCGGATTCAGCAGAAGCGCTGGTGCCCCCGGTGCGAACGTGAAGTCCCCAACACCGATATCGTGAAGGGATACGAATTCGAGAAGGGACACTACGTAGTCGTGACCGAGGAAGACAGCGACAAGGTGCGGGTCGAGTCCACGCGCGTCATCAACCTCGAAACGTTCACCGACGCGGACGCGATCGACCCGATCTATCTGGAGCGCCCGTACTACCTTGCTCCCGATGGGGCCGTCGCGAAGGAAGCCTTCGCCGTGATTCGAGAAGGCATGCGGGGCAAGGCAGGCATCGGCAAGGTCGCGTTGTACGGGCGCGAATACTTGATCAAGGTCCAGCCGCGCGAACGCGGCCTGGTGATGTACACGCTCAGACACGCGAGCGAAATTCGCGCCATGGATGCGATCGACGAGCTGGCCGACCTGCCGGAGTCGCTGAAGCCCGCCGAGGTGAACCTCGCCAGACAGGTGATTGGCACCTTCGAAGGCGACGTCGACCTCAAGACCTACCGCGACGAGTATCAGCAGGGCCTGCGCGAGATCATCGACGCGAAGATCGAAGGACGCGACATCGTCGCACCCCGAGTCGAGGCGCCGCCCAAGGTCGTGAATCTGATGGACGCGCTTCGAAAGAGCCTCGACTCGATCCAGGCGTCAAAGAAAAAGCCCGAGCCGATGCGAGCCGAAGGACGGACGCCGTCGAGGAAGCGTGCCCGCGCCTGACCATGCGACGACTTGACCTTGCGTTGTACGCGGCGCTCGGAGTGTGCTTCTTCCTGGCGGCACCCCCCGCCGCCGCCCAGGACCTCTTCGAGATCCAGGTGTACCCGTACGAAACCGTGGAACCTCACCAGACGATGGTCGAAGTCCACACGAACTACTTTGCCAAGGGCACGACCGATGCGGGACCCGGCGAGTTTGCGCTGAACCGTCAGGCCCACCTCACGCTGGAGGTGACTCACGGCTTCACCAAGTACTTCGAGCTTGCCGGCTATCTGGTAACGGCCGCCCACGTCCCCAACGAGGGCGGGAAGTTTGCCGGCGTGCGCATCCGCCCGCGGTTTCGCTTTCCCGAATCGTCGAGCTTTCCGTTCAACGTGAGCCTCAGCTTCGAGGTCGGTTTCAACCAGGCGCAATTCGAGGCGAACACGCGGACGCTCGAAATCCGCCCGATCCTCGAGCGGCACCAGGGACGGTTGTACGTGTCCATCAATCCGGACCTATCGAAAGCCCTCAAGGGACCCGATTCCAGAGTCGGACTGGAGTTCGAACCCGGGGTGAAAGTGGCCTGGGATGTCACGCCCAAGATTGCCGCAGGCGTCGAATACTACGGCGCGACAGGTGTCTTGACCGACCCGGCGCCGGCGGCCGAGCAGCGGCACATGCTCTTCCCGACGCTCGACCTCAACGTCTCGCCCGACTGGGAGCTGAATGTCGGTGTGGGCCGAGGCCTGACCGACGCCAGCGAAAAATGGGTGATCAAGACGATTGTCGGCTATCGGTTCAAGCATTGAAGCCCGCGCCGCTTTGAGCCTTCGCACTCCGCCGGAGAATCCACCACAGGAGGAGGAGAAACCCGGCGCCGACCGCGACCACCGTCGAGCCGAACAGGAACAGTGTCCGGTAGAGGATCGACTGCGACTCCATCCGCGCGTCGAGGGCCAGCGGCTCTCCACGCGTGCGATCGCCCAGCATCTGTTCCCAGACGAGAATGTTGCCACGCTTCAGGTTCTTCGCGCCGGCATTGTGGTAGACAATCCGGCTCGGCAGATGAACGCGGAATGCGACCAGCTCCTGCCCCTTCCATCCGACGTCGCCGACATTTTTGTCCGCCGACGCGCCCACGCTCTGCCGATAGACGAACAGCTCGCCGTCTCTGTCGAACCGATAGGTGGACCAGGCAAACGGCCCCGTCCCGCCCAGCCGCCGCACATCGTCGACATCCATGCGGACGTGCACGAAGCGACGGTTGCTGCGCTGCGACACGGCGACCCGGGTCACCCGCGTCAGCGGGGTGGTGAAATAGGCGCGAACAGCGTCGCGGTCGACACGGGTGGAGGGATTGGTGTCGAACGAGGCGCCGCGGAGCGCGTCCAACGCCGGAATCGAGCTATTCACGTAGATCGTCGCGCTTCCGTCGAGCGACAGGTACACGTCCTCCTCGTACTCGTACTGCCGGAAGAAGTCCCTGCCGCCGCACGCCGACGTCAACGCCGCCACGAGCAGCAGTATCACTGCGCCGATCGGCATTTCAGCCAATGATATAGTAAAAATTTCGTCCACCCGATGTCCGCCACAGCTGTGCTGTACCTGATCGACGGCAGCTCGCAGATGTACCGCGCCTATCATGCGCCGATCCGAACGGCGGAAGGCACGCTGCTGCGCAATGCGGCCGGCCTGCCGACCAACGCGGTCTACATATTCGTCACGATGCTCCGGAAGCTGCTGAAGGAACACCATCCGGAGTACATCGCCGCCTCCTTCGATTTACCAGGCCCGACGTTCCGTGACGAGCTGTCGGCGGACTACAAGGCCAACCGCAGGCCGATGCCCGACGAGCTCGCCAGCCAGATTCCGCTCGTCCACCGCGCATGCGAGGCGCTTGGCGTGCCCATCATCACGCACGAGCGATACGAAGCAGACGATGTGATCGGCACGATGACCGCGCACGCGACGGCGGAAGGCTACGGCGTGGCCATCGTCACCGGCGACAAGGACTTCTTCCAGTTGGTAGGCGACGAGGTTCGCGTCTTCAACCCGCGCGACGAGGGTACGTGGTACGACGCCGAAGGCGTGAAGGACAAATTCGGCGTCCGGCCCGATCAGGTTGTGGACGTGCTGGCTCTGATGGGCGACGCCATCGACAACGTCAAAGGTGTGCCGGGCATTGGCGAAAAGGGCGCCAGAGATCTGATTTCCACTTACGGAACGCTCGACGCCCTTCTCGAGCGCGCGGCCGACGTTACACAGAAAAAGTATCGCGAGGCACTGCTTGCGCACGCCGAGGAAGCGCGCAGCAGCCGGGAGCTGCTACAGATCCACACCAACGTTCCCATCGCGTTCGACGTCAGCGCCTTCAAGTATCGAGGCCCGTCTCGCGCGGCGTGCTACGAGTTGTTTTCCGCCGTGGGCTTCCGCTCGCTCGTCATGGAATACGCGCCGGCCGCGGATACGGTCGAGAAGGACTATCGAATCGTCAGCACGCCCGCAGAGCTCGAAGCGCTCGAGGCCGAGCTGCGGGCGGAGGGTCGCGTCGGGCTGCGGGTGCTGGCCGACAGCCCCGCTTCGATTCGAGCCGGCATCGTGGGACTGGCGTTCGCGACCTCTGCCCGATCGGCCCGCTACGTTCCCCTGCGGCACGCTGGGATGCATAGCGGTCCGCAGCTCGCCCTCGACGAGACTCTCCACGCTCTGCAGGGGGTGCTCGAAGACCCGTCGATCGAGAAGGTGGGCCACGATCTGAAGTCCGACATGCGGCTGCTGGCCCGGCACGGCGTGACGCTCGCTGGCCTTGGGGTGGACACCATGCTGGCGAGCTATCTGCTGGACGCGACCAGGCCTGGCCATCCCTTGGAGGACGTCGCCCTCGAGCACCTCGCCTACAGGGCGGTGGCCCAGGAAGACATCTGCGGACGTGGAGCCAAGGCGATCGGCCTCGTCGACGTGCCGCCCGCCGCGGTCCTCAACTACGCGGGAGAGCGGGCGGACCTGCCGCTGCAGCTCGCCGCTTTGCTGGAATCCAAGCTCGAACACGACCAGCTCGATCGGGTGTACCGCGAACTCGAGCGGCCCCTCATCCCGGTCCTCGTCGACATGGAACGGGCAGGGGTTCGCGTCGACGGGGCCGCCCTGGCTGCGCAATCGCAGCGGATCGACAAGGAGCTGGCCGCGCGCAGCACCCAGATTTTCGAGTCGGCCGGCGAGTCGTTCAACATCAACTCGCCGCAGCAGCTGTCGAGAATCCTGTTCGACAAGCTGCAGCTCCCCGCGCTCAAGAAAAACGTCAAGACCAAGACGGCGTCCACGGCGGTGGAAGTCCTCGAGGAGCTGGCGCTCGCCCACGATTTGCCGCGCCTCATCCTGGAGTGGCGCGCGCTGCAGAAGCTGAAGAGCACGTATGTCGACGCGCTGCCGCAGCTCGTCAACCCAGAAACCGGTCGCGTGCACACCTCGTTCAATCAGGCGGTGGCCGCCACAGGCCGCCTCAGCAGCAGCGACCCCAACCTTCAGAACATCCCGATCAGGACCGAGCTCGGTCGAGAGATCCGCCGCGCGTTTATCGCAGACCCCGGCCACCTGCTGATTTCGGCCGACTACTCCCAGATCGAGCTGCGAGTGCTCGCCCACCTCGCCGACGACGACACGCTGATCCAGGCGTTTCAAAACGGCGAAGACATCCACGATCAGACGGCACTCAAGGTTTTCGGCCCGACGAGCGGTCTCGATCACCACGAGCTGCGGCGCCGCGCAAAAGTCATCAATTACGCGCTGCTGTACGGTAAGACGGCCTTCACGCTGGCCAAGGACATCGGCGTCACGCCCCAGGCCGCGCAGGCGATCATCGACGCCTACTTCACAGGCTTCCCGCGCGTCCGCGCCTTCATCGATCGGACGCTCGAGGACGCGCGCGCCTCGGGCGTCGTGAAAACCATGTTCGGCCGGCGCCGGCTCGTGCCGGAGCTGACCAGCCGGAACGGCCAGATTCGCTCCGCGGCCGAGCGAGCGGCGGTCAACCTCCCGATCCAGGGAACCGCGGCCGACATCCTGAAGCGCGCCATGATCGATGTCCACGCCGCGCTCCAGACCGTGCCCGGCGCGCGGATGATCCTGACGGTCCACGACGAACTGTTGTTCGAGGTCCCGAGCGCGCAGGCCGACGCGGTTGCCGTTATGGTAAAGGACAAGATGCAGTCGGCCGTTCAGTTGAAGGTCCCGCTGACGGTCGATGTTGGTGTGGGGGAGAACTGGAAGGACGCGAAACCGTAATTTCTGTCAGCTGTCAGCTATCAGCTTCATTCCTGCTTGTTCCACTTCTCCTTGAACTTCTCCCACTCGGCCAGCAACACCTCCGGCGGCTGCGAGAGCATCCGCGCGCGTTCCGGAATGATGACGCGCCGCACCAAGCGGTCGAGATCGCCGCGCAGAGCCGCGCCGCGATCGGGGGCCAGGGAAGCGCGCACCCACCCGGCTTGCACGGCGTCCCACGCCTCCTGCAGGTTGCCCTGACCGCGCGCCGCAGCCGCCGCCCAGTACGCGGCTGTAGAGCTGGTCGGATTGCCCGCGAGCTCCGCGGCCATGCGGTCGCGGATCTTTTGATAAACGCCTTGCCGCTCGAGATCGGGACGCGGCCGCGCGTCGCGGTCGAGGGCGCTCGCCCACCAATCGAGCACGCGCTCGCGTGCCTCGGCAGGCAGCTCGTCGCGCGATGCGAGCACCGATTCGAAGACAGACGCTGCAGCCCCCGCCGCGTCGTCGAAAAAGAGGGCCTCGCCAAGCCCGACGATGAATTCGCCGCGCTCGCGCAAACTGAAGCGCTCGGGGTTGATCCGGCGCAGCCGCTCGCGGGCATTCGCGAGATCGTCAGGCACCGCCGTCTCACGGTAGCGCTCGAGATACGCGCGAGCCGCAATCAGATCTGCGTCGTCGGTGTGGGCAGGATTGCGCCCGGCTTCCTCGGCCGCTTCGACGGCGGCCTCGAACTGACGCTCGTTGTACAGGGAACGGGCGCGAAAGAGCGGGTCGCGCTGTTCGCCCGCCGTGGCGCTCGCCGCCACCAGAAGGAGGCCCACTGCAGCCGGACCGATCCAGACCATAACCCTGGATGCTACCACAAGCCAAAAATGTTCCTAAACTGTTGATATACAAGCATATTAGTTGTTTGGTCTAAACCTTTTGGTACAATTCCGCCCGATGGTCGAGCCGAGGGTCGTCCCGCGCGCCGAGCACGCGATTTCGCGCCGCGACATCGACCCTGATGCCCTCAAAGTGCTTTACCGGCTGCGACAGCACGACCACATCGCGTATCTGGTCGGGGGCAGCGTCCGCGATCTGCTGCTCGGCCGGCGACCGAAGGATTTCGACATCGGCACCTCGGCCCACCCGTACCAGGTCAAGAAACTCTTCAGGAATTGCTGGATCATCGGCCGGCGGTTCCGTCTCGCCCACGTGCGGTTCGGACCGAAGGTCGTTGAAGTCGCGACGTTCCGGCGACAGGTGCAGCCTGGCGAAGAAGTGGTCCAGGATGGGGTGCCGGCGCCCGATCCTCACTCGTCGGACGCGCACGGCGTCGCCGCCGACAGCGACCATCTGATTCACCGGGACAACACGTTTGGGACCTCCGAGGAAGATGCGTTCCGGCGGGACTTCACGATCAACGCGCTTTTCTACGACATCGCTACGTTTTCGATCATCGACTACATCGGTGGCCTCGACGATTTGCGCGCAGGGGTCGTGCGCTCGATCGGCGATCCCGAGGTGAGGTTTCGCGAAGACCCCGTGCGGATGCTGCGCGCGATCGCGCTCGGGGCGCGACTCTCTTTCACCATCGATCCGCCACTCCTCGACGCCATTCGCACCCAGCGGCACGAGATCGCAAAGAGTTCACCGCCCCGGCTTCTCGAGGAGTACTACAAGATCCTGCGGTCGGGATCGTCAGAAAAGGCGTTCCGAGGACTCCTCGAGGCGGGACTCATCGAGCCGATTTCGACCGAGCTGCATCGCGGGGCTGACGGATCGCTCTGGCGTTCACTGGCAGCCCTGGACGAGTACCGAGCGAAGTTCACCTCGACGCCAGAGAATTTGACCAACGCCTTGCTGCTCGGGAGTCTGCTGGCACCGCTCGGCCTTGCGCCGCAACCGGGACGGCCCGCCCCTGGCTCGACGTCGTCTGAGGGTGAGCGCCGGCATCCGCCGTCCCCGCGCCTCGGAGAACTGCCGCTCGCGCGGCGCGACATCGAGCGCCTTCGTCAGATCCACGGGCTGCAGCGTCGCCTGCGGGATCTCAGTGCCAGCGTGCGCGCTCAACGCGCTCTCACGCACCGCAGCATCTTCCGCGAGGCCCTGACGTGGATGGAGATTCACGGCAACATGCCCGAAGTCGTCGAACACTGGATAACGGTG
>JBGPJH010000096.1:0-11051 GCA_041485305.1 Vicinamibacteria bacterium | reverse complement strand
CGGGCCCGACCGACGGACCGGTACTGACGTCGTTGACGGCCGCGTATCTCCAGCGCAACCTGCGGCCCCAAGTCCGCTCGATCACGGTTCACCCGCCCGGCATTGTGTTTCAGAAGCCGTATGGCACCGGCGACCCCGACCTCGCCGGGTTCGACAATCAGACCACGCCCGACCGCAAGCTCGCGCAGGCCGCGCAGACGGCCCAACAAGGTGCGTCGGGCTCGCCGTCACTGGGGCGCCGAACGTATCACAAAAGTCTTCAAACCATCATCTGGCGCGCCGATGATGACAACGACGACGAACTTTCGTTCGAGGTCCGATATCGCCGCGAAGGCGAGACGACCTGGAAGGTGCTGCGTCGTGATCTGACCGAGCCGATCGTCGTCTGGGACACGGCGACCGTCCCGAACGGAACCTACTTCGTGAAGATTGTCGCCTCAGATGCCCGCTCAAACGCGGCAGGGACGGCGCTCACCGGCGAACTCGAGAGCGCCACCTTCGAGATCGACAACACACCACCCGAACTGCACGTGGGCGGCGTGCGCGTCGAGGGGAACCGTACGATCGTCACCTTCGACGTCTCCGACGATCACTCGCCGATCCAGCTCGTGGAATACTCCAGGGACGGTCAGCGCTGGCTCCCGGTCTTTCCCGCCGACGGCATTGCGGATTCACGATCGGAGCACTACATCGTGACCCTTGACGATCCGATTGGACCACGCGGTCTGACGCTGCGCGCGACAGACACGATGAACAACGTCGCCACGACGCAGGTCAGCGCGCCGGGCACCCGCTGAGACAGAAAGCCGCGGCCCAGGTTTCCCCCGGGCTCACGCGACTGTAGACGGGGGTCTCGCGTAAACGGGGCTAGCCGAGGCCTGGCGCTTCTTGACTGTAGGTGGGCTCGGCAAGTCGAGCCCGCTCTTGGTGGCGTGCACGGTCGTCTGCGTCACGAGCCAGACCATGTTGACGGCCACCGGAAAACCCGCGACGCGAGCCGGTTCGAAGCGCGCCATCGACACGGCCCCGAGCAGATGTTCGAGCTCCTGCGCTTCTCGGCTTCCCGCCGGCGGCACCTGCCCACTTTCCGGGTGCAGCTCGAGGTTGACGATGTGCCCTTCTCGGGTCACGACACCCGAGAACGTGAAGGCCGTGTCGTCGCGGCCTTTTGTCCCCGGCGCCACGAAGAGCACGTCGTCCAATGCGCGCGGCATCAGCATCCCCGCATCGACGACGACCGGATTTAAGTCCGACCCTGGCAAGGCGAGCAGACTCATCGTCGCCATGAGCGAGTCCGGGTGCCCGTTGGCCACCAGCCGCATCATGCCGACCATGACGACGGCACACACGATCGTAGCGGCTGCGGCACCGAGCCCCGCATAGACCAGATGCATGTCTTCGAACATCGCCCGGACGCGCGCTCCAAGCGACGCCGTCTTCTCCGCGCAAGCACGGGCAACAACTCCTGCGTGAAAGCCGGTGTCCCCATGGCCGGCCAGCGCCATGCGTCCCGGTGTCGCCGAGCGCAGTGCCATGCGCAGCAACCGGAGATCGCTAAATGTCGCCGCGCATTCGCCGCACCATTCAAGATGCGCGCCGACGGCGACTTGGTCGCTGAGCGACAGTTCGTCGTCGTGGAACGCGTGCAGCTGTCGCCGCGCCGCCGCGCACGTCAAAACCTTCACGCCTTCCTCACTTCCTGTAACTCGACACGCAATGTGTGGCGCGCGCGCGTCAGACGTGACTTCACAGTTCCCACAGCGACACCGAGGGAATACGCGATTTCGTCGTAGCTCAAGCCGTCGATTTCGCGCAGCACGATGACCGTCCGCTGATCGAAGGGCAACGCTTCGAGGGCATGCTGGAGCCGGGCAGCCAGCTCCTTTTGCAAGAGCATCTGGTCGGGACCCACGTCGGAGCCCGACAGAAAATCTCCATGGATCGCCACATGCGCGTCGAGCGAGACCTGATCGGCGCGATGCCGCCGCCGCCAGAACCGGTGCCGATTCCGCGCCTGGTTGACCGCGATTCGGTAGATCCAGGTGCGTAACGCCGACTGCCCACGAAAACGATGGATCGTCCGGAACACTCGTAGAAAGACGTCCTGCGACAGATCGAGCGCCTCGTCGCGGTCGCCCAGAAGGTTGATGGCGAGCTGCACGACCATCCGCTGATGTTCGGCCACCAGCTCGGCAAACGCCGCCTCGTCGCCGGCGGCGCACCGCTGGACGAGCGCCGATTCCCGTCCCCCGATCTCGGACCAGACCGATGCGCGGGCCTGCTTCACAGAGATCATGGTACCCAATTTAGACCCCGATGCGCCGACGAAGGTTCCCCCGGCAGGCCGGGCGCTGGTAGGATACGAGACCAGCTCATGAGATCCACCCTCATCGCCCTCGGGCTTTTGGCGGCAACCGCCGTGGGCGCAACCGTCGCCTACCAGAAGGCCACTCGGGAGCGGGACTACCGCCTGCTGCTCGGTCGGGGCGACGCCGCGCGCCGAGCAGCTCAGCCGTTCGGAGCCATTGAGGCCTACAGCGGCGCCATCGCGCTCAGGCCCGACTCCCTGCTCGCGCATCTGAGGCGAGGCGAAACCTACTGGCAGCGTGGCGATCTTGAGGCGGCCTCGCGCGACTTCCGGACGGCGGCAACCCTGGACCCCACGGCAGTGCGGCCCCTCGAGGAGTGGGGCGATGTGTTGTACGAGCGCCGGCGCTACAGGCGAGCGGCGGAAGTCTACGAGACTCGCCTGCGGCTCGACAGGGCGTCGTCTGTCGTCACCTATAAGTTGGCGCTTGCCCGGTACCGCAGTCGCGACATCGACGGGGCCCTGGGAGCGGTTGCGGACGCACTCCAGCTCGACGAGCGGGGTGCCGATGCCTACTACTTAATGGGCCTCTGCCTGGAGGCTCAGAGCCGCCCGCTCGAGGCCATCAAGGCTTTCGAGAAGGCGGTGGAGCGATCGCCCGGCCTGATTGCGGCCCGCGAGGAACTCGCCGACCTGTACGCATCGGTCGGTCGCCACGGCGAAGAACTCGACCAACTACAACTGATCGCGGGCCTCGACCGCGATCACATGGAGCGCCAGGTCGCGGTCGGCCTTGCACACGCGCGAGCAGCGCTCGACGCCGGCAATCGGTCCGCCCAAGAACGGCACGCGGACCTGGCCATCCTCACTCTCGGCAACGCGCTCGATCGCACGCCTGAGCGACTGCTCATCTACGGGACCCTCGGCCGCGTGTGGCTCGAAACGGCCATGGTGCGGAACGACCGCATCGACCTTCGTAAGGCGATCGAGGCGCTTGAGCGTGTCGCGTCCACCTCCATCGCAACGAGCGACATCTTGACGCTGTACGGCCGCGCACTCCTCCGGGACAACCAGGTCGAAGCCGCCGAACGCGTCCTTCAGCGGGCCACCGAGCGCTATCCGGTCGACCTCTCTGCATTTCTGGAGTACGCGTCCGTTGCGGAGCGACGGAACCATCTCGAGGCTGCTCGAACCGCCCTGTCAGGCTACACGGTCCTCGCCCCGACTGAACGGGGGTTCTCCGCCCACGCCACCAAAATAGCCACACTTTCGGCACGCCTGGGGGACCTCGCGTCGGCAGTCGCATGGCTCGACCGCGCCGCGGTCGCTGCCCCTCGGAACATCGAGGTGCTGGCCGCGCTATCCGAGGCGCAGCTCGGTGCAGGCCGGCGCGAGGACGCCCGGGCGACCCTTCACCGGGCACGTGACCTGGACCCGGACAACCCGCGGCTCGACGCCCTCGCCCAGCGTCTGCGCTAGTGTCCCCCCGCGGATCCAATGACCCGGCCGACCACACGTCGACCAAGCCGCCGAAATACTCCCAGCGCGCCGAGCAGTGTGCCCACCGACGGCCGGGATGGCAACGACCGTCAGGCCGACGACCAGCGAGATACGCGCCCCGACGTGGACGCGCGCGAGAATGTCGCTCCCGAGCTCGTCGAGACCCTATCCCGTCACAACGAATCGCTGATGCCGAGTCGCGTCATGAGCTTCGTCAGCCCTTGGCGAGTGACGCCCAGCTCTTCGGCCGCCCGGCCGCGATGACCGCCCGATCGCACGAGGGCCGCGCGGATGAAGTCGGCCTCGAACGTGCGCCTGGCCGAGGCCAGGCGCCAGCTTCTGTCCGGGAGTACGCCAGCAATATTCGGCGGAAGCGCGGTCGGCGGCACGACGCCCCGCTTCGGGCTGCGGACCGCCAGAGCGGCAAGGACATTCTGCAACTCGCGCACGTTACCCGGCCAATCATAGCGCGCTAGTGCAGCCACCGCAGCGGTGCTGAGTGTCGCCTTGCTGCCGACACGGCCGGTCGCCTCGCGCCAGAAGTGCTCCGCGAGGATCGCAATATCTTCGCGCCGCTCGCGCAGCGGCGGGATGATCATCCGGATGACATCGAGCCGGTAGAACAGGTCGAGTCGAAACCGCCCAGCGGATACTTCCGCTTGCAGGCTCCGGTTCGTGGCGACGACCAAGCGGACGTCGACCCGCCGGGTAACGTTCTCGCCCACGCGCCGGATCTCGTTCTCCTGGATCGTCCGCAACACCTTCGCCTGAGCGCGTAACGACAACTCCCCGACCTCGTCAAGGAACAACGTCCCGGTGTGGGCCTCTTCAAACACCCCCGGGCGCTCGGCGACGGCGCCGGTAAACGCGCCTCGGGCGTGGCCAAACAGTTCGGATTCGACGAGGTCGTCCGGCAGCGCCGCACAGTTGAGCGTGCAGTAGGGCCGGTCCCGCCGCGGGCCGCTCCGATGAAGCGCCCTGGCTACCAGCTCCTTTCCACTGCCGCTCTCGCCTTCGATCAGGACGACAAATGGGGCCGCTGCTGCCCGCGTGACCGCTTGGCGCACCTTTCCGATCGCATCGCTTGCGCCCAGCAGTTCCGATGATCCTTCCGCAACACGTTCAGCCCTGCGGTTAATGGCGCCCGCCAGCGCCGGCGCCGCTGCCGCGGCGGCGGTCGTCAGGAGCATGGAAGCGCCGGACGGATCCGTCGCGGTGCCAAGGCTCCAACGGGCTACGAGAGCGCCAATCAGACGTCCGCCGTAGCGCACTGGCGCACCGCCTTCGATTCGCTCCTCCATCCGGTGAGGAGCGACCGTCTGCCCGACCCCGCTCACCCGCGCCGCGACTGCCGCCTCGGTCCGTGCTCCGTCCGATGCCAGCATCACGTACGCGCCCCGCTCTTCAGTGAAGAACGCGACCCCTGCCGCTCCCAGCCGCGCGCGAAGCCGCTGGCAGAGGCTGGAAAGTACCGCGACGTCATCGTCGGCTGTCTGGCAACAGCGCAGAATCTCCACCAGGTCGTCTACCGTGTGCAGCAACGTCGCGCGCTCCACGGGGGCCGGCGAGAAGAGTCTCAGCGCGCGGAGGCCCGTCGCCGATATCTGCCGGGCGACGCCATCGGTGGACGACCCGGCCAGGAGATCCGCCGCCAGGGCGCAGCGCACGCGAACGATTGGCGGCAGTTCCGAGGACACCACGCGTTGGATCTGACGCATGATCGTGGCGGCGCTCGCGCGGTCGCCGGCGCGCCGAGCACTCTCGATCGCGAGCAGCTTCGCGCGCAGGCCCAGCAACGGGTCGTGCGCGAGCCGCGCCGACTCCACACACGTGGTCACATCGGCTGCCACGCCCGCGTGATCGCCCACAGACAGGTGGGCGAAGGCCGACGCACAGGCCGCCAACGCCCTCCCCGACGGCGCGTTGAGCTGGTCCGCAAGGCGCGTTGCCGTGGCGGCGTGCGTCATCGCCCCGGGCAGATCGCCAAGGCCAACCGCAGCGCGCGAGCGACCGGCCGCCAGGCGGATCGCATCGGGGAGGGGCAGGTCCTCGGAGGCGAGGCTTCCGAGCAGCCGATCCGACTCGTCGAACCGCCCGCGCCAGAACAGACAGCGGGCCAGAGCCAAGGCGCTGGCACGGCCAGCAACCTTTTCGCCGAGCCCTCTGGAGGACATGAGCGCCGCATGCAGCATGGTCTCGGCGTCGTCGAGCCGGATCTCGTCGGTGGCGGCCAACCCCGACACAACGGCTACGTCGACTAGCAGATCGCTCTCTCTCGCATGCTGGGCGCAACGTCTCGCTTCTGCAAGCGCCGTCTGAACTTCTCGTAGGCGTCCTCGGGTCACCAGCGACCTTGCCAGCGCAAGCCCGCCCCGAGCCGCATGCCTCCAGTCTTGTCTTCGTGCCAACGCGGCGACGACCTGCCTGATCGCACGCTCGCCTGGCGCATGGCGGCCCTGCGCCAATTGCCCCACCGCCTCGAGCATTCGACATCGGAGGGCTGCGAGTTCGGCCGGGGCGGGCCATGGCCGGCTTGTGGCCGGCGCACCCGCACTCGGCGTCACGGACCCCTCGAAACCATACGGCGTGGGCCGCTCCGCCGCGCGCGTAAGCTTCTGCCGCTCGTTACGACCCTCGTGCGCGACCCCCCAAAACAGCTCGCGAAAGTGTTCCGGCATGCCTCTGGAACGGTTGGCCGCAGAGACAGCCCGCTGACCGACGGCGGTATCGAGGGGAAGCGGCCGCACTGCCTCGACGAGCGATCGAGGCTTGCATCCTTGCAACCCTATCGTCGGGATGTGCCCAGCGTGGCAATCGCCAACGAGCAGCAGGACGTGAGACTTTCGCGAATGGACCGTCAGCTCCACCAGACTTCTCCAGGCTTCCGCAGGGTCTCCTCGCGCGATGAGCAACAGCGAGCGTCGGTCGAGCAGCGGGAGGATGCGCTCGTCGACCGTCGACACCGACACCGGGACGTAGCCGCTCAGCCGGGCCGCTCGCGCCAGGAGCCGGACCGCCATCTCGACGCCGTGGCCCCGCGATCCACAGAGCCCAATCGCAATCGACCGCGCGTCGCCGGTCGAGCTCAACGTTTCGGCAATGGATTCAACGCCTCGGTCGGCCACGTCGACGACGCCGTACGCCTCGGGCGGCAGTTCGACCGGCTTGCGCTCCCGGGTCCCATCGCCGCGCTCGTACCCTGCAGTCGCATTCGGCAAGACGACCGCGCGGCCGTGCAAGGTTCGAACGGCATCCAGCTCGAAGCGCCCATCCATCAGATCGCTAGCGCACAGGAACGATCGCGAGAGCGAGGCCGCCCGCTCCGCCTCGCAGCGGGCTCCCGTCCACACGCCGCCACAGCCCCAGGCTTCGAAGCGGCGGACTTCTCCAAGCAGCCCATAATCCACGAGCGGCGCGATGAACCGGTGGTGCAGTCTGGCAAACCAGTCGCAGCGCGCCACCCAGCGCGCATGTTCCGACGCGCCTCCCGCCATCGACACGGTCAGCACCACGTGATCCCCCGTCGAGAGATCCACGACCTCTCCGTCGGCGCAGACAACGAATCGATCGACCACGAGTTCCACCTCGCGCCTCCTGCCGGCACTTCTGTGCGTTGCAAGATCGCCGCCCGGCGCTTCACTCGATGCAGACGCGCCGTGCGACCGGGAGCGCGCATTTTTTTCGGATAGAATGAGACCGCGATGCTGCGATTTCTGACTGCCGGCGAATCGCATGGCCAGGCGCTCGTCGCCATCCTCGAAGGCATGCCGGCCGGGCTAGTAATCAATTTCGACGAGCTGACCGCCCAGTTGCGACGACGCCAAGGCGGATACGGCCGCGGGCGACGAATGGCAATTGAGTCCGACTGCGCTCAGGCCATCGGTGGAGTCCGACACGGTTTGACGACTGGCGGACCGATCGCTCTTCTAATTCCCAACAAAGACTGGGAGAACTGGCAGCGGACGATGGCTGTCGACGCCGAGCCGTCTCCGGCGACACCGGGGGCCGATCGTCCCGCGGTCACACGCCCTCGCCCTGGCCACGCGGACCTGGCAGGCGCCGTGAAATACGGCCACCAGGACATTCGCAACGTCCTGGAGCGCGCGAGCGCGCGCGAGACCGCCGCCCGCGTCGCGATCGGGGCGATCGCGCGACAGCTGCTCCGGCAGGTCGAGACCGAGATCGTCAGCCACGTCATTTCGATCGGATCCGCATCAGTTGAAGATCCGCTGAGGATCACATTCGACGACGTGCAGCGAATGCCTGTCGATTCACCCCTTCGCTGCGTGGCCTCCGACGTTGAACGCCGGATGATGGCCGAGATCGATCGGGCCCGCGAAGCTGGCGATACCGTGGGCGGCAGCTTCGAAGTGATCGCGCGCGGCGTTCCCGTCGGCCTTGGCAGCCACGTTCAGTGGGATCGCAAGCTCGATGGGTGTCTCGCGCAGGCGCTGATGTCCATCCCGGCGATCAAGGCGGTTGGCATCGGCCGTGGCACCGCCGTCGCTGCTCTTCCGGGCTCGCAGGTCCACGACGAGATCGTTCCGCCTGCCGGACCCGCGCGCTCGACTGGCCTTCCGATCGCGCGACCGACGAACAATGCCGGCGGTCTCGAAGGCGGCATCACCAACGGCGAGGACCTGCGCATCACGGCGTATATGAAGCCGATCGCGACGCTCATGAAGCCGCTCCGGTCGATCGACCTGACGACCATGGAGCTCAGCCCCGCCGCTATCGAGCGCAGCGACGTCTGTGCGGTCCCCGCCGCCGCGGTCATCGGCGAAGCGGTGGTCGCGCTGGCCCTGGCCAGCGCCCTCCTGGAGAAGTTCGGTGGCGATTCGGTGGAAGAGCTGCTCGAGAACTGGCGGGCCTTCCGCACCCGGACCGCCGCTCGCTTCACGCGCTCCTATAGTCGATGATTCGACCGATTCTCAGATACGGCGATCCGGTCCTCCACGAGCCGGCTCGCCAGGTCGGCGCTCTGACGTTGGACATTGACCGGCTGATCGCCGACATGATCGAGACGATGTACGCCGCGCCTGGCGTCGGACTCGCGGCGCCCCAGATTGGGGTACCCCTTCGACTGTTTGTTGTGGACCTCTCGGCCGGCCGCGATCCCCACGGCCTGATCGTGATGGTCAATCCGACCTTCGTCGAGCGCGACGGCATGCAGCTCGAGGAGGAGGGTTGTCTGAGCATCCCAGGTTTCAACGCTACCGTGGTTCGACCCGAGCGCGTCGTGCTGAAGGCGCTCGACCGGAGCGGCGCTGAGCTCCGGCGTGAGGGAACCGGCCTTTTGGCCCGCGCCTTCCAGCACGAGATGGACCATCTTGATGGCACACTGTTCGTCGATCGGCTTCGAGGCCTCAAGCGAGACCTGATCGTCCGGAAAATCAGGAAGTTGACGCGCGCCGGACAATGGTGACGGGTGTCCCCCTTCGCGTTGCCTTCTTAGGGACTCCACAGTTTGCGGTCGCGACCTTCGACGCTCTCCTCGACTCGCGACACCACGTCGTGGTCGCCGTGACGCAGCCCGATCGGCCTCGCGGCCGCGGACAGCGGCCGGCGGAGGCGCCGGTCAAACTCAGGGCGGTCGAAGCCGGCATTCCGGTTCTGCAGCCGCTGGTCCTGGGCGATCCGGCTTTCGTGGCCGCACTCGAGCGGAGCAGCGCCGACATCGGTGTCGTCGCGGCCTATGGAAGGATCCTGCCGCCGGTCATCCTCTCGACGCTGGGACTCGGAACGATCAACGTGCACGCGTCGCTACTTCCCCGCTACCGCGGTGCAGCGCCGGTGCATCGCGCCGTCATCGCGGGCGAGCGTGAGACCGGCGTCACGATTATGCGTGTCGTCAAGGCCCTCGACGCCGGCCCCATGCTCGCCAGCGTCACGCGGTCGATTGGGGCAGATGAAACGAGCGAGGAGGTCGAGAGAGACCTCGCGCGGACGGGCGCATCGCTCCTGGTGTCGACGCTGGATGAGCTTGCGGCCGGCCACGTCACTGAAATGCCGCAAGACGAGCGCGCCGCCACCTACGCGCACCGGTTGACGAAGGCGGATGGTCTCGTGGACTGGTCGCGTCCGGCGCGCCAGATCCACGACCTCATCAGAGGTTTGCATCCTTGGCCGCACGCGTACACCTTCCTCGACGGCAGCCGCTTGATCCTTCTTCGCTCTTCACCGTCCCTCGAAGATGCGGGCGCGCCGCCAGGCACCGTCGTCGCCGCTCACGGAGACGATCTGAGCATCGCCGCCGGCAGCGGCATCGTCCATCTCCGCGAGCTTCAGGTTGAAGGCAAACGAACCATGGCCGCGAGGGACTTCCTCGCCGGCCATCGGTTGACTCCCGGCGCCCGGCTTTCGGCACAGCCATGATTGCGCCGGCCCGAATCGCTGCCTACGACATCCTGTCAGCGGTGTCGTCAGGACGGGCGACCCTGCCGACGGCCGTTGCTGCCGCGCGCGCCACCCTCCACGACGACCGCGACCGGTCGCTCGCTGCAGAAATCGCCGTGGGCGTGCTGCGCTGGCGCGCAACGCTCGACCACCTCATCGAACATTTCGGACGACGACGAATCGATCGCCTCGATCCAGAGGTCGTCGAAATCCTCAGGCTCGGTGCGTATCAGCTTCTACACCTGACGCGCGTGCCCGCGGCCGCCGTCGTGGACGATGCGGTGGATTTGGCGAGGCGCGTAGGCAAGCGAAGCGCCTGCGGTTTGGTCAATGCCGTGCTGCGGGAGATTTCGCGAAAACGACATGCGCTCCCTCAGCCGCCCAAGCCCCTGAGCCCGCTGGACCGCGACACGTCTGTGGCGTACCTCAGTGTCACGCTCTCGCATCCTCGGTGGCTGGTCGAACGTTGGTACGATCGGTTGGGTTTCGCGGACGCCGAACGATGGCTGTCCTTCAACAACCGCCCAGCGCCACTGACGCTTCGTGCCAACCGCTTGCGCACGTCGCCTGAGGCCCTCCGTGCCGGGCTGGCCGACATCGGCATAGCCGTCACACCCGGACGTTACGCGCCCGACGCGCTGATTGTCGAGGAAGGCCAGTCTCTTCGAGACCTCGGCCCGAGCGAAGGGAGGTTCCTCGTGCAGGACGAGGCCTCCCAGTTGGTGAGCCTGCTGGCCGGACCGGATCCGGGCCCGCTTGTCCTCGATACGTGCGCATCGCCGGGGGGCAAGACCACTGCGCTCGCAGCCACCCTTCAGGGACGCGGTCTGGTTGTCGCGTGTGATGT
>JBGPJH010000095.1:0-11053 GCA_041485305.1 Vicinamibacteria bacterium | reverse complement strand
GGGACGCGAGCGCCAGATCGCTGATGCGATAGGGCGCGCCGGACGGCACACCTGCAGGGTCCTGTTCGATGCGGAACAAGAACTCGGGGCTCACCAGGACCGCGGCCAGGCCCATCTCGATGCCCCCCTCGAAGTCGTTCTTCGCACGCGCCGTGCGGTACAACTCGAACGGTCTCCGCAGGTCGTCATCGGTTACCGGCCGTCGATACGCCCGCCGCATCAGCGTGGACAGGATGCGTCTGGCGCAATGGTCTTCTTCGTCCGGGCGCGCCGGCCGGCAGGTGAAGACGCGGCGGCGGCTGGGGGTGTCCCCCGGACCCGCCGCAGCATACGGACCGACGATCGAGACCTCGTAGACGGCCGGCTGGACGCGGGGATGCCGGTAGTAATTGAAGTGGGCCTCGTAGGGCTGCCGAGCGGTTTCGAGCAGCGCCCACGGCTTCTTCGGAAACGTTACGCCGACGGTGTGCGGACCGGCGATCACCGGAACGCGGATCTTGAGGTGTCCGTCCAGATTGTCCTGGGAGGGTTGATAGTTCAGGTCCTGACCTTTTTGGATCGGGGCCGGTTCCACCGTGAAGACGTGCATGCGCGCTCCATCCAGCAGCAGCTCCAGCTCGTGGGACTCGCTCAAGCCCTCGATGTGCTCGTTACGGTCTCGCGCCAGACGAATCGTGATCTCGTACTCGCCGTCGACCGGGAACGTATGGGGAACGAGCGCGCCACCGCGGGTACCGACCGGAAGGCCGTCGACATGCCCCTCCTGCGTCAGGTCGGGTCGAATTCGGACGGTCGAACCACCCGCAGACAGGCTGGGGCGTCCCACCGCGAGTCGGCTGATCTTCTCTGCCGCTGAGACATAGCGCTCCAACAACGTCGGGGACAGATTGCCAACCGTCACGTTGTCGAAGCCGTAACTGGACGAGTCGCTCGGCAAGAGGGAGGCGGCGTCGACATCCAGCGCCAGCAGGTCGCGGATAGCGTTGTGGTATTCCGTGCGGTTGAGCCGCCGGAACGTATCTACTCGGCCTGGATTTGGCGCCGCAGCGGCCAGACTGTCTAGCGACGCCTCCAGCGAGGCCAGCGCGGCCGTGTAGGCGGCCTCATCGGGTCGCCGAGCGCCGGCGGGTGGCATCTGCCGTGCCCGAAGCTTCCGGACGACCCTTTCCCAGACTTCGCGATGATTGTCCAGTTTCGTCGAGTTGATCGTGTCGAGCTCGAGGCCCGCCGACTTCACGCTGTTGTTATGGCACGACAGGCAATACGTGTTGACCAAAGCGCGGTGCGCAGCCTCGGGCGGCGGGGATGCCCCGTTGGGTCGCTGCTGGGCCTCCGGAGTGCCCACGAAACCGCCAACCGCCAACACACCTGCTGCCGTCCAGCGCAACGTCCAAAGTTTCCTTCCTCGAATCACTCTTTGCCGCCCAGCTTCCGGAATAGATCGGCTGTGCTCCGCCGGTCGAGGCCGAAACCCCGCCCCGCACCGACATCGGACGTTAGCGTGAGCGACACGCCGAGCGGCGTCTGATTCCTCTTGTTCCTGATGTTCAGATCCGCGCCGCTCTCAGCCAGGAACTCGATGACGCGGTCGAATTGCTGCCGGGCCGCGTCGTGCAGCGCGGTCTCTCCCGCAGCGTCGACCGCGTTCACGTCGACGCCCATCTGCAGAGCCATTCTGGCCGCTTCGAGCGTCACCCGTTCTTCCTCGCTGTGTTCGACAGGCGGCATGCCGTACCGGCCCTGGCGGTTTTCGGTGAGACCGCTGACGAACCCCATCGCGGCCTTCAAGGCGGTCGTGCCGTCCTTCGCCACAGTCAGCGCACTCGCCCCGTTGTCCGCCAGAACCCGCATGATCGCCGTCTCGCCAAACCGGGCGGCGAGCCAGAAGGCATTCGCACCGATCATCTGGTACCGGAGGCTGTAGTCTGCGCTCAGGCGCCGGCCCGGGGTGCCGTGCACGATGGGGGCATTCGGATCCGCGCCCTTTGCCAGCAGGGCTTTCACCAGCTCCAGGTTCCCTCGCAGCACCGCGGCGAGCAGCGGCGTGTACCCTGCGCCGGCGGCGTTCGGATCCGCGCCGCGCGACAACAGGAACGCTCCGAGGGCGCCATGATTGCTGTGGGCGGCGACCGCGAGCGGGCTCTCGCCGGCGGCCGCGGTGTCGTTGACATTCGCGCCGGCGTCCAGCAGGACACGGGCTGTCTCCACGTCGCCCTGCCGCGCGGCAAACAGCAGCGGCGTGGAGCCGCCATGCTCCATCTCGAAATCGCCGGCCGGGTTCGCGTTGCCGGCCGTGTTCTCGAGCTGGCGCCACACGCTGGACCGCGCGTGGACGTTTGCGCCATGCGCGAGCAGCGTGCGCGCAACATCCACATGCCGCTGTTCGACGGCCCACATGAGCGCCGTCTGGCCGCGGAGCCGTTCCCTGGCATTCACATCGGCGCCGCGCTCGACGAGCAGCCGCACCGCGGGGACGCTGCCGCTGCGTGCCGCTGCCATGAGCGGCGTCTCGCCCGACTCCAGCAGAACGTTCGGGTTCGCACCGGCCTCCAGCAGCCGCTGGACCACTGGCGCGTTCCCGTTCACCCCGGCAAGCCAGATCGCCGTCGCGCCCAGCTCGTTGGCCGCATTGACGTTCGCACCCGCGCGGATCAGCAGATCCACCACGGCCACATCGTTCCGGTGCGCCGCCCAGTGGAGCGCCGTGGCGCCGTCTGCCCGCCGCGCGTTCACGTCCACGCCGGGCCCAAGCAGGCTGCGCACGCGATCGACCGAGCCGCTCTTGACGGCATCGATGAGCGGCGCGCCGGAATCCGCAGCCGCCGCGTGCGCACCCGCGGCAAGGGTCGCCAGAAGTACAGCGGCGAAACGGCGGCCGTACGTGGGTGGCAAGCGCATGGTCCTACACACCCGACAGCGGCTCGATCGGCAGCCGGCCGGTGCTGTGCCCGAGCTTGTCGATCTGCACACCCATCTTGTCCAGCACCGTGAGATGCAGGTTGGCGAGCGGCGTGTCCTCGGAGTACTTGAGGTGCCGCCCGCCGTTGACGCCGATGCCTCCGCCGAGGAGCACGATCGGCAGATTCTTCGACCCGTGCGCGTTCGAATCGGCCATCCCGGCTCCATAGATGAGCGTGACGTGGTCGAGCAGGGAACCGTCGCCGTCGGGCGTCTTGCGCATCTTCTCGAGGAATTCGGCGAAGAGCGTCACGTGGTACGTGTTGATCTTCGTCAGCTTCACGAGCTTCTCGGGATCGCGCTGATGATGCGAGATGGGGTGGTGCGCATCCGGAACACCGATTTCGGCATAGGTCCGGCCGGTGATCTCACGCCCCAGCATGAAGGTGACGACCCGCGTCAGGTCGGTCTGGTACGCCAGCACCTGCAGGTCGAACATCAGCCGCACGTGCTCGCCGAAGGTCGCCGGCACGCCTGCGGGCTGTGCCAGGAGCGGCAGCGCACGGGCGCTCTGTTCCTCGGCTTTCTGGATGCGCCGCTCGATGTCCCGGACCGCGTCCAGGTACTGATCGAGCTTCGAGCGGTCGTGCGGCCCGAGCCCTCGCTGCAGGTCAGCCACGCGCTCCGTGACCGAGTCGAGCAGACTGGCGTCTCTCGACAGCCGAGCCCGACGGACCGACGGGTCGGTGCTGCCTGTGTCCCCGAACAGCCGTTCGAAGACCACGCGCGGGTTGTTCTCCATCGGCAGCGGCGTCGACTCGCCGCTCCAGACGATCGTGTTCGTGAACGCACAGCTGAACCCGTCGTCACACGATCCCGCGAAGTCCCGTCCGTCGATCGCGAGTTCGAGCGACGCGAGCTGCGTGTGCTGCCCCTGAACCCGCGCCACCAGCTGGTCCATCGAAATGCCGGCATGGAGGTCGGCGCCATCAGTGCGTTTGGACGGCACACCCGTCAGGAACCGCGTCGACGCACGCGCGTGCGGCCCCTCGCTCTCGACCCCGTGAAGACCCGAGAGGACCAGCAGCCGATCGTGGAACGGTTCGAGCGGCTTCATGATCGGCTTGAAGGCGAAGTCCGGGCCTTGGGTCTCCGGCAGCCAATCGTTCATCATCATCCCGTTCGGCACGTACACGATGCCCAGTCGGGAGACCGGACTACCCGGCGACTGCCGCGGCGCGGCGAACACCGGGACCATCGCGTCGAGCAGCGGCAACGCCAGCGAGGCTCCCATGCCGCGCAAGACCGTGCGGCGGGGTATTGCCTTCTTCGTGATGATCATGATGCTGACCTCCGCATGCGAAATGGTGTGCTCTCGACGATCCCGAGGATGATTGAGGACCAGCGATACTCGTCCCGGGCGGCATCGCGCGTGATCTGCCGGACGACGGCACGTCCCCGGAGGCCGACGCCCCGACCGAGTGCGTACGACAACAGCTTCTCTGTGACAGTGCGCACGAACTGTTCCCGACGCTCCATGAGCAGGGTCCGGAGCCCGGAGGGTCCGGAGAACCTGGTCCCATCCGGCAGCGCGCCGGACGAGTCGATCGGCAGCGCGCCCTCTGCCGTGCGCCATGAGCCGACCGCGTCGTAGTTCTCGAGCGCCAGGCCCATCGGATCCATCGGGGCGTGACAGACCGCACATGCCGGGTTCTTGCGATGTTGCGCGAGGCGATCCCGCATCGTGGCCGGACGTCCGCCCTCACCCTTTGTCGGCAGGTCGGGCACATTGGGCGGGGGCGGCGGGGGCGGAGTGCCGAGCACGTTGGCCAGCACCCATTTGCCGCGCAGCACCGGCGACGTGCGGTTGGGATACGACGTGACGGTCAGCAGGCTGCCGTGGCCCAGGATCCCGCCGCGCCGCGCCGCCTGCGTCTCGTCGAGCGCGACGCGCCGAAAATGCGCGCCGTACACGTCCGGGATGCCATAGTGCTGAGCGAGGCGCTCGTTGGCGAACGTGTAGTTCGCGCTCAGCAGCTCCCACACGCTCCGGTCGTCGTGAATCTGGCTCTCCAGGAAAAGCTCCGTCTCGCGCCGGAACGCCTCTCTGAGGTTCTCGTCGAAGTTGGGAAATGCCACCGGGTCGGGCACGACATTCGACAGGTCGCGCAGGCGGAGCCACTGTCCCGCGAAATTCTCGACGAGGGCACGCGATCGGGGGTCCGCGAGCATGCGCCGCACCTGCCTCTCGAGGACGTCCAGCTTGCCAAGCTCGCCGCGGTCCGCGAGATCGAGCAGTTCGTTATCCGGGATGCTGCTCCAGAGGAAGAACGACAGACGGGACGCCAGTGCGCGGTCGCCGATCCGGTAGGCCGTCCCGGGCGCGACGCCGTCCGGATCCCGCTCGACGCGGAAGAGAAAGTCAGGCGAGATCAGCAGCCGCTCGAGAGCCGCCTGAATGCCCGCATCGAAGCTGCCCTCCGCGCGGCCGGCCTTATAGAACTGGACCAGGGTCTCCACGTCGGCCCGTTCTGCCGGCCGCCGGTAGGCGCGGCGTGCCAGTGTGCCGAGGACGCGTCGGGCGCACGGCAGCTCTTCGGACGCCTTCGCCGGCCGACACACGAACACCTGCCGACGACTGGGCGTGTCGCCGGGGCCGTCTACCGTTAATGGACCGCCGACGGCCACTTCCTCCACGGCGGCGTTCCCGTCCCTCATGTCGTTGATGGCGACCGCGAACACGGTCTGTCTCGGCTGCAGCACGCCTTCTGACGCTGTCAGATTCCGAAGGAACGACACACCGATGACCCCCGGTCCGGCCTTCGCCCGGACGCGGAGCGTCAACCCCGAGTCGGCGTACAACGCGTATTTCTCCCATTCCGGATCGCCGAAGATGTTGCCGGCGTAGCTCGCCGGTGCCGGCCGCCCCGGGCCTTCGCCGCCGATCGCGAACCGTTTCAGCAGCACGCCGTCGAGCCGCACCTCGAGCTGCTGGCGTGTGCCGAGTCCGCGGACATAATTCACGTAGTTCCGGTGCAGTCGGATCCTGACATCGTATTCGCCGTCGACGGGGAAGTGATGGCGGACGGCAACGCCACCCCGGGAGCCGAACGGCAGGTCGTCTCCCATGCGATCGTCCTGCGCGAGAAGAATCGGCACCTTGTAGCTGTCCACCGCGGGACCGAGCGGGGTGCGGCCGACCGCGAGGCGCGCGGTTTTTCGGGCGGCGGAGAGGTAGCGCTCCAGAAGGACCGGTGACACCGTGAGCACATCGGCCATGTTGTCGAAGCCCTGCTCGTCGATGTCGTCGGCCGGGAGCTGCGAGGCGACGTCCACCTCGATCGCGAGAAGGTCGCGAATGGCGTTCCGGTACTCAACCCGATTCAGGCGGTGGAACACACTCGCCCGGCCGGGATCCGGCTGCGCGGCGGCCGCCTGGTCCAGCGCGCCTTCGAGCGACGCGGCGAGACCACTAATAATGGCTTGGTCCGGGCGCGGGGCTCCAGGAGGCGGCATCGCACCGGTCCGAAGCTTCGTCACGACCTTTTCCCAGACTTCGGCGGTGTCTCCGACGCGGTCCATGCCGGCGGGATTCAGCACGAGTCCCGCCGTGCGGAGCCGCTCGTTGTGGCAGCTCAGACAATACCGGCTCAGGACCGTTTGGTGGGCAGACGCTTCCGACGAGGCTGGTGGCGGGGCGGCCGAGGTCTGTCCAGCCTGCGCGCCCGAGTACCGCGCGGCTCCAGGAAATACGTCGGGCATCCCCGGGGGCACGACGCGGAGGCAACTCGCCGCGGCGCCCGCCGCGGCAATCCAGCCGAGGGTCGTCAAGAGCCGTCCAGTCATCCCACCGCCTTGACAGGGCCTGGTGATTTGCAGGCTCTTAATTCTAGCGCCGGCGGGCCCGTTTCTGAAGACCCAATCGGCGGTAGCCCGGTCAGAAACCTGACGTTCATTCCGTTGACTGGTGAAAGACGTGGATTGTCTCTTAAACTGGAGGCGACAAAACGAGGCGCCAAAGATTGGCGCCCTGGCGCGACGGTGCGGCGGATCCGCCGACTGGACGAGGAGGAATGAGGGATGACCAATTCCAACGGTGGCCCGGTTGATCGGCGCGAGTTCCTGAAGGGCGCAGCTGCCGGCGCAGCCGCGTTTGTTGCGGAGCCTCAGATCGCGAGCGCACCGCAGCGCCCCGGCGACCATGACCATCAGGCAGTGCCTTCCGATGTCGCCTTGCGAGTCAAGGCGCTCGAATCGCTGCTCGTCGAAAAAGGGATGGTCGATCCGGCCGCGCTCGACGCCGTCGTTGACCTGTATGAAAACAAGGTCGGCCCGCGCAACGGTGCGCGGGTGGTCGCGCGCGCGTGGGTTGATCCCGCTTACAAGAAGCGCCTGCAGACCGACGGAACCGCGGCCATCGCGGAGCTTGGATACGGCGGCGCTCAAGGCGAATACATGGTCGTCCTCGAGAATGGGCCCAAGGTCCACAATCTCGTCGTCTGCACGCTCTGCTCGTGTTATCCGTGGCCGACGCTCGGGCTGCCGCCAGCCTGGTACAAGTCGGCCCCGTATCGATCGCGCGCCGTGATCGATCCGCGGGGCGTGCTTCGCGAGTTCGGTCTCGAGTTGCCGGATGACGTCGAGATCCGCGTGTGGGACAGCACAGCGGAAATCCGCTATCTCGTCCTGCCGGAGAGGCCGGCCGGCTCAGAGAACATGAACGAGCAGGAGCTCGCATCGCTGGTCACCCGCAATTCGATGGTCGGCGTCGCCAGGGTCACGTTGGCCCGCACGGGAGGTCCGGCATGAACGGCATCCACGACATGGGCGGGATGCACGGCATGGGGCCGATCACGTACGGCACAAACGAGCCGGTCTTCCATGAGCCCTGGGAGGGTCGGGCGTGGGCGCTCGTGCGCGCCATGGGACCCTGGGGCAGAGGTCGGTGGAAAAATATCCGATACGAGCTCGAGATCATTCCGCCGGCGGATTATCTGCGCATGTCGTACTACGAGCGGTGGTTCACCGTGCTCGTCAATCGGCTGCTCAGGATCCATCTGATCAGTCCCACGGAGCTCGAACGCGGCAGAGCAGACCCCGGCGCACCGAAGCCCACCCTGCCGCCCGAACCGCCCAGGGTGCCAGGGCAGGGAGCACCGGTCGGTGCCGCGCGCCTGAACGTGCCGGTCGCTCCTCGTTTCAAAGTGGGCCAGCGGGTCCGCGTGCGCAACATGCATCCGGTCGGGCACACGCGCCTGCCGCGCTACACCCGGGGCAGGGGAGGCACGATTCTCCGGGACCACGGAGTGTTTGCCTTGCAGGACACCGACGTCGACGGCGATTCGCTTGGAGGGAAGCCGCAGCACGTGTACACTCTTCGGTTCGCCGCGCGCGAGCTGTGGGGCGACCGGGCCGCGCCGCGCGATACGATCTACGTCGACCTATGGGAGGATTATCTTGAGCGCCCCTGATCGCACGTCGGATGCTGAACGGCTGGGAGCGCTGCCACCGCTCCCCCGTGACGAGGAAGGGCCGGTCTTTGCCGAGCCATGGCAGGCGCAGGCGTTCGCGCTCGCCGTCAAGCTCTCCGAGATGGGACACTTCACCTGGAAAGAGTGGGCGGCCGCGCTCGCCGGTGAGCTCAAGGCTGCGGCAAACCGCGGCGAACCCGATGATGGATCGCACTACTACCATCATTGGCTGGCCGCCCTCGAGCGGCTCGTCACCGAGCGCGGCCTCGCGGATCACGCAGCGCTCCTCACGCGCAAGGAGGCGTGGGCAGACGCCTACCGCCACACGCCGCATGGAAAACCGGTCGAGCTTCGTCGTGTTCCCAGCGAACACTAGAGCGCATCAACGCGAGCAGGCGTGCCGACCTGTTGGACGCCTGGGAGCTTAGAGCGCCGCTGCAGGGTTGACCGTAGGGCGGGATCCCAGGATACCGACCAGTTGTTCGTCGGTGACGGTCTCATCGGCGAGTAACGCCTCGGCGAGGCTGTCGAGTTTCGCGCGAGCGGCGATCAATAGTTGGCGGGCCGCTGCCTGACGCTCAGCCACCAGCCGTTGGACCTCTTGATCGATCCGAGCGGCGGTCGCGTCGCTGTAGTCTCGGCCCTGCGCGAGCTGATAGCCGAGAAACGGCTGCTCGTCGTTCGCCTCGAACGCGACAGGCCCGAGGCTGCCCATCCCCCATCGCGTGATCATGCGTCGCGCGAGACGGGTCACGTGGATCAAGTCGTTCTCGGCACCCGTCGTCACGTCGCCGAGCACCAGCGCTTCGGACTCCCGGCCTGCCAGCATCACGTCCAGACGCGCGACAAGGTCGCCACGGCTCATGTTGTAGCGCTCTTCGGTCGGCAGCTGTTCCGTCACGCCGAGGGTGCGCCCATGCGGGACGATGGTCACCTTGCGCACGGGATCGGCGGCCGGCGTCAGCCACGCCACGACGGCGTGTCCACCCTCGTGACAGGCGAGCACACGCCGATCGCGTGGCGTCAACGCGGTGGTGCGCTCAGCCCCCAGCACGATCTTGTCCCACGCGTGATCAAAATCCTGCATCGTCACTTCGGTCCGATTGTGCCGCGCGGTCCACAGGACCGCTTCATTGCACAGATTCGCCAGATCTGCCCCGCTCAGTCCGGTCGCGGTACGAGCCAAGCGTTCGAGATCGACATCGGCCGCCAGATGCAGGTGCCCCGTATGGATGCGCAGAATGCCGACGCGACCTCGCCAGTCTGGCAGCGGCACGACGACTTCTCGATCGAATCGGCCGTGGCGGAGCAGCGCCGGATCCAGGACGTCCGGACGATTCGTCGCCGACAGCACGATCACTTGCTGTCGCACGTCGAAACCGTCCATTTCGACGAGCAGCTGATTGAGCGTCTGCTCGCGTTCGTCGTTGACCGTGCCGACGCCCGCGCCGCGGCGGCGTCCCACGGCGTCCAATTCGTCGATGAATACGATAGCGGGCTCGGCCGCCTTGGCCTGCACGAACAGATCGCGCACGCGACTGGCGCCAACGCCCACGAACATCTCGACGAACTCGGATCCGCTGATGCTGAAAAACGGCACGCCGGCCTCTCCAGCAATGGCCCGAGCCAGCAACGTCTTGCCCGTGCCTGGCGGGCCGACGAGCAGGACGCCCCGCGGAATGCGGGCGCCAATCTCTTGGTACTTGCGCGGATTCCGCAGGAAATCGACGACTTCGGTCAGGTCGGCTTTGGCTTCATCAACGCCTGCGACGTCGGCGAACGTGATTTTCGGGCGATCCTCGGTGTAGCGACGGGCTCGCGTCCGTCCGAACCCGAACAATCCGGCCTGGCTGCTTGCCGCCTGTCGCCCCATCCAGACGATCAGGAGCAGCATCAACACCACGGGCAGTCCGTTGCTCAGGAACAGCATGAACCACGGGGCCGACGGCGTCTCGACGTCCACGATCACATGGTGCGCGGCAAAGAGCGGCATGAGCGACGGATCACCGACCACGCTCGGAAACGTCGTCCGAAACGTCGAAAACGTTGCCGTTGACACGGCTGTCGTCGTGGAAGGCTGGGGCCGCTTCGCTTCTCCCGCAGGCGCCTCCGGCGGGGCCATCGGATGGACGAGCGCGCCGGTAAGTTGGTCGCCGACGATGTTCACGCGCGCGACGTTTCCAGCCGTGAGTTGCGCGACGAACACGCTGTACGGCAACGCGAGCGCCGTCGGACGGGGCAGGAACGACCAGATGTTCCAGATTATCAACGCCAGAAACACGACCCACCAGAAGAGGCTGCGGTGTGGCGGCGATGAGACTGGCGACGTCGTACCCCTATTGGGTTCGGCCATGGCGAGCGGTTGGATCGTACACGAGCTTGATGTCGAACGGGCCACGCGCGCGCGCACCGCCGGTTGTTCGGAGGCGACGGAATTCCGTCAGTTGCTTCCGCCAAATGTGCATGGGCACGAATCCGTTTTTGAACAAGGAGGCAATCGTGACCCAGCCTCGGACGGTGGTGATTCTTGGCGGAGGCGCCGGCCCCACGCCCCCATCGCATTGTGCTGGTCGATCGGGAGCGAGACCATCTGTTCGCACCGTCGCTCCTCTGGCTGATGGTCGGCCAGCGTGACGCGGCATCCATTCGACGGCCGCTCAAGCGGCTCGCGCGCAAGGGGATCG
>JBGPJH010000094.1:0-11103 GCA_041485305.1 Vicinamibacteria bacterium | reverse complement strand
CTTGGCGCTGGCCAGGATCGCGCCGGAACCGTCCAGACCGATGATCTCCTGGATCTGGCGCCGCGCTTCTTCGGGCTGCGCGCTCGCCAGGTCGATCTTGTTGATGACCGGGATGATCTCGAGGTTGTTTTCGACGGCCAGGTAGGCGTTGGCGAGCGTCTGCGCTTCGACGCCCTGCGAAGCATCCACCAGCAGCAGGGCCCCCTCGCAGGCCGCGAGCGATCGGGTCACCTCGTAGGAGAAATCGACGTGCCCGGGCGTGTCGATCAGATTGAGGACGTACTGCCCGCCCGCTTTCGACGTGTAGTTCAGGCGGACCGGATGCGCCTTGATGGTGATGCCGCGCTCGCGCTCGAGGTCCATCGCATCGAGCACCTGCGCCTCCATCTCCCGGGCCTGGAGGGCCCCGGTCATCTCGAGAAATCGGTCGGCCAGCGTCGACTTCCCGTGATCGATGTGCGCAATGACGGAGAAATTACGGATGCACCGTGGATCCAAGTGTCTAGTGTCCTGTCCCAGTGATTCGTGACATAACTCCCGGGCGGGGCATCCCGCCTGGCTACGTTGCTCCTCGCTCAAATACTCCCGGTATGTTCACTCCTCGCGCCTTGCCAGGCGGGCGCCGCGCTCCGGGAGTTACGCCACGAATCACGGGGACAGGACACTAGCGCGATTCGACTGGTGTGTAGCGCTGCGGGTACTCCGGACCGGTGTACTCGGCCCGCGGCCGGATGAGCCGGTTGTTGGCGTACTGCTCGAGCACGTGGGCCGTCCAGCCAGATACACGGCTCACCGCGAAGATGGGCGTGAACAGCTCGATCGGGATGCCAAGTGCGTGGTACGTCGACGCAGAGTAGAAATCGACGTTCGGGTTCAGCTTCTTCTCGGCCCTGACCACCGCCTCGATTCGCTGCGACATCTCGAACCACTCGGGTTGACCCGTTTGCTGTCCCAGCTCGCGCGACATCTGGCGCAGGTGCGTCGCGCGCGGGTCTTCGGTGTGATAGACGCGATGACCGAAGCCCGGAATCTTCTCTTTCCGATCCAGCTTCGCGCGAACCGCGGCTTCCACCCTCTCGGGCGGGACCGCCGGGCCAATGTCGAGCAGCATGCGCATGACGTCGGCGTTCGCGCCGCCGTGCAGCGGACCCTTGAGCGCGGCGATGCCGCCCACCACTGATGAGTGGAGATCCGACATCGTGGCGGCGATGACGCGCGCCGCGAACGTCGAGGCGTTGAGCTCGTGATCAGCGTGGAGGATGAGCGCAACATCGAAGGCGCGCATCGCCAGCCCGTGCGGCCGCTCTCCGGTCAACATGTAGAGGAAGTTCGCGGCGTGGCTCAGGGCCCCGTCCGGCTCAATCGGGCCGCCGCCCTTGTCCACCCGACCCATGGTCGCCACGAGCGATCCGAGCTGCGCCGTGAGGCGCACCGCCTTGCGGTAGTTGGCCTGCGGGCCGCTGTCGCCGGCGTCGGGATCGTAGTGGGCCAACGTCGAGGTGAGCGTCCGAAGGGCGTCCATCCCGTCGCCACGCGGCAGCGAGCGGATCGCGCGGATCACCGGCTCGGGGAGCTTGCGAGACGCCGCCAGCTGCGACTTCAGATCGCCCAGCTCCGCGCGCGTCGGCAGACGCCGGTGCCACAGGAGGTAGCAGACTTCCTCAAAGGTCGCGTGCTGCGCGAGGTCGTGGATGTCGTAGCCACAGTAGGCCAGCACGCCCCGCTCGCCATCGAGGTAGCAGATGGCCGAGGACGTGGCGACGGTGTCTTCAAGCCCCGCCTTGGGCTTCGCGGCCGTGGTCATGATGCAGTTAATGATACCCCGAGCGTCAGTGCACGGACGCTGATGCTTCGACCGCCGACGCGGAGGGCCCTGGACTGGGCTGCCCCTGGGGCCCCATTCGGGCGTACTGAAGGAACAGCTGACCCCAATCGGTCGTCTCCGACCAGCGCTCGAAGATCCGGCGATCGACCAGGGGCCACCGGTAGAAGTCGTGGTAGATCTCGCTCGCCAGGATGAAGCCGTTGACGAGCGGCGTGTGGAAGAACAGCTTCTGGAAGCGCTTGAGGGGACCGAACCAGATCAGGTCGCCGCCGCCCACCCGCACGAGGTTCTTGCCAACATGGAAGTGCCAGTTCTCGCTCGCCGCGGCGACGTCGCCGACAATCTCGATGTCGCGCGGGTCGCCGACCCCGAGGCGATCCTCGTGCGCCAGTCGGATGTAGGGAAGCGACATCGGCTCGAACCCCATCATCTTGGCTGACACGGCGTCGATGGCCACCTGATCGGCCGACGCCAGCATCACGTTCTTGACCACCGGGTGCATCGTCCGCGGACCAGGACCGTTGCCGGCCGTCGTCCCGTCCATGACCGCGAACAGCCCCGGGTGGATTTCTTTTTGAATCGCGAGCAGGTCGACGAGCGTCTCGTGGATCCACGAGTGCGTGTAATGACGCCGCGTGTTCAGGAGTCCGCCGAACGCGTTCTTCATCGCGCCGGTCGTCGTCGTGTAGATGTGACACTTCATCGTGGGCAGGTGCACTACGTTCTTGCCGAAGAAGTAGTCCGGAATCCGGATGCCTTCAGGAAAGATGTCCCTCAACACCCGCATCCGCGCCTTGGGCTCGAACGACACCCACGCCATGTCCTGATCCTTGAAGTTGTACAGGACCGGGATGTCGTAGCGCTTGAAGATTGGAATGTAGTGATTGAGGTCCTCGCCCTTGAAGGTGTCGGTGACGACCGTCTTGTTCTGAACGCACACCTGCTTGGTGAATCCCCGACGGGCGAGCGCCTGAATCGTGCCTTCCAGCTGCCACGGCGTCGTATTGGCCGCCGGGAACGGGAAGTGCCACGAGATGTTGTCCTTGAGAATCGTCGTCTGCCCGGGAGCCAGTGCCTGGGTCACCCCGGCAAGCTCCACGAGACGGTCGATGTCCCCCAGGATCGTGTCGGGCGTGACACGAAGAACGGCGACACGAGATGTCATTTGCCGGAGGCGACCTGCGTGTTGAGCACGACCGGATCGCCGGCGTACTGCTGAACCACGGAGAGGAGGCCCGTGTAGAGGAACCCGATCTGAAAGAGGATCAGAAAGGGTACCGTGCCGTAGATCTGATTCGCCAGCGCGTAGAACACCGTCGCCGTGAAGTAGAGGCCGAGCGCCAGCTCGACGAGCGGCTGTACGGCCACCGACTGCCGGTATTTCTTCCCTACCCACTCGTCGGATTCGCCCTCGATGCGGTACTTCGGCGTCCGGACAAATTCCGTCTGCTTCTTGAAGAGCGCCTCGAAGACCGCCAACGAGTTGTTGATGGACAGCCCGATGCCGATCGACATCAGGAAGGGGAGATACTTGATGCGAGTGGTCCAGTCGCGGTGAAGCTCCCGCTGGCACACCATGTAGAAGTTGCAGACCGAGAACGTCGCGGCAAAGAAGAGCGGTACGTCGATCAGGAGCATCTCGTACCACCCCATGTTGTAGCGAATCACCATCGACGGAAACATCAGCACCGACAAGACGCACATCAACGGATAGTTGAAGTTCGCCGTCAGGTGGAAGAAGGCCTCGGCCTTCACGCGAAGCGGCAGCTTGGCGCCCAGAATCTGCGGCAGCAGCTTGCAGCAGGTCTGGATCGAACCCTTTGCCCAGCGGTGCTGCTGGGACTTGAACCCGTTCATCTCCACCGGCACCTCCGCCGGCGCGATGACGTCGGACCGGAACACGAATCGCCAGCCGCGGAGCTGCGCACGGTAGCTCAGATCCAGATCCTCGGTCAGCGTATCGTGCTGCCACCCCCCGGCATCGTCGATCGCCGTGCGCCGCCAGATACCGGCCGTTCCGTTGAAGTTGAAGAACAGACCGGCCCGGTTCCGACCGCCATGTTCCAGCACGAAGTGGCCGTCGAGCAGCATCGACTGGATTTTCGTGAGGAGCGAGTAGTCCTGGTTGATGTGACCCCAGCGGGCCTGAACCATCCCGACCTGCTGGTCGCCAAAGTGGGGCATCAACCGCGCCAGAAAGTCGGGGCTCGGAAGGAAGTCGGCGTCGAAGATGGCGATGAACTCGCCCCGCGCGGCCTTCAACCCCGCTTCGAGCGCGCCGGCTTTGTAGCCTGAGCGATTGGCCCGGTGGAAATACTTGATGTCGATGCCCTGAGCCGCAAACCGTCGAACGGTCGATTCGGCAATGCCACGCGTCTCGTCGGTCGAATCGTCCAGCACCTGAATCTCGAGGAGCGCGGCCGGATAGTCCATCGCGCAGACGGAGCTGATCAGTCGGTCGGCGACGTACATCTCGTTGTACAGGGGTAACTGGATCGTGACGACCGGCGTCGGCGACAGCGGCGGGCCAGCCATGGGCTCCCGGTCGCGATTCCTCATATAGAGGTACACGAGGTAGTACCGATGCCACCCGTAAACGGCGAGAATGATGAGGACGAAGAAGTACGAAGCGAGCGTAAGAGTTTCAGCAAGCGTCATTTAGCACAATCGTTTATATTACTGACCGGTGTCACAAAGGTCAACAAACCGGACCGTCTCAGACGGATGAACACATCTCAACTGAAAGCGCTCCTCGAGGCGGTTGCGGCGGGCAGCCTCCCCACGACAGAGGCAGAGCGGTTGCTGGTCGACGCCCTTCGGTCGAGACCGTACGAAGACCTCGGTTTCGCTCGGATCGACCATCACCGGGCGATCAGGCAGGGATTCCCTGAGGTCGTTCTCGGTCTTGGGAAGACCCCGGCCCAAATCGCGGCCATCGCGGCAGAGATCGCGGGTCGGGGATCGACCCTCCTGATTACGCGGGCGACGCCAGAGACGTTCGCGGCGGTGCGCTCGGTGGTGCAGAACGCGAGCTACAACGACGAGGCGCGCATCATTGCGCTGCGGCAGCAGGATGTGTCGCCCGGTAACGGCCGCATCCTCGTCGTAGCGGCCGGGACGTCGGACCTGCCGGTCGCAGAGGAGGCGGCCTGCGTTGCGGAACTGATGGGCAACGACGTGGACCGCTTGTACGATGTGGGGGTGGCCGGCCTTCACCGGTTGCTGGGCGAGCGCACCCGCCTCGAGACCGCGCGCGTGATCGTCGTGGTGGCCGGCATGGAGGGCGCGCTGCCGAGCGTGGTGTCCGGGCTCGTCGCCGTACCCGTCATCGCCGTGCCGACTTCAGTGGGCTACGGTGCCAGTTTTGGAGGCATTGCCGCGCTTCTGGGCATGCTGAACAGCTGCGCGTCCGGGGTGACGGTCGTCAACATCGACAATGGGTTTGGTGCGGCCAACGTCGCCTCGCTGATCAACCACTTGTAAGGCCGAGCCTCCGGTCCGACTTTTCCGGTCTTGCACGCGGTAACATAGTCAGGTTCGCTTGTATGCACCTTGGAACGCTGCGGGCCCTCGAATTCGATCGCATTGTCGAGGCAGTGCGAGGATATGCTCTGACCCCGATGGGCGATGAGCGCCTCGCGAAGCTGAGCCCGTCGACCGACGCCCAGAAGGTGGCCGGTCTGCTCGCCGCGACCACGCAGACGGCCAACTACCTCGCCAAGAACGGTTTGTTCCCGCTGCGCGCGTCGAGCGAGTTCCCGTCGATTTTGGCGGCGCTTGCCATCGAAGGCCGGGCGCTCGAGGCCGCTCGCCTGTTGAGCCTGGCGACATTTCTCGACTCGGTGGAAGAGACCCGGGCGACGATTCGCCGCGTCGCGCAGTCGTTTCCGATCGTCGACCAGGCCGGGTCGGCGGCCTCGCCGTTCACCGGCGAGGTCGCGAAGGTGCGCGAAGCGATTGCCCCGACAGGGGAAGTGGTCGATCACGCAAGCCCCGAGTTGAAGGGGATTCGCGATCGGCTTCGGAGGCAGCGGACACGCCTGCGCGGCACGCTCGAGTCCTATCTGCGCGGAAAGGACACGGCGAAGTACCTGCAGGATCAGGTCGTCACCGAACGCAACGGTCGCTACGTCCTGGTCGTCAAGGCCGAGCACCGCGGTGGCATCCCGGGCATCGTGCACGGCGCGTCGACGAGCGGTGCCAGCCTGTACCTCGAGCCGCTCAGCACGGTCGAAATCAACAACGAGATCGTCGCGCTCGAGGAACAAGAAGCCGAGGAGATTAGGCGTATTCTGCTCCAGCTGACCGGCGCCTTCCGTTCGCGACCGCTCGATCTGCAGCGGACGATCGAAGCCGCGGTCGAGCTCGACGTGCTTCAGGCGCGCGCCCGGTTCTCCCAGACGGTAGACGGCATCGAGCCGCGCTTGTCATCTGACGGTGCGCTCGACCTTCAGGCCGCGCGCCACCCCCTGCTGATGTCGCACGTCCTCCCGCGACAGGGCGTGGGGCCGGAACGCCGTGAGGCCGCTCTTGGGTCTGCTGCCGTCACGACGCCGGTTCCGGTGACCATCAAGATTCTTCCTCCGGCGACCGGGCTGCTGATCACCGGCCCCAACACCGGTGGCAAGACGGTGGCCCTCAAGACGGTGGGCCTGCTGGCCCTGATGGCGCAGGCGGGTCTGCGCATTCCCGCGGCCGATGGGTCGCGGCTCCCGGTGTTTCGGTCGATTTTTGCGAATATCGGCGACGAGCAGTCGATCGAGGCGAGCCTCAGCACTTTTTCGGCGCACATCACCAACCTGGCTGCCATGGATCGCAACCTGGTCGCGCCGGCACTGGTGCTGCTCGACGAGATCGGCTCGGGAACAGATCCCGTCGAGGGCGGGGCCTTGGGCGTGGCCCTCGTCGATCACTTCCGCCGGCGTGGCGCCACGGTCATTGCCACCAGCCACTACGACGCGCTCAAGACCTACGCGTCGACGACGGAGGGCGTCGTGTCGGCGGCGTTCGGATTTGACGCGGAGACGTTCGCGCCGACCTACGAGCTCCGCTACGGCTCGCCGGGCCGCAGCCTTGCGCTCGAAATCGCCTCGCGCCTGGGACTCAGCCCCGCGGTGATTGCCGCGGCCCGCCAGAACCTGACCGCGCGAGAGGCCCAGCTCGCCGAGCACTTGGCCAAGATTGATCGCGACATGCGCGAGCTGGAGCACGAGCACCGTCTTGCCACGCGGGAGCGCGAGACGCTCGAAGCGGCCGAAGCGAGAGTGCACCAGCGGGAAGAGGCGCTCAAGCAGCGTGAAGAGACCTTCCGCCGCCGCCTGCACGAAGAGCTGGACGCACAGGTCCGGCAGGCGAGGCGCGAGATCGACGAGATTGTGGGGGGCCTGAAAGAGAGAACCCAAGCGGTCGCGCAAGAGGCGGTCGCCCGGCCCGCGTTGACCACCGGCGATGCGGGAGCGCTGCGCAGCCAGGCGCGCGCCGCCGTCGACACCGTCGCCGAGCGGTACCTCGAACCCGCTCGCGAGCCGCAGCCAAAGCCGGCCGCCGCCGCGCATCCGCCGCTTGTGGGCGACCGCGTGGTCGTCAACGGATTGGGACTCGAAGCCATCGTCACCGGCATCCACGATGGGTCCGCCGACCTCGACGTGCGCGGCAAGCGCATGCGCGCCAGCCTGCGCGATCTGCGGGTCGTCGGCAGCTCGTCGGGCCGCGCCGCGGCGGTGAGCGTGCATGTGGAGCTGCACCCACGCAATAGCTCCTCGACCGATCTCAATGTCATCGGGTGCAGCGTCGACGAGGCGCTCGCGCGCGCCGAACGCTTCCTCGACGAGGCGCTTCTGTCGGACCATCGAGTCGTGCGGGTCATCCACGGATACGGAACGGGGCAGCTCAAGCGCGCGCTGTCCGTGTTTCTGCAACAGCATCCGCTCGTGGCCCGCTTCGCGGCCGCGCCGCCCGAACAGGGGGGCGGCGGCGTCACGGTCGTAGAACTCAAGGATTGAGGCGAGCGTTCTCCATGCTCTTTCCTCAGCAGTTCTTGGACGACCTCCGCCTGCAGGCGAACATCCTGCAGGTCGTGCAGGAATATGTGCCGCTCAAGCGCGCGGGGCAGACCTACAAAGGACTCTGTCCGTTCCATGCCGAGAAGACGCCGTCGTTCCACGTGAACCCCGAGAAAGGCTTCTTTCATTGCTTTGGCTGCCAGGTTGGCGGCGACGTGTTCAAGTTCCTGGAGCTCCACGAAAAGATCGGTTTCCAGGACGCGGTACGGATGCTCGCGCAGAAATTCGGCGTCGCGCTGCCGGACGAAAGCGAAAGCCCCGATGCCCACCGAGATGCCGGGCTGCGGGAGGCGCTGCTGAAGATTCACGAGATCGCGGCGGACTTTTTCCGCGGGCACCTCGACGGCCCCTCCGGCGTGAGGGCTCGACGGCAGCTCGCCGATCGCGGGATCGACTCCCAGACCATCGATCGACTTGGGCTGGGCTTTGCGCCGCCGTCTCGGGAGGGCCTCAAGATCCGCCTGCTCGAGCAGGGATTCGCGCGGGGCCTGTTGGTTCAGAGCGGGCTCATGGTTGAGCGCGAAAACAGCGAGGAGGTCGACCGTTTTCGTAATCGCTTGATGGTGCCGATCTGCCGGGACACCGGCTCGGTCATTGGGTTTGGAGGACGGTCAGTCGACGCCGATCAGGTCCCCAAGTACCTGAACTCCCCGGAAACCGCCATCTACGCCAAAAGCCGTACCCTGTATGGGCTGAACCTGACCAAAGCAGCGATTCAAAAGGCCGGTTTTGCCGTGCTGGTTGAGGGTTACTTCGACTTTGCACAGATCTTCCAATCCCAGGCGGCGCCCGTTGTAGCCTCGTGCGGAACGGCCCTGACGCCCCAGCAGGCACAGCTGCTGCACCGGTTCACGAGCAAGATCATCCTCAGCTTCGATCCCGACGCCGCCGGCCGAAGCGCCGCTGCGAGATCGTGCGAACTACTTGTAGCGGAAGGATTTGACGTCAATGTGATTGTGCTCGACAAGGGCGAGGATCCAGATACGTTCATCAGGCGACAGGGTGCCGAGCGCTACCGTGAAAGATTACGCAGCTCGCGCCCGTATTTGGAATACTTGTTGGATCAGGCGACCGAAGGTCTCGATTTGGGACACGACGAGGGCCGGCGTCGGTTCCTGGGCAAGATGCTGGGGGTCGCCTCGAGAATTCCTGACGCGACGACACGCGACCAATTCGCGGATAGAATCGCGCACAAAGCTCGGGTCACTGAAGAAGTCGTCCGGATGGCGATTCGAAAGGCTGCGGTTCAGCGGAAAACCGGGGTGACAGAGAGGGAGCTGCCGTCGTTCGGCCCGCTGAAACACGCCGAAAAGGGTCTCATTTGGAGCCTCATCCATAATGTCGGCGCGGCCATGGACGCCCTGGGTGGGCTGGAAAGCGAGGACTTGAGCGCGCTGGCTGGTCGGGAAATCTTCGAGGTGGCCTGTAACCTGCATAATGAGCCGGCAGATCGCATCCCATCTCTGCTTTTGCAGCGTCTAAGTACCGTGAGCGTGCAGATCGTCACGAGCATCGCGGCCGCCTCGAGCCCCCCAGCCCCGCCGATTGAATGCGCCCGAGCCTTGAAGCGCCTGCGGTGGGAGCGGGAGCGGGCGGCCATTCAACGCGAGATCGACCGGCTTCAAGAGATGGGGGCCGGCCAGCACGGAAGCGAGATTGACGCGCTCTGGCTAAAGAAGAAAGATCTCCTGCACCAAATCGAGCAGGTGATGTAACGCAGGGCCAAGGAATTACATAGATGTCGATCGAAGAAAAATACGACGAAGTGCGACAGCTCATCAGCATCGGCAAGGAAAAGGGCTATCTGCTGTACGACGAGGTCAACGAGCTGCTGCCGTCGGAAATCACCTCCTCCGACGAGCTCGACGATCTCTTCAACACGTTTGGAAGCGCAGGCATCGAGGTCATCGACTCGGACCAGAAGTACATGCGGGACGAGAAGGTCATCGACCGCACCGCCGAAGGCTCCGAGGAACTCGAGCTCGATCTCACGCCGGGCACGCTCGACAAGACGAACGATCCGGTTCGCATGTATCTGCGGGAGATGGGCACCGTCCCGCTTCTGACGCGCGAGGGAGAGGTCGAAATCGCGCGCCGCATCGAGCGCGGCAAGCTCTCCGTCATCAAATCGATCTCGCGGACACCGCTGGTGGCCAAAAACGTCATCCAGCTCGGCGACCGGCTGAAGATTGGCGAGCGCACGATTCGCGAGCTGGTCATCTTCAACGACGAAGAGATCACCGACGAGCGCATTGCGGAGCGGTCGCGGCAGGTTCAAAAGCAGATCGACGCCGTCCGCAAAGCGAACGAGGGCGCCGAGAAGCTGCAGCAGAAGCTGGCCGACACGCCAAAAGGTGCGACCACGAGGGACAAACGGAAATACCGCCGCAGCCGCTGGGCCGCCATGCGGTCGCGTGTCGATCTGTCGCAGCACATTCGGGATATCGAGTTCACCGAGTCGGTGAAGCGACGCCTCATCGACGAGATGAAGGATGCGGTCGAGAACGTCAAGGCCGTGCAGCGCGAGATCGAAGCGCACGGCCGGATGCTGAACCCGAAGAACAAGAAGCAGAAATTGAAGGAAGACGACCGCAAGAACGTGCTTCGTCAGCTCAAGGATCAAAAGCTGAAGCTCAGATCCATGACCGACGCCCTGGAGCAGGAGCCGTCCGAGCTGAAGCAGACGCTCGACACGATTCTGCGTGGCGAGTACCAGGCCGAGCAGGCCAAGAAGGAGCTGGTCGAAGCGAACCTCCGCCTCGTCGTGTCGATTGCCAAGAAGTACACGAACCGCGGACTGCAGTTTCTGGATCTCATCCAGGAAGGCAACATCGGCCTGATGAAGGCAGTGGACAAGTTCGAGTACCGCCGGGGCTACAAGTTTTCGACGTACGCGACCTGGTGGATTCGTCAGGCGATCACGCGAGCCATTGCGGATCAGGCACGGACGATTCGGATTCCCGTTCACATGATCGAGACGATCAACAAGCTGATTCGCACCAGCAGGCAACTCGTGCAGGAGCTCGGCCGCGAGCCCACCTCCGAGGAAATCGCCAAGCGCATGGATATTGCAGTGATGAAGGTGCGCAAGATTCTGAAAATTGCGCAGGAGCCCATCTCCCTGGAAACACCCATCGGCGAAGAAGAGGATTCACATCTGGGCGACTTCATCGAGGACAAGGCGGTGATCTCGCCGTCCGAAGCGGTGATCAGCCT